>JBLNBX010000140.1:0-7786 GCA_050260275.1 bacterium
TATCTTCGAGCCGAGCGCTTCTGTCAGCATCTTCCAGCCGGCCCAGTCGTCCTCGGCCATGCCGTCCTCGATCGAACGGATCGGATACTGCCGCACCCAGTCGGACCAGAACTGAACCATCTGCTCGCTGGTGCGCTCGCTCTTGTCGGACTTCTTGAAAACGTACTTGTTCTTTTCCTTGTCGAAGAACTCGCTCGTCGCCGGGTCCAGCGCGATCCCGATCTGCTCGCCGGGCTTGTAGCCGGCCTTGTCAATCGCGGTGAGGATCACCTGAAGCGCTTCCTCATTGGACTTCAGGTTCGGCGCGAACCCGCCCTCGTCGCCGACCGCGGTTGAGTAACCGCTCTTCTTGAGTACGCCCTTAAGCGTGTGGAACACCTCGGCGCCCATGCGCAGAGCCTCGGCGAACGTCTTCGCGCCGTACGGGACGATCATGAACTCCTGCACGTCGACCGAATTGTCGGCGGGCGCGCCGCCGTTGAGGATGTTCATCATCGGCACAGGCAGCACGTGCGCGCCGGCGCCGCCCAGGTACCTGTAGAGCGGCGTTCCCTGCGACTGCGCAGCGGCGCGGGCCACCGCCATCGAGACCGCAAGAATGGCATTCGCGCCCAGCTTGCCCTTGTTGGGCGTACCGTCCAGCTCGATCATCAGGCGATCGATCTCGCCTTGCCTGGTTGCGTCTTTTCCGGCGAGCGCCTTCGCGATCTCACCGTTGATATTGGCTACCGCTTTCTGCGTTCCCTTGCCAAGGTAGCGTTTGCCATCGCCGTCGCGGAGTTCCACCGCCTCGTGCTCGCCCGTCGAGGCGCCCGAGGGCACGGCCGCGCGCCCCATGCTGCCATCCGCAAGATACACATCGGCTTCAACTGTCGGGTTCCCGCGCGAATCAAGGATCTCACGTCCAACGACTCGTATAATTTCAGTAGCTTCCACTATGTCAGCGCTCATCGAAAATGCTCCTGTACCAGTGCTGTCTCGTACCGTTGCCCGCCGGGATCAGCCGGCATGCACCGTGTACGGTTGCTGCCGAGAGTAAGTCTCCTCGTTATTGCAGACGACTACGATGCCGGACTCCGTAACCGTATAACCTTTGGCTTTGTCGCCGTCGAGATCATATCCGATTACGCTGGACTCCGGTATTTTGACGTTCGGACCTATGATAGCCCGGCGGATGCGGCTGTACCGGCCCACCTCGGCGTTGTGCATCAGTATCGAACTCTCGACTTCGCAGTAGCTGTTGATGCGCACCCCCGGGGATAGTATGCTGCGCACGACGCGCCCGCCCGACACAATACACCCCTCGGAGACGATCGAATCGATCGCAATGCCCATCCGCCGCCCCTCCTGCGCGAAAACGAATTTCGCCGGAGGATGCTGGGGCCGGTTCGTGCGTATGGGCCACCTGCTGTCGTAGAGGTTGAACTCTGGCACGACGCTTACCAGGTCCATGTTGGCCTCGTAATAGGCGTCGATCGTGCCCACATCCCGCCAGTACTTGACCTTCTTGTCATTCAGGTCGGCGAAGTCGTAGGCAATCACGCGATGCGACTGGATGGCCCGCGGAATCACATCGTGACCAAAGTCGTGCGATGAGTCCGGGTTCTCCGCGTCCTCGACCAGCGTCCGCAGCGCCGTCTCTGTGTTCAGGATATAGATGCCCATCGACGCGCTGATCATCTCCGGGTTGAAGCGCGATCGCGGGGGGTGCCCGTGCCTCGGTTTTTCCTCGAAGCCAATCACGCGGTAGTCGGGGGCGATCTCGACGACGCCGAAACGGTGCGCTTCCTCGGGGGCCATCTGTATCGTCGCGATCGTGATGTCCGCCTTATGCTGGCGGTGCCACGACAGCATCTCGGAGTAATCCATCTTGTAAATGCTGTCCGAGGCCAGAACAATGAGTTCCTGCGGATTTTCGGCCGCTATGCTCTGTATGTTCTGATACACCGCATCGGCCGTTCCCAGATACCAGTCCTGGTGTATCCGCTTCATCGGCGGTATTACTTCTATGTACTCGCCGAGCTCCGGTGAGAGGATAGTCCAACCGTCCCTCAGGTGCCGTATAAGCTCCAGGGCTTTGTACTGAGTAAGTACCAGAATGCGCCGGATGCCCGAATTTATGCAGTTCGACAGGGTAAAGTCGATGATGCGATAGATGCCGCCAAACGGGACGGCGGGCTTGGCGGTGGATTGGGTCAGCGGGTACAGCCGCTCACCCGCTCCTCCGGCGAGCAGGATTGCAAGCACATTTTCCATGCTTCTGGTCGGGAACGTCTTCCCGAGTTATACCAGAACCCGCAGGCCGAGGTGTGGACAGCGCTAGCCCACTGAAAACACAGCGCTTCCCGCGTTCACTCCGGCCACCCTGGGTGCTCGCGCCGCTGTGCAAAACCCGCCCTCGTGGATCGGGCGCGAGGCGGCCACGGCTCGGCCGCCGCCCGCGGACGGTGAGCCGCGCCGCTGGCGCCCGGGTGCGGATCTCCTGCCGGGCGCTCTGCGGAAGCCTTCGGCTCGTGTGCCGCTCTGCTCAGGCCGTCGCGGCGTGGGCGATCCGCCGCGGCGCGGTGCCGCCCTGAGCCTCGCTCGCCGTGGTTCCGGCGCGCGCGTGCAGTTTCGCGTTCAGCCGCCGGATGTGCCATCGCACCGTCTCGTGACTGATGCCCAGCTCCTCCGCGATCGCCCGGTTCTTCCTTCCGGCCGACACAAGGCGCAGTATGTCCCGTTCCCTTGCTGTCAGGTCCGGAGCCCGTGATGCGCTCAGCAGCTCTCGCAACATGGCTGATAACGCGATGCGGCTGAACCACATCTCGCCGCGCAAAAGTGCCAATACCGCCTTTGCTATCACCGCTGGCGTCGCGTCGCGGTCCACCACTCCCATACACCCGGCCCGCGCCAGTTCAAGCGCGCGCCGCCCTCCCGCATCCCCCAGCACCAGGATGCGGATCTCGTGTCCCTTGTTCCTGATCTCCGGCCCGATCACGCTACCAACATCCGAGTCCGGCAGCAACAGGATGGCGGGACCTATCCTGCCCGCGCGTTCCAGCACGTCCTGCGTGAGCCCGGCGGTGCCGTCAAGTATCAAGACATTCGCTTTCCGCGCCAACCGCCTCCTCAGCGGCGCCACGATATCCGCCAATCCGGGCGCAATTATGACCGGTGCTGCTGTCTGCAATAGAACCGCATTGCCGGTTTCCATCCTTTCCGGCGCACCCATATGCCTCTCCTCGCGTATGAACACTCCACACAGCTTTTCCCCGACTGTATCGCGACGGCGCTCCGCCTGACCCCCTGCCGGCACCGGCCTTAATATGAATGAACCCTGCGCGCAATAGAACTACTAGTACTCCTGAAACTAGTGATCCCCGCTCATGCGCCCGGCGGGACCCTGCTCGCCGCTTGTAGCCTTGGAGGAGCGCATGATTTTCGATCAGGACTTCCTGCCGCCGATGAACGAAATAGCCGCACCTCGGTGCGCGTGGATGTAAGCGCGCGTCCTGCCGCCGGCGATTCGGCAGCCGCGTTCGGCGCGTGGAGCCTGTCTGCTATGCTGCCCTCTATGCGAAAGGCGCTCGTTTTCCTGGTTGCGGCTCTCTGTCTTCCTGCGCAGACGCCTCGGGCCGAGCATCCGAATCCCCAGTCTCAGCGCGAAGCGTGGCTGAACCTGAATGGCCGGTGGGAATTCGAGTTCGACGACCGCGATGTCGGTATCGACGGCCGGTGGTGGCAGTCTTCCCAGAAGTTCTCACGCGTCATAACGGTCCCGTTCGCCTTCGAGAGCAAGCTCAGCGGGATCGGTGACACCTCGTTCCATCCGGTGGTCTGGTACCGGCGCTCCTTTACCGTTCCGCAGGATTGGAAAGGCCGGCGCATTCTGCTGCACTTCGGCGCAGTAGACTACCGCGCCCGTGTGTGGGTGAACGGCAACGCCGCGGGCAGCCATACCGGGGGCCAGACGCCGTTCTCGTTCGACATCACGCCCCTTCTCGTGTCCGGCTCGAATACGATCACCGTTCGCGCCGAGGATCCCCCCACCGACCGCTCCGTCCCGCGCGGGAAACAGTTCTGGGAGCCGAAAAGCCGGAACATCTTCTACACGCGCACATCCGGCATCTGGCAGACCGTGTGGCTCGAAGCCGTGCCTGAAACGCGCCTCGAGCGCGTGCGCATCACTCCCGCCGCGGACGGGTCCGTGCGCTTCGACGCGCGCATCGTCGCGCCAGCGCCCGATCTCGAACTGCACGCCGTCGTGCGGTACGAGAACAGCTTCGTTGCCTCGGCCGCCGTGCGCGCAGCCGAGGCGAAGACTGCCGTGAAGCTCTCCGTGCCCGACCCGAAGCTGTGGTCGGCGGAGTCGCCTGACCTCTACGACGTAACGTTCGAGTTGCGCCGCGGGGGCAACGTGATCGATCGGGTCGCCTCGTACTTCGGCTTTCGGACCGTCTCCATCGAGAACGGCCGCGTGTTGATCAATGGGCGTCCCGTGTTCCTCAAGATGGTGCTCGATCAGGGCTACTGGCCCGACGGCATCCTCACGCCTCCGTCGGACGAGGCCATTCAATATGACATCCGCATGACGAAGGAGATGGGCTTCAACGGCGCGCGCAAGCATCAGAAAGTAGAGGACCCGCGTTATCTGTACTGGGCGGACCGCATGGGCCTGTACGTGTCCGGTGAAATGGCCAACGCTTACGTCTTCGATGAGGACTACGCGGCGCGATTCACCGGCGAGTGGATCGAAGCCGTCGAGCGCGACTACAACCACCCGTCAGTCATCATGTGGGCCCCGCTCAATGAGAGCTGGGGCACGCCGAACCTGCGCGACCCGCGCCAGCAGGCGCACCTGAAAGCGAACTACTGGCTCACGAAGTCGCTCGACGCCACGCGCCCGGTGATCGATAACGAGGGATGGGAGCACGTCGATACCACTGACATCTTCGCCGTGCACAATTATGCGCGCACCGGAGATGACCTGCTTCGTATCTACGCCGGCCTGGGCAAGCCCGGCGTCGTGCCGGACAGCGGCAGCCGTCCGCCGCTCGTGCCCGGGCACTCGTTCAACGGGTCGCCTGTGACTCTCTCCGAGTTCGGGGGCATCGCATACATCCCCGAGGGCACCGTTGTCCCGGAGAAATCCTGGGGCTACTCGGGCGTCGAGCCCACCGCCGATGGGGCGCTGGCGCGCCTGCGCGGGCTGTACGAGGCCATAGCAAAGCTGCCCTTTTCCGGTATCTGCTACACGCAGTTGACCGATGTGGAGCAGGAGGTGAACGGCCTGCTTACTTACGACCGCAAGCCCAAGTTCGACGTGAAAGAGATCCGGGAACTCAACGATTTACTGCGCTAGGCCTGCGGGAGCCGCGGCGCCGCGCTCTACGGATACCGCTCGGTTGCCACGCTGCGGGAGCGGAGTACAACTTCGGCTCAGCCATCATTTCTGGCACAAATCCGCCCCGCGGTTCGTGTTCAGGGTATGTGGATCCGTATCACGCTTTCCGTTTTCGCCGTTACAGCCCTGCTGGTCCTCAACCATTACGCCACGCTGCAGTTGGGGAGCGTTGCCGCATACTCGGGCCTCATCGCCGCCGCCATAGGCGCGCTCTGCCTCGTCCGACCCATCCGGGCGCTGTATGTCCCGAGCCGGAGGGCCGGCCTGGCTGTCATCGCAGCTGGCGGGTTGCTTACCGCCGCCGCTCTCGCGTGGCCTGCGTCCACCCGGACCGTTGCGCAGCATAGGATGCTCCTCGATGACGTTCTACCGCAGTACGACTGCATCGAACGGCACGAACTGCTCGTCCGCGGTTCAGTTGATGAAGTCTTCGGGGCCGCCGGCGCGGTCACATTTGCCGAGCTGCCCGCGTTCAGGGTGCTCATGAAGCTCCGCGCCGCGGCGTCCGGGCGCTCATGGAAAGGGCCTCAAGGACCCTCACCGGCGGTGCTCGAAGTGATGACTAACCCGCGTTCCGGCTTCGTGATGCTAGCCCGGAACGAGCGCGAAATCGTCATGGGTAACGCCGGCCGGTTCTGGACGGCATACTCAAAGCCGCCCATCACGTCGTCCGCCGCGTTCGCGGAGTTCCGAGAGCCCGGCTGCGCGCGGATGGCATTCAACCTGCGCGCCGAGGACGCCGGCGGCGGATGGACCCGCCTCAGCACCGAAACCCGCGTTCTCGCTGTGGACGCGCAGGCGCGCCGCGCTGCCTCGGCGTACTGGCGCATAATCTACCCCGGCTCGGGAATGGTCCGCCAGATGTGGCTCGAGGCGGCCCGCGCCAGGGCTGAGAAGCAATAGGAGGAGCACTCGGTCGCGCGCAATGGCGCAGCGTAGATCCCGGACTGCGGCGGGGACCCACCGAGCCTGGAGCGCAGCTATACCTGCCGCTTTCGAAAGGCTTCGCCGGCTGCGTCATTGCGCGCACCCAGCACAATGCGGGCGACCTCGCGGCCAAAATCCGCGCCGTCGTGCATTCACTCGATCCATCGGTGCCCGTTCCAGAGGTCACCAGCATGGATGCGGTGTTTTGGAACGGCCTTGCCCAACCGCGATTCTACGTGATCCTGCTCGGGAGCCTTGCGGGGATCGGGGTGGCTCTAGCCGCCATCGGCCTGTACGGTTTGGTTTCCTACACCGTTGCTGTGCGCACGCGCGAGTTCGGGATCAGGATGGCGCTGGGCGCGGCGCCTGGCCAGATCCTGCGTTCTGTCCTGGCGCTCGGTATCCGGTTGAGATGCGTCGGTTCGTTGCTCGGTCTCTCCGGCGCTCTGGCCTCAACCCGGGTACTGTCGAGCCTCCTCCACGGCGTGCGCCACAATGACCCACCCACGCTCGCAGGGGTCGCGCTGGTTCTCGCGGTACTCGCGGTGCTCGCCTCTGCTCTGGCTGCGCGCCATGCGACGTCCATCGACCCGAACCTCGCTCTGCGGGCTGATGAGCCGCTCCCAACAGCATCATCGCTCCGGCCAGGCGCATCGTTTCACTGCAGATAAACGACAGACGCGATGGGACCGCGCGGTTCCCCGTCCGAGATGAGGCGCGCCAGCGCTATCCACAACCCTGCTCTGGCCAGCCGACTCGGCCGGCAGAGCCGAGAGCTGCTGATCGCCAGTTTCCAGGCGGCTGCGTCCATCGCCGCAGCGATCCGCCTGCCATTCTGGTCCAGATGCGATAGCCAAAACGAAAAGCCCCAGGATTTCTCCTGGGGCTTTGCTATTAATCGGGCGACGTCCTACTCTCCCACACGCTTGCGCGTGCAGTACCATCGGGGCTGAGGGGCTTAACTTCCGTGTTCGGGATGGGAACGGGTGTATCCCCCTCGCTACGATCACCCTGAAGATCGTACCGAATATTGACGGGCAGCCACATGCGCCGTGGCCTGTGCCGACGGCAGATTTTATGGTCAAGCCGAACGGGCTATTAGTAACGGTTAGCTCAACGTATCGCTACGCTTACACATCCGTCCTATCAAACTGGTAGTCTTCCAGTGCCCTTCAGAAGCCTTGCGGCTTGGGAGATCTAATCTTGAGGAAGGCTTCGCACTTATATGCATTCAGCGCTTATCCTGACCGAACTTCGCTACCCAGCTGTGCCGCTGGTGCGACAACTGGATCACAAGAGGTTCGTCCACCCCGGTCCTCTCGTACTAAGGGCAGCTCCCCTCAAATCTCCTCCGCCCACCACAGATAGGGACCGAACTGTCTCGCGACGTTCTGAACCCAGCTCACGTACCGCTTTAATAGGCGAACAGCCTAACCCTTGGGAGCTTCTACACCCCCAGGATGCGATGAGCCG
>JBLNBX010000141.1:0-7692 GCA_050260275.1 bacterium
CGACATACGCAACGTCCACCTGGCAGACGCGGCGCGCTGGCTTGTCGAGCAGCGCGGCAATCCGCACGGACCGGGGATTCCGCTGTGCCAGCACGTGCGACAGGTAGTTAAGCGTGATGCCGCTGTCCACGATGTCTTCCACGACGAGCACGTCCGCCCCTTCAACCGAGCCGTCGAGGTCCTTGGTGAGCTTCACCTCACCGGAGCTGGACTTGCGACTCCCGTAGCTCGAGATGCCGATGAAGTCCAGCCGCACGGGGCGGGTTACGCAGCGCGCCAGGTCGGCCAGAAACACGAACGAGCCCTTGAGGATGCCGACGAGATACAGCGGCCGGCTGCTTGGGTAATCGCGGTCGATGGCGGCGGCGATCTCGGCGACGCGCCGCCGGATGTCCGCGGCGGAAATCAGGACGCGCACGGGCGCAGTGGTTTCAGTGGACACGCGAGAGCCTTTCACTGGGAGGGCCGATGTGGATGTGCGGCGCGGTCGCCTTTCCGCGCACGGCGGCGCGGAAGGCGTAGTACGGGATGCCCCGCTTGCGGAGATAATTGCGCAGCCAGACGCCTTCGGGCCGGTCGGGATCCACGGCGACATCGATGCGGCCGCGGTGGTCGAATCCGAGCGCGCGATGGAAGCGCGTCGCCCCGCGCGCGCTCACCGGGATCGGGGCGCCGAACTCGGCGCGGTATGCGGCTTCGATCTCGTCGAAATCCGCGGCGAGGAACCTGCCGCCGCCCGTGAACTTTTCGATTATCGGGCGGGGACCTGTCTCGACCGCGGGCAGCGATTCGGCTTCCGCCTCCATGCGCGCGATCTCAGCCAACTGCCGCACGAGCTGCGCGCGGGATTCGGCGAGGTCCAAGACCCGCTTCGCGTCTTCGACCGCTTGGACTCTCTCCGCGATCGAAACAGCCGGCGCGAGGCCTTCGTCGACAAGGGCGTGCTGGCGCTCCAGTTGCTCCTTGCGGCGCTCGAAAATCCTTGTCGCGGCGGCGACCATGCTGGCTGCCTGCTCCTCGTCGCAGTCTTCCACCCTCAGGTAGCCGTAAAGCGTACGCTGGAGCACGGCCTGGTCCTGCGCATCGGCCAGGTCGTCGGCTGAGGTAGGCAGCGCTATCAGGGACACTACTAGCGCGAGCGCCGCGATCGTCATCAAACTCGATTGTAGTACGATGTGGTCGAGGAGCCGATTGCCGACACGCAGCCCCCTGACGAAACCGCAACAGCACGATCGCGATGACGAAGCACTGGATGAGGTGCTGATTGCCGCCCGGGCGGCCGAGTCCAAGAAGGCGCTCGACCTCCGCATCCTCGACCTCCGCGGAATTACATCCTTCGCCGACTACTTCGTCATCTGCTCCGGCTCGAACCAGCGCCAGATCCAGGCCATAGCCGACGAAGTGCTCCTCCGCATGAAGGAGCAGGGGCGCGTCGCGCTGGGTGTCGAAGGCTACGACAGGGCCGAGTGGGTGCTCATAGACTACGGCGCCCTGATCGTGCACGTCTTCTCCGACGCCGCCCGCAAGTTTTACGACCTGGAGCGGCTCTGGCGCGCGGCGAAATATATCGAGCTTCCCGAATCCACGTAGCGCGCCACGCTCGAGCATTCCGCCACCTCGCACTCTGCGCCGCAGCCGGTCGCGCAAAAAAAACGGGCACAGACGCGAGGTCCGTGCCCGAACAGGATATGGGAATAGCAGCTAAGCTCGCGCGAGCGCGACCGCACTTTCCGGCTGCGGCAGCACCAGCGGGTTGAACTTCACGGAAACAAGTTTCGAGACGCCGGGCTCCTGCATGGTGACGCCGTAGAGGGTCTCGGCCACCTCCATCGTGCGCCGCGCGTGCGTGATGATGATGAACTGCGTGCGCGCCGACATCTGCGAAATCAGCCGCATGAGCCGTTGTATGTTCGGCTCGTCGAGCGGCGCATCCACCTCGTCCATGATGCAGAACGGGCTAGGCTGGTACCTGAAGATGGCCATCAGCAGCGCGAGCGCCGTCAGAGCCTTCTCGCCGCCCGAAAGCAGCAGCACGTTCTGCAGCCGCTTGCCCGGAGGCGAGGCTACGATATCGATGCCGGATTCTCCTATGTTCTGCTCGTCGGTCAGCCGCATCTCGCCCGTTCCGCCTCCGAACAGCGTGACGAACACCTCGCGGAAGTGAGCGTTGATCGCTTCGAAAGCTTCGCTGAACCGCTTGCGTGTCTCGAGATCGATCTCGTGAATGGCTTTCTCGGTGTCGCGTATGGAGTCCAGCAGGTCCTGCCGCTGCGCCTGCAGGAAATCGTGCCGCTGCTGCGCTTCCTGGTACTCCTGAAGCGCGTCGGGGTTCACCGGACCGAGCGCGTCCAGCTTCCGGCGCAGCTCCTGGCAGCGCGCATCGCACTCGTCGAGCGCCTCGCCGTCGAGTGCGATCTCTTCGCCTTCGCAGAGCTGCTCGACGCCGGTGTTCAACTCCTTGCGGGCGGTTTCGTCGAGGTACTTCAGCTCGGCCTGGCGCTTCACCAGCTCCACTTCGATAGCCGAGCGCTTCTCCTGCGCTTCCTGCACGGCCGCGTGCAGCCGCTTGCGGGACTCTTCGAGCGCCGCCACGCGCTCCCTCAGGGCGGCCCCTTCGGAGGCAAGCCGCTCGCAATCGGCGCCGGCGGCAACGCGTGACTTCTCCAACTCGGCCGCGCGCGCTTCGAGCGCGATGTTATCTTCGAGCAGCCTCGCGCGCTCCACGCCGAGCCGCTCGAGGTCGCGGGCTATCTCGCCGGCGCGCGCCCGGGCCGCCTTCAACTGCTGGTCGAGCTTCGCGATAGCGGAACGCTCGGCCCGCCGCCGCTCCTCCAACCCGGCCATGCGGACTCTGAGCGCCGAGTGCTCTTCGGAGATCTTCGCCGCTTCGTTTCTGAGTGCGTCGGACTCCTCGCGGGCCGCGTTCAGCGCCTGCTCCTGGGCGGCGCGCACGCGGTCCTTCTCATCCGCGGCGGCGCGGCTCCGATCGCGCTGGGCGAGCGAGCGCTCCCTCTCGCGCCCGAGGCGTTCCAGTTCGAGCCGCGCCACCGACAGGCGAGAGTTTGCGCGCTGCATTTCTTCACCGAGCCTGCGCGCCTCGTGGTCGAGCGCGACGACTTCTTTTTCCTGCGTCTGCTGCGCCTGGCGAAGCCGCTCGATGTCCTGGTCGAGGCCGGCGATCGCTTTTTCGAGCGTCTGTATGCGCGCCGCCGCGGCTTCCAGCTCGCGCCCGCGCGTTTCGAGCTGTGCTTTGAGCTCCCGCAGCTCGCGCTTGAGCGCCAGCGGGCCGCTGGACGGCTTCTTGCCGCCGCTTACGGCGTGCCCGTGATACCAGACACCGTCGGGCGTCAGGAAGAACGAATCGGGGTAGGATTCCGCGAGTCTCCGCGCGGTCTCGCGGTCCGCCGCGATGCAGCAGCGCGAAAGGCGAGGCACGCAATCGAGCGGCGTGTTCATGAACCCGTTGGTGAGGCGCAGCACGTCGGTGAGACGGGCGATGACCCCTTCGGCGGGCGCGGGCGCTCCGGCGGCTGCGCTGATCGCGGGCGCCCCCGCCTCGCCGTGCACGACGAAAGTGGCGCGGCCTTCCAGGCGGCTCCGCATCATCTCGATGCCCGCCTCGGCCTCCTTCCAATCGTTCACCACGATGTACTCGAGTTCGTCGTGCAGAAATTCTTCGGCGGCCTTCTCGTACTCGGGCTCCACCTCGACGAAGTCCGCGAGCACGCCGGCGGGCTTCAAGTCCCCGGCCTGGCCCTTCTCGATTGCGGTGAAGAAACGCTTAACGGCCTCCGTGGTATAGCTGCGGTGCGAAAGGATGTCGGCCAGCGAGTCGCGCCGGGCCTTCAGCCGCGACACTTCCGCTCGCGCCTTCTCGAACTCCGCGTGGGCGCCGGTGAGTTCCTGCCTGCGCTGGTCGCGCTCCTGCTCGAGCGCGCGCCGCTCGCCCGCAACCGCCTGCAACTGGAGCTGGCGCGCCGCGCGCTTGCCGTCCAACTCCGCCTTCGATGCTTTGAGCCACTCGATATCGGAAGCGGCCGTCTGTTCTTCTTTTTGCGCCTTCGCGGAGTCGCGGCCGAGCGACTCGAGGTAGGTCTCAATCTGCGCAAGCTGGTTGCGCAGCGTCGAGGCCTCGCCGAGCAGTCTCAGCACGCCCTGCCGGGCGCTCTCTATGGCGCGCTCGCGCTCGGCGAGCTTCGCCTGCACTGCGGCGCGCTCGGCATCCTTGGCCTGCAGCATGCGCGTGACCTCGGCGAACTCCGCGTCCTGCGCGGCAACGTTCCGGGCGTGCGTCTCGCGTTCTTCGCCGAGCTTGACGGATTGCGCTTCGATCTCCCGCGCCTCGTTCTCGCCCTGTTCCAGGCGCTGCTCAATGGCTGCGGCCTGGCGGCCCTGCGATTCCATTCGGCCACGCGTGCGCTCCAGTTCCAGGTCCAGGTCCGCCAGGCGTTTGCGCGTCTCCGTGAGCCGCGCCTCGACGGCGTAACTGGCTTCGCGCGCGGCCTCGTACTGCTGCTCCGTGGCGGAGGTCTCCGCAGATAGCGAGGCGAACTCGTTCTTGGCGACGTTGAGGTCCAGCGCAATCTTCGCCGCTTCGCGCTCCAGCATCCGGAACTTGCTGGCGAGCAGCTTCCGCAACTGCGCGTCCAGTTCCTTTTTGATCTCGTCGTAGCGGCGCGCCTTCGCCGCCTGGCGCTTCAAGGAGTTGGCCTGCCGGCCCACTTCTTCGAGGATGTCGAACACGCGCTCCAGGTTGTGCTTCGCGCCTTCCAGCCGGGCCTCCGCCAGCCGGCGCCGCGCCTTGAACTTCGAGATTCCGGCCGCTTCTTCGATCACCGCACGGCGGTCCTGCGGGCGGGAGCTGAGCAGTTGCCCGATGCGGCCCTGCTCGATGATGGAGTAGCTCTCCGGGCCCAGGCCCGTGCCCATGAAGATGTCCTGGATATCGCGCAGGCGGGCCGCGCGGCCGTCGATCAGGTACTCGCTCTCGCCGGAGCGGAACAGCCGCCTCGTGATGGTTATCTCCCGCGGCTGGGCAGCGGCGCTGGCGGCAGCGGACTGGCCATTGGCATGCCCGTTCGCATGGCCGTTGGCGTGTCCGTTTGCCTGGCCGTTTACCTTGCCATTGAGCTTCTGTATCGTTTCCGTGCCCGGGTCCACCAGGGTCATGCTCACCGATGCCAGGCCCAGCGGCTTCCGCTCCCGCGTGCCGGCGAAGATCACGTCTTCCATCCGCGCGCCGCGGAGCGATTTCGGGGATTGCTCGCCCAGCACCCAGTTGATGGCGTCAGCGACGTTCGACTTTCCGCAGCCGTTCGGCCCGACTATGGCGGCGATTCCAGAACCGTTGAAGCGCAGTTCGGTGCGGTCGGCGAACGACTTGAAGCCCTGAATCTCGACCCGTTTGAGTTTCAGCAAGCGCGTGCTCCTGGTTGCATCCGGAGATTCTCGGGGGATTGCCCCCATCCTATTCCCGTTTCGGGCAAAAGTAAAGCGCACGAAACCCTGCATGTTGGGCCATTACTGCACCTAGTCCAACATGTTGTGGTACCACCTCCAAAAGCCCACATCGGCGCGGGAGACAGGTGTCCCACACTGGCGATATTAGGTGGATTCGATACCAATTACAAAAAACGTCCGGCATTGTCCTCAGACGGTATTCGATGTAGTATACGAAGCGGTATTGATGAGATCCGCCGTTCCCTACGTGCCCTTCAAGACGTTCCTGACCGCCATCGAGACCTTCGAGCGCGGCCTGCCGGCGCAGCTCGACCGCTCGCTCTGGCCGTCCTACTCGGGCGCGATTCAGGGCCAGTTGCTCAACGCATTCAGATTTCTGTCCCTGGTTGACGAGGCGGACTGCCCTACCGCCGCCATGCGCGAGCTCGTCGCGCGCCGCGACCAGCGGCGGGTGTTGTTGCGCAGGATCCTGGAAAACCGGTACGCGGAGATCATCGCGCTCGACCTGGCGCGCATTTCTCCGCGCCAGCTTGACGAGGCCATGCGGCAGTACGGCCTGTCGGGTGTCACGCACAAGAAGGCGCTATCGTTCTTCCTTCAGGCGGCCGCGTTCGCAGGCCTGCCCATGTCGCCGCTTCTGCGCGGGCGCACGCGTTCGTCGTCAGCGCCTTCCCGGCGCCAGAAGCCGGATCCCGCGCCGGCCCGGCAGGCGGCCGGGGTGCCCGCGCTATCCCGCAGCGTCACCCTGCGGGGAGGCGGAACGGTAACGATCACCGCGAGCGTCGATCTATTCAAGCTCGACGGAGAGGACCGCCGGTTCCTGTTCGAGTTGATCGACCGGCTCAAGGAATATGAAGGGAGCCCGGAAGGCGCATGATAGACTGAGATCAGGCGGACCGGGCGCAGGCAACAGTAATGTATAACGCTTTCTTCGGATTCAGCGAGAGCCCGTTCAACCTCACGCCGGACCCCACCTTCCTATACCGCAGCAGGCATCACGAAGAGGCGCTCGCCAACCTCATGTACGGCGTGCAGAGCCGCAAGGGGTTCGTCGTGCTGACGGGCGAGGTCGGAACCGGCAAGACCACCTTGCTCGAGTGCCTCCAGGATTTTCTGGCTCTGCACCGGATCGACTTCGCGTTTCTGTTTAACTCCCGGCTTACCGTCGAGCAGTTCTTTGAGCTGATCGCCTATGATCTCGAGCTGCAGTGCGCGCGCACGTCGAAGACCGAGGTGCTCATCGCGCTCAACCAGCTCCTGATCCAGAATGCGAGCGAAGGCCGCACCACGGCGCTCATCGTGGACGAGGCGCACAACCTCGAGTGGGACGTGCTTGAGGAGATCCGCCTGCTTGGCAACCTGGAGAACCGGCACGGCAAGCTGCTGCAGATCGTGCTCGCGGGACAGCCCGAGTTCGATCGCAAGCTCGATGCGCCCAGCCTCCGGCAGTTGAAGCAGCGCGTTGCCCTGCGGTGCACTCTCCGGCCCTTCAACGAGGCCGAGACGGCGGAGTACATTTCCAGCCGGCTCGCCAAGGCGGGCATGCCGGAACAGACCGTCTTCCCGCCCGAGCTTGTAGCCGAGATTCACTTCCGCTCGCAGGGCATCCCACGCGTCATCAATGCGGTGTGCGACAACCTCTTGCTGACGGCTTTCGCGCTGGAGAGCCGGCAGGCCACCATGGACATGCTCGACGAGGTCTGCGAGGACATGCGCCTGGAGTGGCCCGGCCGGCGCCTTGCCGCCCGCCGCCGGTTCGGCGAAGACTCCGCCGCGCGCGGCGAAGCCGTGTCCTGAACGAGGCTGCTTCGCCCTCGACTGCGGCCGATCCCACGGCCTCGCGTTCCGCCCAATGCGACACGCCCGATTGCGCCGGAGCGCCCGATCGGGTCCGGCGAAGGCGGCCGGACGCCGGTTCGTATAGAATGCAGAATCGGCTTGCGTGATGCCGGAGTCGTCTCGGCTCACGCGCCTAAGATCATCTCGGCAGGGTTCGAATGTCCGCTTCGCAATGCGAAATCAAGGGAGTTGACACCGTCGCCGAGGTTTCCTCGAGCGGCGAGCTGATCATCGAGGTCCACCGCCAGGGCCGGCCTTTCGGCGTGCTCGCCATCCACTCGCTGTTCAGCGGGAGCGCCCGGGGAGGCATCCGGATTGCGCCGGACGTTTCGGCCGGGGAACTGCGGGAGCTCGCCGAGGATATGACGCTCAAGTTCGGCTTCCTCGGATTGC
>JBLNBX010000142.1:0-14501 GCA_050260275.1 bacterium
GGATGGCGATGCCGGGGCTCGACGTGGCGAACCTGCCGGAAGAGGAACGGCTGGCCACAAGAGGTTGGTAAACAAGAGGTTAGCGATGACGCACGGCTGCAACGGGCGCGCCAGGATAGGCGTACTGGCGCTCCAGGGGGCATTCGAGGCGCACCGCGCGGCATTCGCGCGCGCGGGCGCCAACGCGGTCCCGGTGCGCACGGCTGCGGAGTTCGAGGGCCTAGATGCGCTCGTGATTCCCGGCGGCGAGAGCACCACCATGCTGAAAATCGCCGGAGACGAGGGGCTGATGGAGCCGCTGCGGCGGTTCGGGCGCGAGCGTCCCGTGTTCGGCACGTGCGCGGGGGCCATCCTGCTGGCGTCGGAGGTTACGAACCCGAGTCAGGAGTCGCTGGGGCTGATGGACATCGCCGTGGAGCGCAACGCCTATGGCCGGCAGGTGGACAGCCGCGTGGCGCGAATAGAGCTGGGCGGCGAGGAAACCGAGGCGGTGTTCATCCGCGCGCCACGGATCACGCGCGTTGGTCCGGGCGTTGAGGTGCTGGCGAGGTACAATGGCGACCCGGTGCTGGTTTGGGACGGACGCCGCATGGCGGCAACGTTTCACCCAGAGTTAACTGCGGACGCCCGCATCCACGCCATGTTTCTCGATACGCTGAAATCGTGAGCCGGAAGCGCGTTCTTTTCGTCTGCATAGGAAACTCGTGCAGGAGCCAGATGGCCGAGGCGTTCGCCCGCGAGCACGCCTCAGATGTGATGGAAGCCGAAAGCTGCGGCATCCGTCCGTGCGACATCATCGCCCCGGAAACGCGGCGCGTGATGCTGGAGAAAGGCATCGAGCTGAACGGCAGGCGTCCTAAGAGCTTCGCCGAGACGGGCTTCGACTTCGACCTGATAGTAAACATGAGCGGGTTCGATCTGCCGCGTGGCGCTCGTGCGCCGGTGCTCGAATGGGACATCGAGGACCCGTATTTCGTCGACACCGATCGGCACCGTGAGATACGGGACGAGATCGAGCAGAAGGTGTTGAGCCTGGCGGAGAAACTCCGCGGGCGCGCGCGGTAGACACCCTGGTGGTTCGGGCGGGCTGGGCGCCCGCCCAATTTTGTGCTCCGTTACTTGTGGTCAAGCCCCGGTGAGCTATTCGTAGCGCAGCGCCTCGAGCGGGTCCACTTGTGCCGCTCTCCGCGCCGGGATGTAGCAGGCGGCGGCAGCGGTCAGCCCGAGCGCGAGCGCGACAGCAGCTATGATGGCCGGGTCGCGCGGGCTTACTTCGTAAAGCAGGCTCTCCAGAACGCGCGCTGCGGCGAGCGAGCCGGCGGCCCCGGCCGCGATACCCGCAACAACCGGCATCATCCCCTGCCGAATCACCATCCCGATGACGCTTGCGGGGGACGCGCCGAGAGCCATGCGGATGCCGACCTCATTCCTGCGCCGCGCCACGCCGTGCGACACCACGCCGTAGATGCCGAGCGCCGCTAACAGCAGGGCGGTCCCTGCGAACACGGCCGCCAGCCGCATCTGGAAACGGCGCGTCTCGACGGAGCCTTCCAGAATCTCCCTAACGGTTCGCATGGGGGCGAGGGCCACCTCGGGATCGGTGACGCGCACGGCTTCCCTGAGCGCGCCCGCCACGGCGCGCGGGTCGCCGCTGCTGCGCGCTACTACTGAAACGGTACGAGGCGCCCACTCCCAGTAGGGGCGGTACAACATAGCCACAGGCGGCTGGTGCGTCTCCGCGCGCACGTCGCCAGCAACGCCTATCACTTCGTAGGTGTCGCCGGGGTTGCGCTCGAGGGTCCTGCCTACGGCGTCGCGCCCAGGCCAGAACGCCTCTGCGAGTTGCTGCGAGATGATAACGACCTGGCGCCCGCGATCCGATTCCGCGAACGTGCGTCCCGCACGCAGCGGAATACCCATGGTCCTCAGGTACTCGGAGCTTACGAACCGGACGTTGACGTTGGGCCGCCTGGCGGTTTGCGGCGCCCCGGGGAGGCCTATACTATCCACCCAGGTCTCACCCTCCAGCGGCAGTGCGGTCGTGATCGCCGCCGAGAGCACTCCGGGCTGGCCGGCGAGCGTCGCCAGCAGCCGCGCGTGAAACGCGTTCCGCTGTTCCCGAGTGCTGTACTTCGCCGACGGCATCGAGATCTTTGTTGACAGCACGGACGGTGCTTCGAAGCCTTTGTCGGCGCTCATCAGGCGCATGAAACTCGCCGCCATCACCGCCGCCGTAACCAGCAGCACCATGCCTATGCACGCCTCGCCGGCTACGAGCGCCGACCGCAACCGCGCCCCTCCCGCAGCTCCCGAAGCCGTACGCCCGCCCGCGCGAAGCGCGTTTTGAGGATCTTCCCGCGCCGCCCGCCACGCCGGCACCACGCCAACCAGGAGCGCCGTCACCGCCGTGAGAGCAAGCGCGAACAGCAGAACGGGCGCATCGAGCGAGACGCTATCCACGCGGGGCAGGTCGCGTGGCGCGGTCTGCAGGAGCGCCCCGAGCGACACCGCCGCGACTCCAACTCCCAGCAACCCTCCAGCGGACGCTACGATGAGCGACTCTATCAGCGCCGAGCGCACCAGCCGCGCGCGGCTTGCCCCGAGCGCCGTGCGGATCGCCGCCTCGCCACTCCTTCGCTCCGCGCGCGCGAGCCCCAGGCTCGCAAGGTTCAGGCACGCAATGAGCAGCACCGATCCCACCGCCCCCAGCAGCACTACCAGGCCACGCCTGGACCTGCCGGTGATGGCGTCGCCGAGCGGGAAGACCGCCGCGCGCAGGTCCACCTCCTGACCCGAGAGCTTCACCAACTGCTTCGCAACAACGTTCAGTTCCGCCTGCGCCTGCTCCGGGCTGACGCCTGGCTTGAGCCTGCCAATCACGTTGTAATTGAACGGGCCTATGAGCTGGTTGTACTCGTGAGGCGCAATCACGCGCGGCCTGTACAGGGCGGGCTGCAACGGGCTCGCCTGACTGGCGAATGGGTAGCCAACCGATGGGTACCTGAACCCCGGCGGCAGCACGCCCACAATAGTCACAGGCACGGCGTCGAGCGTCACCTTGCGGCCGACGATGCTCGGGTCCGCGCCGAAGCGCCTGCGCCAGAGCGCGTCGCTGATGATGGCCACGTCATCGCGCCCCGCGGTGTCCTCGCCCTCAGCGAAACCGCGGCCGAGCGCGGGCGCGACGCCGAGAGTCTCGAAGAAGTTCGCCGAGACGCGGGCCACGTCGATGCGTTCCGCCTCACCTCCGGCGGCTAGGTTGGCCTCGATCACCTCGATCAGCGCCAGGTTCTCGAAGGACGAGCAGCGGTCCCGCCACTCTAGAAAGTGACGCGCGGCGACCGGCAGCGTTGGGTACTGGTCGGCTACCGACATCAGGACCTCGCGCGGGTAGACGAGGCGCTCGGGGTCGCGGTACTCGAGCGGCTTGAGCAGCACGCCGTTCACGATCGAGAAGATGGCCGTGTTGCCACCGATTCCAGCGGCGAGCGTCAGTATCGAGATCGCTGCGAACGCGGGCTCGCGAAGCAGCGACCGGACGGCGAGGCGGAAGTCGCGGGCGAGGTCCATGTCTTGTGCTCTCGACATAAATACGAACGAGAGCGGAAAAGGATCAACGGATTTCGGCTTAGTCGGCCGCCGCCGCGCGCGAACGGCTCGCCCGAACGTAGATGATCCGCAGCGTCGCCATCACCGGAATTGACAGGAACATGCCCGGAATGCCGCCGATCCGCTCGCCCGCGAGCGCGCCGAAGATGATCAGCAGCGGGTGCAGCGCGACGCCGGAACCCATGAGGTGCGGCGACAGGATGTAGTCCTGGAACAGCCGGTAGCCGGCCAGAAAGCCGACTATCAGCAGCACGTGGCCGAAGCCGGTGGACAGCGCCACGAGGACGATCAGCACCGACGCCGCCAGCGGTCCGATAACGGGTATGAACTCGAGCGCGGCCGCTATGGTAGCCAGCAGCACTGCGTAGGGCATGCCTATGGCGAGGAAGAAGACGCCGTAGAACGCGAGCGTCGCCAGCGAGAGGATGACCAGCGCGCGTATGAACTGCCCGAGCGTCACGTGAACGTCGGCCATGATAGCCTCCAGCACGGGACGCCGCTCCTCCGGCGCCGCCCTGAGAATGGCCGCGCGCAGCTCCGGACCATCCTTGAGGAAGAAGAACCCCAGGATGGGAATTAAGACGACTGAGATGATACTGCTCACAAGGGAGGCAAGGCGCGAGGTGGCCTCCTGCACCAGCGGCAGCACCACCTGGCCGAAGTCCTGCGCCCGCGCGCGAATCTCCGAGATCGCGTGCTGCTTCACCGGCTGAAGCCACGCCGGGCCGGCAGTGGATTCGAGCGACTGCTCGACCTGCGCCACCAGCGCAGGGAACCGCTGCGCAAAGGCCGAAGCCTCACGGGCCGCCCGGTTGCCGACCAGCGTGCCTACCGTCACCAGCGCCGCTATCAGCAGCGTGTAGACCAGCGCTAGCGACCACGTGCGCGAAAGCCGCCGCAGAACTGAGCGCTCCACCAGGTTGACTACCGGAGAGATCAGATAAGCGAACAGGATGGCCAGGATAAACACGAGCAGCACGGCGCGCGTGTAGTACAAGGCCGCAAGCAGAAGGCCCACCAGGAACACGGTCCACGCGGCTCGCGCTGCGCGCGGCTCGATGCCCAACATGCGGCTTATGGTAACAGGAAGCGGGGGTGCGGCAAAAAAGCGGCAAAAAAACGATTGAATTCCGGATCTGAGAGGCCTATAATGCTCGCGAGCTATTTAGGTCCACTGTAGTGTTATTTAACACCATGCCTGAGGACACACTCTCAATCATCGACAATCGCACGGGGGTATCCTACACGATCGCGGTGAAGAATGGAACCATCCGGGCGATGGATCTCCGCCAGATCAAGACGTCGGCGGACGATTTCGGCCTGATGACATACGACCCGGCCTTTACAAACACGGCGTGTTGCGAGAGCCGGATCACGTACATCGACGGCGACCGTGGCATTCTCGAGTATCGCGGCTATCCTATTGAGCAGCTTGCGGAAAACTGCTCCTTCCTGGAAGTCGCATGGCTGATTCTGAACGGAGACCTGCCTACCCGGCGGGAGTACGATGCCTGGGCGGCCGAGGTGGCGGCGAACTCGCTTCCGCACGAGAACGTGAAAAAGCTGCTGGAGGGCTTCAACCACGACGCTCACCCGATGGCGATGCTGGCGAGCACGGTGGCTGCGCTCGCGGCGTACTATCCGGAGGCTCGCAACATCTTCGACCCGGAGGTCCGGCGGCGGCAGGTGGTCCGGCTCATAGCTCAAATGCCTGTCTTGGCGGCGTATGCGTACCGGCACAGCCTGGGATTGCCGTACGTATACCCAGACGAAGGCCTCTCCTACACCGAGAACTTCATGAGCATGCTCTGGAGCAAGCCGGGGCGGAAGTTCGAGGCCAATAAGGTGCTGGCGCGGGCGCTCGACGTGCTGTTCATCCTGCACGCCGACCACGAGCAGAACTGCTCGGCCAACGCCATGAGGAGCGTGGGCAGCTCACAGGCGGACCCGTACCTCACGACGGCGGCTGCGATCGCGGCGCTCTCGGGCCCGCTGCACGGCGGCGCAAACGAGGCTGTCCTGCGGATGCTCGATGAGATCGGATCGAAGGACCGCATTCCGGAGTACATCGCGAAGGTGAAGGCGGGCGAGTGCAAGCTGATGGGGTTCGGGCACCGCGTGTACAAGAACTACGACCCGCGGGCGCGAATAATCCGGCAGACGGCGTCCGAGGTCTTCGAGGTGACCGGGCGCAACCCGAAGCTCGATATAGCGATCGAGCTGGAGCGCATCGCGCTCGAGGACGAGTACTTCGTGAAGCGCAAGCTGTACCCGAACGTCGATTTCTACTCGGGGATCATCTATCAGGCGCTCGGCTTTGACCCCGCGATGTTCACCGTGCTGTTCGCGATCCCGAGGACGGCAGGGTGGCTCGCGCAGTGGCAGGAGCTTCTGGGAGATCCGGCGCAGAAGATTGCACGCCCGCGGCAGGTCTATCTGGGGGCGCGACAGCGTTCGTTCGTCGGTTTCGACGGCCGCGAGAAGTCGCGCGCAGCCGCGGCAGACTAGGTTCCGGGCTGGGGGGTGCTGGAAGCGGAAGGGCGGCGGCTGGAAACCGGGCGAGGGGCGGTGGCGTCCCTCAGTTGAGCGCTTTCGAGCGGGGGTTCGAATGCGGGTTTTCGCAGTCGCCGTCCTGATCGCTGGAATGGGAGTCGCGGGCGCGTTCGCTCAACGCGGCGGCGGATCCCGCGGCGGAGGCGGCCATGGCGGGGGACGCCCTGGCGGCGGCCACCATGGCGGTGGACACCCCGGCATGGCCAAGGGCCATCCCGGCATCGTGCTTCGGACGGTACCTCCTTTCCGCACATTCGGTTCGCCGAGCGGTTTCGGCAACATCCTCGCGCCCGGAGTGGGCACGCTTCCGCCCTTATTTATCGACCCGTTTGGCCCCAGGGCGACTTTCGCGGACCGGTTCGGCGCGACGATCAGCGGTTTCCCAGGCTTCGACGGGGGCCACCATCGAGGCAACATCCAGCTATTCCCGTACGCCGTTTACCCGGGCGTGTACGGCGGCTACCCTCCACCCGATGCCTACGGTTACGGGTACCAGGCGCCGCAGCCGAACGTCACGGTAGTCGTTCCGCCCTCGCAGCCGCCCCCGGAAATCAACATCTACACGGACCAGTCCGAGGGCGCGCAGCCCATGGTGCGCGAGTACGGACCACGCGGGGAGCAGTACGGATCGGGTGTCACGACGTACCGCGCTCCGAGCCCGCAGCGGCCCGAGCCAACCCAGGCCGAGATCACATTCCTGATCCCGCTGAAAGACAACTCGATCTACACGGCCGTTGCGTACTGGGTGGAGGGCGACACGCTCCACTACATCACCACTGACGGCCGACACAACCAGGTATCGCTCTCGCTGGTGGACCGGAATCTGGCTGAACGGCTCAATCGCGGCTCCGTGGCTGGATTCCATCTGCCGCCTGCCAGGTAGGCCGGGCGGCCGGCCGCGGCGAGGCCGCAAAGCGTCTGCAAGGGTCAGAACGGGTTCGCGCCGAGCGCTACGTCGACCGCGATGCTGCCCACCACACGGAACCAGTACCAGCGCGAGCGCGGCGCTTCGCAGAGCAGCGCGCCGGCTTCGATGGGTCCGCGGTCGGCCAGGCCGCGCTCGAATGAGGCGGTCAGAGGCGGCTGAGGGACGGGCGGGGCGATGGCGCCCTTCAATCGCCGGTGCGCCTGCGTCATCCCGTAGCTCATCAGCATTCCCTCCCAGCCGAGCTGCGGCGAGATCACAAAGCCCGAAAGCCAGCCCTGCCCCTCGAGGAAGGGACGCCGGATGAAGATCATGGGCACCAGCGAGCCGGTCTTCGTTCCGAGCGGCAGCAGGGTCGAGAGCGGGTTCACCCAGCTCATCAGGCTGAACGACACGACGTACGTGGACGTCTCGAGGATGCCGCGCCCCCAGCCTGGCAGCCGCGTTTCGACTGCGGCCTGCAGCGGCCCCGCGGCACTCGAAGGGCCGACCGGGCCGGAGAGGAACCAGCGCCCGCGCGGTCCTTCCTTGAGCATCACGCGGATGTCGGCGGTGCCGGTGGCGGCGTCGCGAACGACGTAAACCTGGTTGCCTTCGAGCGTCTGGAACAGACCGAGCTGGTTGATGCGGCCGATGCTCTCCCGCAGCCTGGTGGAATCGAGGAGGTCGCCTTCGTTGAGCTTGAAGACGCGGCGCACGGTGGAGTCGCTGTAGGCGTGGTTGCCGCGAATTTCGATGCGCCCGACGCGATACGGCGGCCCGGCGGTTACTTCCGCGGTCAGATCGACCCACTTCTCGGGTATTTCTTCGTCGGTCAGCACTCCGGGCGGCGGGGCATCGTCGGCGCGCAGGTTGACGTCGAAATCGAGGCGGCCCTCTTTCTCCGACTTGCGGCGCTCAATGAAGAGGCACGCGCAGACCTCGCGGCCGGAGAACGTGCCCGTGAGCCCGAGCGGAGTCTGGGTGTTCTTGTCGTTGTTCACCAACTGGGAGTGGCGGATGGCGAAGCGCGGACCCGCTTTCACGCCGATGGTGATCGTCACCTTGCCGTCAGTTCTCTCGACGTTTTCGAGGCGGACCTGGGCATCGAGGTACCCCTTGGAGATGTAGTACGAGCGCAGCCGGGCGATATCGGACTGGACTGCGTTATCGGAGAACGGGGGCCGCGACGTCCAGATCTTGGGCAGGATGCGGCGTACCTTCGTCGCCTTGAGGGCGCGGCGCAGCTCGTCCTCTTCGATTCCGAGATCGCCGGAGAAGTTCACTTCGCGAACCACCTCGCGCGGGCCCGTCTCGACTGTTGCCACCAGATCCACCTCGCCGGGACCGGCGGGCACGAGCGTGGTAGAGACCTGGGCGTCGGCATGGCCGTCCGCCACGAGGTTCTGGCGGAGTTTCGCGCCGACAGCGGCGGCCGAGGCGGGATCCACCTTTGCTCCGGGATCGATTTTGAAGGGCAGGCGGTCGCCGTCGGGATCGAAGCTGAACTTGCGCAACCGCAGGCTTGGCGCGGGCGTGAGGTGGAAGACGATATCCACGCCGTCAGGCGTATCCTTCTGCTCCACTTTGATGTCGGAGTAACGGCCGGTGGCCCAGAGAGCGCGGACGTCCTTCGTCAGCGTTTCCTGATTAACGGGTTCGCCCTGTCGCGTTTTCAACTCGATGCTGGAAGGTGCGCCGCGAACCTCGACGGAGTGAACAACGGACTGCGGCGCGAATGGAAGCGCCGCCACAAAAAGGACAAGCGGGTACAGCAACATCTATCTGAATGAATGACGGGCCGAGGTGGCTGAGCGTTGCCCCGTTTAGGCCGGGGCGCGCCAACCCGCGTGTTTCGAGCGCAGTGGGGCGGCGCCTTGCGGTCGCGCGCTCGCGCACGCGGGTTAAGGTTCGTTCGGAATCCGGGATCATAGCCGGCGCGAATCCGGCAGCACGGGCTCTACGTGGGGAGTACTCGCGAATGGCTGGATGCCACTGCGCGAAACGCGACGATCACGTCCGGCAGAGCCGCTTTACGAGAAGTACTCGCGAATAAGCGACGCCGTGCGGTCGATGTCCTCGCTGCTGTGCGCCGCCGAAACGAACGCGGCTTCGAACTGCGACGGCGGCAGGTACACGCCGCGGTCCAGCATCCAGTTGAAGAAGCTGGCGAACCGGGCGCGGTCCGACCGCTGCGCGGATTCGTAATCGGTCACCGGCTGCGTCGTGAAAAAGAACGTGAGCATCGAGCCGACGCGGTTCACGGTGATGCCGGCCGGGGCGGCCTGCGCCAGCCGCTCGGTGTTCCGTTCCAGTTGCTCGTAGATCTCGGGATGCGCTTTGAGATACCGCAGCATCGCGAGCCCTGCGGCGACTGCCAGGGGATTGCCAGAAAGCGTTCCCGCCTGATACACAGGGCCCGCCGGAGCGACGGTGGACATGATGTCGCGCCTGCCGCCGTAAGCGCCAACGGGCAGCCCTCCGCCGATCACTTTGCCGAGCGTCGTCAGGTCCGGGCGGATGCCGTACAGGCTCTGCGCGCCCCCGTAGGCTACGCGGAAGCCCGTCATCACCTCGTCGAAAATGAGCAGCGCGCCCGAGCGCTGCGTACGCTCGCGGAGCGCTTCGAGGAAGCCCGGCGCGGGCGGCACGCAGCCCATGTTGCCTGCCACCGGCTCGACGATCACGGCCGCGATACCATCGCCGTAGCGCTCGAAGCAGTTGTCGAGCGCCTCGATGGAGTTGTACGGGATCGCGATGGTTGTGTCGGCGAACGCGCGCGGCACTCCGGCCGTTTCCGGTATGCCGAAGGTAGCTACTCCCGAGCCGGCCTTCACCAGCAGGGAATCGACGTGGCCGTGATAGCAGCCTTCGAACTTCACGATGAGGTCGCGTCCGGTGAACGCGCGGGCGACGCGCAGCGCGCTCATGGTCGCCTCTGTCCCCGAACTCACGAGCCGCACCATCTCGATGGAAGGCACGGCATCGCAGATGGCTTCGGCCAGTTCGACCTCGCGCTCGGTGGGCGCTCCGAAAGTCGTGCCGCCGGCGAGGGCTTCCTCGACCGCGGCGACAATCGCGGGATGCCTGTGCCCAAGCAGCAGCGGACCCCACGAGCACACGTAGTCGATGTACTCATTGCCGTCCACGTCCCAGATGCGCGCGCCCTGGCCGCGCGCGGTGAAGCGCGGCGCCGAACCGACGGCCCTGAAAGCGCGCACCGGCGAGTTCACTCCGCCGGGGATGGAGCGCTGCGCGCGCTCGAAAAGCTCCTGCGAACGTTGAGTGTTCATACGCCTGGTTCGCCCGCCACCTCGCGGCCGAGCACGAAGTTGACGAAGCTCTCGACCAGGGTGCCGTGCAGATTCTTCAATATCCGGGCTTTGAGGCCGAGGTACGTCTGGCGCCCAGCCATAAGATCCTGCACGAGCTCGCGGAAGCGCGGGCTGCGGTGCAGGAACTGCACCATGCGCTGCGGCACGCTCCGGAACAGGAACGTCCCGAGGAAGAAGCGCCGCGCGAAGGCCGCGCCGAAGGCGAGGTCGGCTCCGAAATCGCGGCTGAGAAGCGCGCGATAGGCTTTGTGGGCGTCGGCGGGCGCATGCAGATCGGAGATCAGCGTCTGGGTGGCGAGGTCGGCCGAGCGGAGCGCGTAGTAGAGGCCCTCTCCGGTGATGGGATCGACGAGGCCCCCGGCGTCGCCGACGGCGAGCCAGCCCTCGCCCGACAGCCTGTTGTTCATCCAGCCCGTGGTCCCGAGCGATGGCAGAAGGTGACTGTAGAAGCGCGCGCCCTTCCACGAGATGCCGCGCGCGGTCATGAAGTCCTCCAGGCTGCGCCTGAGTTGTTGCGCCGGAACACCCTTTCCGCAGATTCCGACGGACAGATGCCCGCAGCGCGGAAATACCCAGATGTAGCCCTCGAGCTTCGGCAGGAACTGGATGTCTATGTGGTCCTGCTCGGCTTCGATATAGTAGCCGAGCGCGCACATGGTGTCGGCGGGCGTGAGTTCGGTGCCGACATTCCGGAGCGGGTTGCGGGCGCCCGTGGCGACTATGCAGTAATCCGCTTCGAGCATGCCGGAGTTAGTGCGCACCCGCCAGCCCCGGCTTGCCTGCACCAGTTCGTGCACGCGAGCCTTCTCAATGCGTGCTCCAGCCCGTTCGGCGCGCTGGAGCAGCATCCGGTTCAGGTCCATGCGCGAATAGATCAGCAGGGGATGCGACAGCTTCAGCGCGGCCGGCCGCGCGCCGGGCGCGGCCATGGTCGTGGTCTCCACGAGCCGCTTTGGAACGTCGTTGTGCAGCAGGAAAGGGTAGCGGTCGTACGCTTTGAACGTGACACCGCCCCCGCACGGCTTCTCCCAGGCGAGCTTCTCGTCAACGAGGATCGTATTAAGGCCTGCGGACGCTAACAGTTCGGCGGCGAACGCGCCCGCTGGCCCGCCCCCAAGAACGGCTATGGTCTTCATTCTGGTCTGCCGGTACTTTGTTCGCCGGTGGGCGGGTGTCCCGGCGGAAGTGGTTGCGTCTGCCCAGGAGCGGCGCCCATCCCGTGCCCTTCCTGTCCCGCGGCTCTGCCTTTCACCGCCCAGCGGTCTCCTTGCCGCTCAAGAGTGTACCTGATCTCCATGGGGGGTGAACCCGGCGGCGCGTTCCTGGGCTGGATCGCCGCCGTTGCCTCGGCCTGGTTGCCGTTGATCGCAACGGAGGTGACATCGATTTCCATCTGCGAGAGATTCAGGTCAGTCCGTTGCGAGAGGTAGTCCAGGACGGCCTGCCGCACCGCTGCCTCGCCATTCTGAGGGGCGCGCTGGCATCCGGTAAGCAGCAAGGCTGCGGACACCAGACCAAGGAGCCTGAGTATCACAATCCGATTATAGCGGCGGTCTGTTTGACACGCGGTGTCAAATCATACAGTGAATCTTCGTAGGTGGGGACTATCTTCAGCTCCGGAGATATCGCGGCGGTTACCTGCTATCGGGCGTCGTTCGCGCACCTGGCGGGGGCCTCGCAGCGGCGGAATGACGTCAATGGGGCGGCTATCTCGCCTGCCTGTGTTTCAATAGTAAAGATCATGCCGGACACCGCTACAGCAGTCGAAAATGTCATGGATCTGGAGCGCCAGTATCTCCTTCAGAACTACGCGCGCTATCCGCTGGTTCTGCACAAGGGCAAAGGGTCGTGGGTTTACGACGCGGAAGGCCGGCGCTACCTCGATCTCATCACCGGGATCGGTGTGAACGCGCTCGGACACGCGCACCCGCGGATCGTGCGCGCAATCCGGGAGCAGGCTGCGCTGATCATCCACAGCTCCAACCTGTACTACAACGAGTTCCAGGGACCGCTCGCCAAGCGGCTCTGCGGCATTTCCGGGCTCGACCGCGCGTTCTTCTGCAACTCCGGGACCGAGGCCATGGAGCTGGCCATCAAGATGATGCACTCGCACGGCCGCAAGGCCGGGGAAGGGAAAAGCGAGATCATCTCGCTTGAGAACTCCTTCCACGGTCGTTCGATGGGCGCTCTGTCCATCACAGGCCAGGCCAAGTACCGCGACCCCTTCGCGCCGCTCATGCCTGCGGTGCGTTTTATCCCCCCGAACGACATTTCCGCGCTCGAGCAGGCCGTCGGACCCCAGACGGCGGGAATCGTGATGGAGTGGATACAGGGAGAGGGCGGCATCTATCCCATCGACCCCGCCTTTGCCACGCGCGCGAGGGAGCTCGCGACCCAGCACGACGCACTGCTCGTCTTCGATGAAATCCAGTGTGGTGTCGGCCGCACCGGCCGGTACTTCGCCTACCAGCTTTCGGACCCGCTCGTAAAGCCCGACATCACGGTCACGGCCAAGCCGCTGGCCTGCGGCATCCCGCTGGGGGCTGTCATCGTGAACGAACGGGCTGCCGCATCAATCGGCCCCGGCATGCACGGAACCACGTTTGGTGGCGGTCCGCTCGCCTGCCGCGTGGCGCTCGAGTTCCTCGATATTCTCGATGGCCTGTTGCCCAGCATCCACCGCCTGGGCGGCGAGATGCGCGCGCACCTGACCGAGATGGCGCGCACGCACAGCATCATCCGCGACGTGCGCGGTTTCGGGCTGATGATCGGGATCGAGCTTGACATTCCTGGACGCCAGATCGTACTCGACGCCATGGAAGCCGGGCTCCTGATCAACTGCACTCACAACACAGTGATCCGCCTTTTGCCGCCGTACAACATAAGCGAGCGGGAAGTGGACCGCGCGCTCTCCATACTCAGCAAAGTTCTCAAGAACGCAAAGACGGCCTGAGCCGCACTGGTCAGTAAAGATCCGCTGAGCGGGAGACCCCTTCGTTAAAATTTGTTTAGGAGGGGTCTCTCTATGAACGCAGCTATGCGCTGGGCCGGCGTTGCTGGGCTGGGAGCCGGCGTGATGTACCTGCTGGATCCGGACAGGGGCCGCCGGCGGCGCGCCATGCTACGCGACAAGGCGGCGAGCCTGGTGAGCGAAAGCACCTGGATGGCGGGCAAAACCTGGCGCGACGTCTCGCACAGGGCGGAGGGCGTAGCGGCGCGCGGGCGCGATCTGTTGTACGGCCACGAAGGGAGCGTGGACGAGCAGACGCTCGAGGCGCGGGTGCGTTCGCGGCTCGGCCGCGTGTGCAGCCATCCGCACGCGATAACGGTGAACGTGTCCGGGCGTCGCGTGCGGCTGGAAGGGCCGGTGCTCGACTCTGAGTACCATCGCGTGCTGACCGAAGTGCGTCACGTACGGGGAGTCGAGAGCGTGGACGACGCACTCGAGCGCCACAAGACGGCCGAAGGCGTGCCCGGACTTCAGGGCGGGGCACCCCGCCCGGGGGCGCGTTCCGAGTTCATGCAGGAGAACTGGACGCCAGCCGCGCGAGTGGCGTCCGGAGCAGCCGGAGGCGCGCTGCTGTACTGGGCGATACGCTCTCGGACGGGGCGGTCCATCCTGGGCGGCGTCGCGGGGGCGGCGCTGCTCGGACGTGCGATAGCGAACAAGGACGTGAAGCGCGTCATCGGCCTGGGCGGCGGCCGCAGGGCCGTAGACGTCCAGAAAACCATACACATAGCGGCGCCCGTGGAAGAGGTCTACCGCTTCTGGTCTAATCACGAAAACTTCCCGAAGTTCATGCGCCACATTAAGGAGGTCCGCGAACTCGGGGGAGGCCGCTCTCGCTGGGTAGCCGCCGGACCGGCCGGAGTGGCTGTGAGCTGGAACGCCGAGATCACCGAACGCATTCCCAACCGCCTCATCGCCTGGAAGAGCCTGCCGGGATCGGATATCGACGCCGCCGGCATCATCCGCTTCGAGGAGACGCACGACCGTGGAACGCGCGTCACCATCCGCCTTTCGTACAACCCGCCAGCCGGTGTTCTGGGGCACGCCGTGGCGTCGTTGTTCCGGTCCGATCCGAAGTCAGAGATGGATG
>JBLNBX010000143.1:0-25129 GCA_050260275.1 bacterium
GCTGGAACAGCGATTTCCGCGATCAGATGATCGCGGCCCCATTGAAGCAGCAACCCGCAGACCGGAAAGTGCGTACTGCGCTGATATTTCCGCGATCAGATGATCGCGGCCCCATTGAAGCTCGGGGATGACAATGACCCGCCGCCCGCGCAACGCCTCATTTCCGCGATCAGATGATCGCGGCCCCATTGAAGCACCGCCGCTGACCAGGTCACAACCAGGACAGTGCCCATTTCCGCGATCAGATGATCGCGGCCCCATTGAAGCCGGAGAGTCGTGGCGACCCCACATCCAAGCCCACCATTTCCGCGATCAGATGATCGCGGCCCCATTGAAGCCGCAGCGCCCGCGTGGCCGGAGTCCCAACTCGGGACCGCGGCTCGCTCAATACCGGCGTGTCTGGATTCTGCTATATTTCTGCTCCAGGCAGGACAGAACGGAGGAATAAGGCAGAGGTGAGACGCGTACTTTGCATGGTGACGCTTTGGGCTGCTTCGGCGGCCTTCGGGCAGACTGCGCCCAATCCCGGCGGGCAGGCTGCTTCGCGCAGGCCGCCGACCGGACCGCCGCAGGCTCAGCAGGTGACGTGGGAGAAGGGCGCTCAGCCGGCGACGATGCTGCCCGACTCAAGCCTGCATCCCACAGTGCTCCTCTGGCCGCAGGGCGCGCCCGGCTCCGAAGGCAAGACCGAGGATGAGACGTACCGGATCGTGGGCGATCTCATGGTCATCTCCAACGTGCATCGGCCATCGATCACCCTCTATCTGCCGCCGAAGGAGAAAGCGACCGGCGCCGGCGTTATCGTTACGCCGGGAGGCGCAAACCGCGAGATCTGGGTCACTAGCGAAGGATACCGCGTGGCGGAATGGCTCTCGCAGCGTGGCATCGCAGCCTTCGTTTTGAAGTACCGCCTTCCGCGCGCTGAAGGATCCACCTACACAACCGAAGATCATTCGCTTCCGGACATCCAGCGCGCCATCCGCCTGGTTCGCAGCCGCGCGGCGGAATGGAGGGTCGATCCCGATCGCGTCGGAGTGATGGGATTCTCGGCGGGCGGATTTCTGGCCGGACTCGCCGGCGCGCGTTACAACGATCCGGTGAAGCGCCCGGTTGACAGCGTCGATAAGCTCAGCGCCAAGCCGGCGTTCATGGCCCTGATATACGGAACACCATTCGCAGGGCCAATGCAGGCGGATGCCAAGATCACGAAGGACCTGCCCCCGACATTCCTGTGCGCAGGCAGCGATGACCGGATTGCCGCGAGCTACCCGGATGTCTTCAAGGCTTTAAAAGCGGCCGGCGTGCCCGTCGAACTGCACATGTTCGGCGGCGTCGGGCATGGGTTTGCCATCAAGTTGGAAATGCCGGCTGTTGCGCCCTGGCCGGAACTGTTCCGGACGTGGTTGTCTGAACTCGGCATGCTTGGAAAGCGATAGCGCTGGAGCGCCAGTCGCGATCAGCGTCCGCGGCGAGCTGATCGCGGCAGGTCCCAGTACTCGCCGTCAGGTGTCTCAACCGGAAGGAAACGCTCCCCGGCAGCGAACGGGCGCGCCCATAGCAGATCACCTGATCCGCGTCGATTAAGTGCGCCCGCGCCAGGCGCGCGGCACTCGCGCCAGTGGCGTATCGTAACCGCAACGAACGATGTTGTTACGGAGCCGGGGCGTCTCGATCCGGCGTTTGGAATGCGCCCAGATCCGCCGCTCCGGCAGAAACCTGCGAGCGCCGCTGGCGGCGCCGTCAGCGGCCCGCGCCTCGTGATTCCTGGGCGTCCACGCGCGGGCTATCAGGTCCGTCTACACGCGTCAGCCAGTCCTCGCGCCAGAAGAAGAAACACGAGCGGTCGCAGCCGTACCCTTCACCGTCGCAGATCAAACCCTCAAGCAGCACCGTGTCCTTCAGCCTCCGCCGCGTGTGCGATTCCTCGAAGATGATGTTCTCCACACGCTTGTACACGCGAAAGGTCCTTCCACAGTACTGCTTCATCTGCGGCATGAACAACATGCCCCTGGTCTTGCCGGAACCGTCCAGTGTTGCGAGAATTTCAGCCTCGGACTTCACCCGCACCCACTCTCCCGGTTTGAGTCCGAGCGTAGCTCGCGCGGCGCGGCCGGCGCCCGCCAGCGCGGACGTGCCGTTCTGTCGCGCGTTGCCCGGCACCGCTCTGCATACAAACTGCACGGTCTTCCGCAGTGCGGCCTGCGGTCCGTCTCGCCTGAAGAGATAGAAAAAGCGGTACATACGAACGGGTATCCCGAACCGCGAGGTTCCGGCACGGACGCTCGCCTGGCAGGCTTCGTCAGGCATAGGTCTCCTCATGCTGCGGCTGTGATTCCTCCTCGTGTCCAGCACCCTTCCGGAGTTTGAGCGCCTCGGGATTCGGGCTCTCCGCACGGTATCCCAGCGCAGCGGCCAGGCGTCTGACGGGTTCGTGCGCTATCGCCAGGTCCTTCACCGTGAGATACGCCTCCATGACGAACTTGGCCCTCACGGTCCGGGGCTGGATGCACTCGTAACTGAAGCTGCAGGTGTCCGCGAAGAACAGCTTGAAGGGCTCCGAGCCCCTCGTGAAATCGACGTACTCGATTCCGCTCGGGCGGAGCGCCTGCATCACACGCACGATGCATACCAGGCCACAGTGGAACTGTTTGTAGTCGGGGTCGAACGCCACGGTATGCACCACAAACTTGCGGTTGTGCACGAAGCCATACACCGCTGCGACCGGATACTTGTTCAGCAGCAGGATGCTTAGGATCACGCGCGAGCCCAGCCGCTCGGCCCAGTTGGCGTACGCAGCCCTGACGTTCTTGTGCAGGAAAAAGCTCGGCGTGCTGGTTCCCGCCCACCGCCGGATGTGCTGGTCGAACAGGATCGGAAGGTGCGCTTTTACATCTCCGGGCCGGTTGAATGTGACAAGCTCAACCGTTCCCTCTTTCTCCACACGCCGCAGCGTGCGCTTCCTCAGCCCTGGTCCTTTGATGTACGCCTCGACCGGGGCATCCGGCGCCTCGGGCAGCCTGGCGGAGAGTCCCATCGTACACGGCCGCACTATCAGGTCCGGCTTGGTTCTCAGCATGCGATACGAAGCCGAACTCTCCTTGATCTGCTGAAGATACAGCATGTCAGCGCCGCCTGCCGTGTCCTGGACTCCACGCCATAGCGCGCACAAAGCGGCCTCGTCGCGTGCAAGAAAATCCGAATAATCGCAGTTCGGAGTTCCGATGAACTCGACCGTCACGAGCCGGATCCCGCAAATCCGCTTGCTCGCTATCATCAGTGGCGCGATAGCGGCGATCTCAGACCCGTCCTCCACGACGACCACGTGCGGCTTCACGTCTCGAACGCCGCTGGCAATCCACGCATCAGCGTACTCGAAAGTCGAGAAGACCTCGTGCGTCTCGGAGAGCTCTGCGAGCCGGTTCCACCCCTCGCCCAGGTGACGTACCTGTTTCCAATCCGCTTCAACACGCGTGCGGAGCAATGTAGCACCCCTTTTCGCCCCATTAAAAACGGCTAGTTAGCCGCCTCGTACTCACGGTGACTAGAGTCTAACGGAGCGCGTGCGGGAGGTCAACAGACAATCGAGGCGAAATGTCTGTAACTCACAACTAAGGGGTAAATTCCTGCGAGCGGGTGCTTCTCCCGTCGACAGCGCCGAAGCTAAAGAGCTCAAAGAGCCGCCCGCGTGCGAGGTGGCTTCGCAAGGCGCACCTGCCGTTGCGCCTTATGTAAGTGCGGGAATCGGGGATAGGCGCCGGAAGCCACAGACCTCCGGCGCCTGCTTGAGATGGCTTTCTGCCAGCCTAGAAACCGACGATCTTCGCGAAGCTATCCGGATCGAGCGATGCCCCGCCCACCAGCGTACCGTCGATATCTTCTTCGGCCATCAGCGCCTTGGTGTTGTCCGGCTTGACGCTTCCGCCGTACAGGATCCGCACAGCCGCCGCGGCATCCTTGCCGTACTTCGCCTCCGCCTGGCCGCGCAGGAATTTGTGCGCCGCCTCGGCGATCTCCGGCGTCGCCGTCTTGCCGGTGCCGATGGCCCACACGGGCTCGTAGGCGATTACGATCTTCGCGAACTGCTCCGCCGTGAGCTTCCCGATGCCTTCGTTGAACTGAGTCCCGAGCACCTGCTCGGTGCGGCCGGCCTCGCGCTCTTCCAGACGCTCGCCGACGCAAACGATCGGCTTCAGCCCCACTTCGAGCGCCGCGACGATGCGCTGGAACACGGTCTCGTCGGTCTCGCCGAAGTACTGCCGGCGCTCGCTATGCCCGATGATGACCCACTTCGCGCCTGCAGCCGCGAGCATCGGTCCCGATATTTCGCCTGTGAACGCGCCTTCCTTCTTCCAGTACAGGTTCTGGCCGCCGATCTCGATGCGCGAGCCTTGGGTGGCCTCAACCGCCGCCGGAATGTCTACGAACGGCGGGCAGATCACGATTTCGCGGCCGGTGACGCCAGCGGCCGCCGGAACGAACTTCTCGAAAAATGCGCGGGTCTCCTGGGGCGTCTTGTACATCTTCCAGTTGCCCGCCATCAGGGGTGTTCTCATAAGATCGCTTTTAAGAAACTACTTCCTTTCCCGAGATTTGTATCAAAGTTTTCCGCCACGGTCTGGCCGATGTCGGCCAGCGTGGCGCGTGTGCCGAGCTCAGCCCCGCGCCGCGCTCGCGGCCCGTACGCCAGCACCGGCACGTACTCGCGGCTGTGGTCCGTCGACGGCGTCGTAGGGTCGTTGCCGTGGTCCGCCGTGATGATGAGGAGGTCGTCCACGCGCAACCGCTCGATCAGGCGCGGGAGCCACAGGTCGAATGCCTCCAGCGCGGAGGCGAATCCCTCGACGTCGTTGCGGTGCCCGTACATCGAGTCGAAGTCCACCAGGTTGATGAAGATCAACCCGCGCTCCAACTCGCTCGCGGCAACCAGTGTCTTCGCCATGCCGTCGGCGTTGTTCTTCGTCTTGGCGCTGTGCGCCACGCCGCGGCCTAGGAAGATATCGCTGACCTTGCCCACCGAGTAAACCGGCACGCCGCGTTCGCTCAGCCTGTCCAGCAGCATGCCTTCCGGCGGCGGAATCGCGTAATCGTGCCGTGCTGCATGGTCGCGAACGAACGAGCCGGGCTGCCCCGTGAACGGACGTGCGATGACGCGCCCCACCTCGTGCGGACCGCGCAGCAGATCGCGCGCGATGGCGCACATGCGGTACAGCTCGTCCCGCGGGATCACGTCCTCGTGCGCGGCGACCTGAAACACGCTGTCGGCGGATGTGTAGACTATGGGCCGCCCCGTGCGGATGTGCTCCTCGCCGAGCTGCTCGATGATCGCCGTGCCCGATGCCGGCACGTTCCCGAGAGCGCGCCGTCCTACGCGCCGCTCCCATTCGCCCAGCAGGTCCGCGGGGAACCCGTTCGGGTACACGGGAAACGGGCGTTCGAGGATGATGCCCGCCATCTCCCAATGGCCCGTAGTGGTGTCCTTCCCCGGCGAAGCGAGCGCTGCGCGCCCGTAGCACGCCGCCGGAGCAGCGGCAGGCCCGATACCCGCGAGCGGCCGGATGTTGCCGAGTCCCAGCGCGGCGAGATTCTCCAGCCGCATCGGCCGCGCGCGCGCAATGTTGCCAAGCGTGTCGCTCCCGGCGTCGCCGTACTCCGCTGCGTCTGGCATCTCTCCGATGCCCGCGCTGTCCAGCACGAGGAGGATCACCCGCCCGAACCGGCCCGTCATTCCGCCAGCGCCAGTTCTATGCGCTCCGCCAGCATGGCAGCGAAGCGCGAAGGGATGAACCCGGCCATGCGGCTGTGCAACTCGCCCCGCCGGTTGATGAGGATTGCGGTAGGAATCGACGAGATGCGCAGCGCGGAAACAAGGCCGCTTTCGAAATACACGCGCTTGTCCCAGTTGTTCTCTTCCAGGAACCTCTGGACGCCCGAGCGGTCGTCGTCCGCGTTGATGGAGAGGAACACCACGTCGTCCCGGCCGCTAAACTGCTTCTTCACTTCCTCGTACAGCGGATGCTGCGCCCGGCAGGGCACACACCACGTGGCCCAGAAGTCCATGACCACCACTTTGCCCGCGAGCGACTGCATCTTCAGCGTGCCGCCATCGAGTCCTTTGAGCGTGAACTCCATGGGATTCGTCAGGCCCAGATTCGGGTCGAGTTGCTTCAGGCGCAGCCGGCGCTCGCCTATCAGAGCGGTGGTGCGGTCGTAGGCGGCAAGCACGAGCTCGCCCAGCCCCTGCTCCGAACCGCCGTGCAGCTTCCTGTACAACTCGCCGAGACGCGCACGGTCCGCGGCCCGGTCCGAGTCGCGCTGGCGCGAGTCGGGTATCGCGAACGCGTCGGCAAAGTGCGCCACCGCCTGTGCTTCGTTGCCGGATCGCACCAGCCAGCGTCCTATCTCGCGCGCCGATTCGGCGTTCGGGTACACCGCGTAGCTCTTGCGCGCAAGCTCAAGCGCCTCGCCGGTGTTCCCCAGGTTGCCGGTGGCCCTGGCCTGCAGCACATACGCGCGGCCGAGGCCGCGCTCCACTTCTTCCATCCAATCCCCAAGGCTCACCGTTTTCGGCGGCTCTTGGTCCTTCGCTTCCAGCAGCATCGTCTCGTACTGGCGCGCGTACTTGAGGGCGCGCTCGGAGCTCGCCTTATCGTCGCCTTCGAGCAGCTCGCGGGTAACGCGTTCGAGCAGCTTAGGGTCGGTCGGGCCGCGCGCGATCACACGCTGGCCGTACTCTATGATGCGCCGCCTGTCGTTCATCTCCATCGCGGTCTTCGCGATGGCTTCCTCCATCTCGGCGCGGCGTTCGGTTTCAGGGAACTTCCGCAGGTGCGTCTCTAAAGCACGGATGAAATCGGGTGGGCTCGTTCCGGATTCGGCGAGCGCGATCGAGAGCGACGTCTGCTCGTCCGTCGCGGGTCCGCCCTGAGCGTCTTCGCTATTTGCGGCGTTCTGGGCTGCGCCGGCGGCGGCGGCCAGCGCGAGGAGGACGGCAAGGCGTCTCACTGCGACGCCGCCCCCGCCTGGCGGAAGGTCTCCGCGAGCTTGGCCGCGCGCTCCCGCGCCATGTGCATGTAACCGGTGTTCTTAGCTATCCGTTCCAGGATGGGGATAAACTGCTGCGGCGCCACGAGCTGCGCGCGCCCGTGCGCCATCTCAAGCTCGAGCAACACCTTGTTGACGCCCAGCCGGTCATATCGCGAAGCCCGATCGAGGTGCAGCAGGCTGCGCTCGGTCAGCATGACCCGCTCGAACCAGTCCAACAGGGCGGCTGCGTCGGCGTCCAGCGAGTAGTTGAACTGAACCTCGTTCTTCTCTGTGCCGTGCTCGTAGCGGAACGTCTTCACGCCCGTTTTCGCGACTTTCAGATTCGATTCGAGCGGCCGCTTGAAGCGGTCCAGGTTCTCCACAAGCGCAAAGACGCTCGCTGCTTCCGCCTCCGTGATCCGGAACTTGAGCGGCTCCTCCGTGGGGGACTCGCGGTACTCGGCGTCGCCGTTACGCGACACGCGGATATCGACATACGGCGGTTCCGTCTGCGGCCAGGATCTCGTAAACTGCACGAGCGGTCCTTCGGCAGCGATACCCGCCGCCGCGAAAACCACAACAAGCGCCGCGGCCGCAACCTTCACTTGAGCAACCCCCGGCATGTCCTCGTCGCGTGGCAAACGGCAACGGCCAGCGCGTCCGATGCATCCTCGGGCTGTGACTGGTCGAGATGCAGCAGCGACCGCACCATCATCTGCACCTGCTCCTTCCCCGCCCTGCCGTACCCGACGACGCTGGTCTTGACCTCCGCCGGCGAATACTCTCCCAACGCCAGCCCGGCCTCCGCGATCGTCAACAACGCAACGCCGCGCGCGTGCGCCAGCTTGATCGCCGTCTGCGCGTTCACGGCGTGAAAAACTTCCTCCACCGCGGCCTCATCCGGCCGGTGCTCCCGCAAAACGTCCCGCAGGCCCCCGGCGATCTCCGCCAGGCGTGTGGCGAGCGGCGCGCGGCTGCTGGTGCTGATCACGCCGGCCGCGATCATCTTGTGGTCGCGGCCGTCGCTCTCGATCACCCCGTAGCCCGTCCGCTCGGTCCCGCAGTCGATGCCGAGCACGCGCATGAGGACATAGCCGCGGGCTACTGAGCCAGGGCCTCCATCACGCTCTCGTCGATGTCGAAGTTCGCATAGACGTTCTGCACGTCGTCGTGCTCCTCCAGCATCTCGCTGAGCTTGAGCATCGTCTGGGCGTCCTTGCCCTCGAGCTTCACAAGCACATGCGGAACCCGCGCAATCTCGGCGGAATCCGGCTGGATGCCAGCCTTCTGGAGAGCTTCGAGAACAGCGGCGTGCGCATCCGGCGGCGAGATCACTTCCCAGTTGGTGCCGTCGTTGCGTATGTCCTCGGCGCCGGCGTCGAGCACCACCTCCATCAACTGCTCTTCGTTCGTCTTGTCCGCCGCGATCAGGATCTGGCTCTTGCGGTCGAACAGGCGCGAAACGCTGTTTTGCTCGCCCAGTTTGCCGCCGTACTTCGAGAAGATGTGCCGGATCTCGCTGACCGTCCGGTTTCGGTTATCGGTGGCGGCGTCCACCATGATCGCAACGCCGCCGGGGCCGTAACCCTCGAACATGATCTCCTCGATCTGCCCGCCTTCGAGCTCGCCCGTGCCGCGCATGATCGCGCGCTTGATGTTGTCGGCGGGCATGGAGACGGCCTTCGCCGCCAATATCGCCGTGCGCAGCCGGGGATTCGAATCTGGGTCGCCGCCCGCGCGAGCGGCTATGGTTATCTCTTTTATGATGCGCGTAAAGGCCTTGCCGCGCTTGGCGTCGAGAGCGGCCTTCTTATGCTTAATGGTCGCCCACTTGGAATGGCCTGACATGCGAACCTCGGTTCAGGGAAGGATAGAACGTTAATCGAATTGAGGATAACAAATTAGCCTGAACACGCTCAACCGAAGGTGCGTGCAACCTGTTGTTTACGCGCTCTTGCGGAGGCGCCGGCCCGCCTGCGCGCTAAACTGGCAATGATATGACGCCCGCGCCCAACCACATAGGCGAACTGGCGAAGGCGCGTGGCATCCGCGAGTGTCTCCAGTGGTTCACGCGCGAGAAGCAGTGGATCAGCGAGCGCCACCTGGAGCTCTGCCGCATCCCGGCGCCCACCTTTCTCGAAGAGAAGCGGGCTGCCTGGATGGCGGAGCAGTTCCGTTCCATAGGCTACTCCCCGCGCATCGATTCCGCCGGCAACGTCGTCGCCCTCATCGAGGACGACGCATCCCAACCGCTCATAGCTGTTACGGCTCACCTGGACACCGTGCTCGCGCCGCGCCGCCCCGAGGACATTTTTGTGGACAGCGACGGGCGCTTCTGCGGACCCGGGGTGTCCGACAACGGAGCAGGACTCGCCGGCGTGCTCGCCGTCGCGTGCGCCGTGAAGCTTTACGAAGCTGCCCGCGGCGCCGAAGCCGGCATCGCGTTCGTCGCGAACACGTGCGAGGAGGGCGAAGGCAACCTGAGCGGGATGCGCTACCTGGCGCGGCAGCCGGAGATGGTCTCCCGCGTGCGCGCCTACCTCGTCCTGGACGGGCCCTCGCTCGACCACATCACCTGGCGGGCGCTCGCCAGCCGCCGCTTCGAGATCTCGTTCACCGGCGCGGGCGGCCATAGCTGGACCGACTACGGCAACGCCAACCCCGTGCACGCGCTCAGCGCCGCTATCGCGCAGTTTTCGGCAGACCCGTCGCCAGCGGGCTGCAATGACGGCACCAGCCCGCGCTGCGCTTTCAATTTCGGCATCGTCGAGGGCGGCACCAGCATCAACTCGATCCCGGTCTCCGCCCGCGCGAAGCTCGATCTGAGGTCGGAAGATTCAGCCCGCATCGATTCGATGGTCGAGGCGCTCACCGCCGCCGTCGATCGCGCCCGCGATCTCGAGAACCGCCGCGCGACCGGTTCGAAACTGACCGCCAGGGTGAAAGAGATCGGTTCGCGGCCCGCGGGCCGCTTGCCAGCAGACTCCGAACTGCTCCGGCACATCCGCGCCGTCGATGCGTACCTGGGCATCCGCTCGCGTCTCGACTGCGCCTCAACCGACGCGAACATCCCGCTCTCGATGGGCGTGCCCGCCATCGCCATCGGCGCGGGGGGCCAGGGCGGCGGAGCTCACACGCCCGCGGAATGGTACCACCCCGAGGGCCGCGACCTCGGTCTCAAACGCATCCTGCTCACCCTGGCGCTACTCATGCACAGCCAATGGAAATCCTGATCGTCATCAACGACGCGCCGCACGCCACCGAGCGGCCTTACAACGCGCTCCGCCTCGCCACCGCTTTGGCCGAAGATCCCGAGACTTCCGTGCGCCTGTTCCTGATCGGCGACGGAACATACTGCGCCGTGCCCGGGCCCGCTCCGGAAGGCGGCCACGACATCGAATGGATGCTCCGCCGCTTCCTCGGCGGTAACGGGACTGTCGCCGCCTGCGGCACCTGCCTGGACCAGCGCGGCATTTCGGCGGAAGCGCTCATAGCCGGCGTCCGGCGCAGCACGCTGCAGGAACTGACCGCCTGGGTGAAATCCTGCGACCGCTCGCTCGTGTTCTGAAGCAGCCCGATCGCGCGCTGCCGCTTCACTCCCCGGTTTCACCTTGACACACAATGCCCAAGGGGCGCGGGGATGGCGGCAGATGCCCGCCGGTTCTTTCCTGGACCCTCCTCGCGCCGGGAAGTCGGCGCTGCGAGCAATGGCGCTTTTCTGGGGCAGCCACTCCCGCCTCCGGACGCTCATCCGCCCCCCAGCGCGAGCGGCCCTGCCAGGCTCTGCCGGCTATCTTCGCGCGCGCGCCAGAACCGCGTTTCGCGTGCTGATAAGCGTGTTCGCGAGCGATTCGCGCGGCAGCTCGCGGATGATCGGGGTCACCAGCCAGCTCACCACTGCCGGCACGTCGCGCGTGAGCGACAGCGCTTCGCACTCCACGTACACGCCGCCGTCGCGCTCCTCGAAGCGCCAGTACGAGTACAGCCGCCACAGGTACCCGCCATCTCTGCCCGGCGGCAGCTCGCGTTCGGACGCCTCGCCGGGATCCTGTACCTGGGCGATGCGGGTGCTGTAGGAACGGCTGTGCCAGCGCGTCGCGTCCACCGGGTAGTACGTCACGTCGTGGTCGGTGTTCAGCACCACCGTGATCACTTTGTGCTTGCTTACGCGCAGAAAAGCCTTGTAGCGGTTGCCGTCCTTAGAAATGAGCTTTGAATCGAGCACCTCGGGCTTGTGCGTGTACTTGTGATGATCGTAGTCCTGCGCGACCGCGAGCACGTCGCCGATCTTCGCGCCGGGAATGAACACCGCGCCCATCCAGTCGTGAACCAGCCCGCCGCGAATCTCCTTCTCGCCCTTGCCGGTCATCGGACGGATAGCCACGCCGCCGGTGCGCACCTCTTCTAGCGCGTCGGGCCTTGTGTCCACCCACAGGAAGCTGCCGCCCTTGAGAGTTCCGTCGAGGCGCGCCTCGGTCTTCCGCACATAGTCTTCGAATAGCGCAAGTGTGGCCTTCCGAAGCTCCGCCCCCTGCGCCATCGCGCCCGCCAGCAGTACGCCCGCCGCAAGTAGAACTGCCCTCATATCGAGAACACGCGCCGGATAACCCGGCACTCACCGCCTTTCACAGCTATCGCCGCCGCCCAACCCTCGCCGGCATCGAGATTCGCTACCGTCCAGGATGGCGGCACCGCTGTCCGCAAGCCAGAAAGCCCCTGGCCTGTGGCTTTCAGGAACGCCTCGCGCCGCGTCCACGTGCTGAAGAAAGACTCTGCATCCGAGACGGCAGCGCGCTCTTCCGGAGGGAAGAACCGCCTGACGATGTCCTCGAATGCGAAATCCGCGCGCACGCGCTCCAGGTCTACTCCGACCTCGCGCCCGCACGCAATCGCAATCAACTGGCGTCCTGAAGAGTGCGACGCGTTAAACCTCAGCCGCGTTCCTCCGGCCAGCTCAGGCTTCCCGAACCGGTTGTATTCAAAGGCGATTTCCGCCGGGGCCAAGCCTACATAGCTCGCAAGGATAGTGCGCAGCGCCGCCCGCCCGGCAACGAACCGGGCGCGGTGCACATCGAACCTGAACCGCGCGGCCCGCATGCGCTCGTCGTGCGAGAGCACCGCCGCACCATCGCTCACAGCGTCGAGGTCAATGTCCCAGACGTGAATCTCGCAATCGCCTGGCTGGGGCATATACATCCATGATGCGACACCTGCGCAACGCGCGACCGTCCGCCGGCGCAGCGAAAGCCGCCGCGCCAGGCCGAAGCATCTGTGGGCTCCTCGCAGAATCGGACGCGGCTGTCCGGGCCGGTGCGGCGATGGCGGGTGCTAGAATGATCGTTTCACGATGTATCTCCAGAACCAGTTCGAAAAGAACGTCTTGGTGACGTCGGTAGATTACGTTTTCAACTGGGCGAGGAAGTCGTCGCTGTGGCCGCTCACGTTCGGCCTGGCGTGTTGCGCCATCGAGATGATCGCCTCGAGCGCCGCCCGGTTCGATATCGCGCGTTTCGGCGCGGAAGTTTTCCGTCCGAGCCCGCGGCAGTCCGACCTGATGATCGTCGCCGGCACGGTGACCCTGAAGATGGCGCCCGTGCTCAAGCGGCTCTACGATCAGATGCCCGAACCAAAGTGGGTGCTCGCGATGGGCGCCTGCGCGAGCGTAGGCGGGCCGTTCAACACCTATTCAGTGCTGCAGGGTGTGGACAAGATCGTGCCGGTAGACGTGTATGTTACCGGGTGCCCGCCGCGTCCGGAGAACCTCTTCTACGGGCTGTTGAGGCTGCAGGACAAGATCGACCAGATGAAGTGGCTGGAGCGGCGGCCCACCGAAGTCCGCCTCGACGAGTCGATGCTGGAGGAGTTCCGCCGGCAGGTGCGCATCGCCCAGGTAGGGCAGCCGGTTTAGGAGAGACCGCAACCCCACCCCGATCTTAGTTCGGCCAAACTCAACTGGAGGCTCGCGCCGCTCAGATCTCCCAGTCGTTGTAGCGCAGTAGAACGCAGGTGACGTTATCGGGCGCGCCCGCGGCCTTGGCCTGGTTTATAAGCTGGGCACCCTGGTCCTGGAGAGCGCTGTCGCGCGAGAGCGTCGCGGCTATCGAAGCCTCACCCACCGGTCCGGAGAGTCCATCAGAGCACAGTAGCACCACGTCGCCGGGCGCGAGGGTTTCCTCGCAGCGGCGGATAAGCAGCTCGTCCTGCGTGCCGACGGCATGCGTGAGCACGTTCTTATGCGGGAAGTTGCTCACTTCCTGCTCGGAGAGCCCGAAGCGCATCCGCAGCTCGTTCACGAGCGTCTGGTCGTACGACAGTTGTGTGATCGCGCCATCGCGCCACAGGTAAGCGCGGCTGTCGCCGACGTTGGCGATGATGAGGCGGGGCAGGTCCCAGTAGGCGAGCACCACTGTGGAGCCCATCCCGGAGCAGCCTTCCTCGATCCGGGAGCGATCCAGCACGCGGCGGTTCGCCTCGCGAATGGCCTCCTCGATCACCTGCTCCGGAACGCCCACCGAAAGGGTGTCGCGAAGATAGGAGATGATCGTCTCGACCGTCATCGCGGAGGCCACCTCTCCACACAGCGCGCCTCCCATCCCGTCGGCCACGATCGCCACGCGGAGCGAAGCATCGATGGCCCAACTATCTTCGTTGTTCTGCCGAACGAGGCCGGGGTCGCTTACGCCCCATGCTTCCAGCGTCGGCTTGCGTTGCGATCCGATCACTGGGAAGTATCCTATCACGCGCCCGGCTGGCGCGCGCCACCGGGATCGCAGGCGCGTGGCAGGACGGGCCTGATCCACTGGCTAGGTTTCCCCCGCCCCACCCTCACATCGAGCGGCAGCATCCAGACGTAGCGGTCCCGTGGCCTGCGCAGGCGGTCGTCCGTCCTATAACCGTGAAAAACAAGGTGGTACGCGCCGCCGATCTTCACGATGTTGCCGAGCCCCGGACCACTCACCAGGTGGCCGCAGTAGTTCGGCCACCCTTTGTGCTCGGACTGCAGGAGGTAGCAGACCTCCCCGGTTACGCCCGAGTTGCGCCATATATTGCGCGGATCGTCGATGAGCGGCTTGGCGTACTGCCGCCCTTCGGCAGGGATCAACTCGCGCGAGTACGCCACGCCCAGCTTGTAGTTGTTGCGCGCGAAGTCGCCAACGCTGTACAGCAGCACGTACCAGTCACCGATTCGCGCAATGTTGGCGCCTTCGACGAGCTGGATATAGCCGGGATTGCGGTCCTCGGAGCGTAGGCCCTGAGGGCTGAGCAGCGCTCGCGGCGCGAACGACGGATCCGGCGTAGCAGGATCTATCATTCGCTGCACGAATATGTGCACGTTGCGATGGCGCGCCTCCGAAGCCGAGTACATCAGGTACGGGCAGCCGTCCTCACCCGTGAAACGCTTGGATTCGTAACAGGTGGCGCGATCGCCCTCGAGCGAGCCGAGTACGATGCGGTTCAGACACCAGCGCCGGACGAAGCCCCCGGCGGCGGAAGCGCCGGGCGCTGGCAGGAAGTGCGCGATCACGGTGCGGAACCGGCCGTAGTGTAACGTCGCGTAGGCGTGATCCGCGCCGGCCTCGTCCCGGAACGGGGAGAAGCCCCAGATGCCCACCACGCGAGGCGTTTCCGCGCCGAAGTCCAGCTCAAGATCGCCGCGGATCATAGCGCCCGGCGAGAGCGACCGGCCGTGGTAGTAGAAGCATCCGGTTCCGAAGATATGCCACTGATCTTCGATCCGAGTGACGTAAGGATCGGGCAGGGGCCCGTCCAGCAGCGGCGCAAACGCAACCGCAGCAGAAGTGAGTGTCGCGGCTATGGTAGGTATCCCCCGATATGAAGACGAAAAGACGATGTTACCAACTGCGGCGCGCGAATGTGGTTAAAAGCTGTTAGTCAATCGCGGTATTCGCTCACCGCGCGGAGGCGCGCCGCGGCGTCCTCGGCAGTTATGTCGCGCTGGGGCATGCTGAGCAGCTCGTAACCAACCATGAACTTCCGCACCGTGGCCGAGCGGAGCAGCGGCGGGAGGAAGTGCGCGTGCAGGTGCCACTCGGGGTGCGGGCCGCCGTCTGTGGGGCGCTGGTGAAAGCCCAGCGAGTACGGGAAGGGCGTATCGAACAGGTTGTCGTAGCGAGAGGTGATCCGCCGCAGGATATCCGCCAGCCCGTCGCGGCCCGCGCCGTCCAGCGCGGATATGTCAGGCACGTGATGCTTAGATATCACGATCGTCTCGAAAGGCCACACGGCCCAGAACGGCACGGCCGCAACGAACGCATCGTTCTCGCAGACGACGCGCTCGCGCTCGAGCTTGAGATACTCGCAGAGCAGACAGGCGCCGCGCGACTCGAAATACGTTGCTTGCGAGATCTGCTCCTTCACGGCTTCGTTGGGCAGCGTGTGGTTCGACCAGATCTGGCAGTGCGGGTGCGGGTTGCTCGCGCCCATCATCTCGCCGCGGTTCTCGAATATCTGGACCCAGTTGATCTCCTCGCGCGCCCCGAGTTCCTCGTACTGCGCCACCCAGGTGTCCACGACCGTGCGCAGTTCCGGCGTGCTCATACCCCCGATCGTCAGGTCGTGACGCGGCGAGAAGCACACAACGCGGCAGATGCCCGGCTCCGACTGGGCCACCAGAAGGCCGTTCTCGTCGAAACCCTCCACGGGAGTGTCGGGCCTGAGCGCCGCAAAGTCGTTATCGAAGACGAACGTGCCGGTGTAGTCCGGGTTGCGGACGCCGCCCGCCCGCTCGTTGCGGGGGCAGAGGTAACACGTGGGGTCGTACCGTTTCGGTTCAGCGCGCGGGAGCTTTTCGACCTGGCCCTGCCACGGCCGCTGCGTGCGGTGCGGCGATACCAGCACCCACTCCCGCGTCAACGGGTTATACCGGCGATGCGGGTGCTGCTTGAGGTCCAGCATTGCCTACTCAGGATTGCGGAACGCTCGTTCGAAGCCCGGGATCGCGCGTTCGAGCACCTCGTCCGGAACCGTCAGCGAGATCCGCAGGTGCCCGGGGCGGGCGAATCCGGAACCGGGAACCGTGAGCACGCCCTCGCGCTGCAACCGCCGGACGAACGCTACGTCGTCCGGCACGGGAGTCTGCGGAAACAGGTAGAACGCGCCTTCAGGGCGGCAGCCCCGGTACCCGATGCGCATGAGTTCGTCCCAGAGCAGGTTCCGGCGCGACTCGTAAACGCGGCTGTCCACGGCGGCGTCGCCTGCCTCGCACTCAACCCACTGCCAGATGGCCGGCGCGTTGATGTAGCCCAGAATTCGATTCGTAAACGTGCAGGCGTTGCGCAGCTCCTCGGCCCACTCCAGGCGCGGCGAAATGGCTATGAACCCGATGCGTTCGCCGGCAAGCCCCTGCGACTTGGACCACGACCTCGCGGTGACGCAGCGCGTGATGAAGCGGGAAGTCTCGGGCATCTCGCGCCCGTCGAAGACGATGGAGCGGTATGGTTCGTCGGCGATGACAATCACGCCGGTTCCCGCAAGCACGCCGTCGATGGCGCGCAGCTCGTCTTCGGTATAGAGAGCGCCGCTGGGGTTGTTTGGCGTGTTGAGGATGAGCGCCCGGGTGCGCGGCGTCAAGGCTTTGGCGATGCGTTCGGGATCGGGGCGGAAACAATCGTCCGTGTGCACCTCCACCATCCGGCCCTGGTGATTCTCGATATAGAACCGGTACTCGGGGAAGTAAGGCGTCAGGACCATGACCTCGTCGCCGGGATCGAGAATCGCCTTAAGCACGGTGTTGATGGCGCCGGCCGAGCCGACCGTCATTATGATGTGGTCGGCCGTGTAGCCGAGCCCGGTAGCGCGCGACATGCGCTCCGCTATCACCTCGCGGACGCGCGGGAAACCGGCGTTGGGCATATAGCCGTGCAGGCCGGTGCTGCTCGCGTACTTCTGCAGAGCGTCCGTTACGGCGGCGGGGGGCTCCAGGTCCGGGTTGCCGAGTGTGAAGTCGTACACTTCGCGCCCCTGCGCGCGCAGACGAGTGCCCTCCTCGAACATCTTCCTGATCCAGGAAGCACGCTCGAGCTGCGCGGTGATAGTGCGCGCGATCGTCATGTCGCAATCCGGTTGTAGACGGCTACGCTGCCCACGACGTTGACGCCCGCGGCCTGGAGCAGTTCGATGGCGCGGTCCGGGTTAGTGAACCGGAATATCAGCACGGCGCCGGCGTCGCCGCCGAACGGAAAGGCGTACATGTACTCGATGTTGACTTCCGTGTTGTCGAAAATAGCCAATACTCCGGCCATGCCGCCGGGACGGTCGGGCACCTCGACGGCAACCACCTCGGCGACGTTCGTTACGTAACCCGCCTCGTTCAGGATGCGCGCGGCCTCCTGCCACTCGGAAACGATGAGCCTCAGGATGCCGAAGTGCTGCGTGTCGGCGAGTGTGAGTGTGCGGATGTCGATTCCCGCTTCGGCCAGCAGTTTGCAAGGGCCGGTCATCTGGCCCGGCTTATTTTCGAGAAAAACCGATAGCTGGTGAATCTTCATGGCGTTACCCGTTGCGGCGATCGATGACGCGCTTCGCTTTGCCAACGCTACGTGCGATGGTGTGAGGCGCCACGAGGCTCACGTCCGCGTGCAGCCCGACGATACGCTCAATGGAGGCCATCAGTCTGTCGTGAAGCTGTTCGAGCGCGCCGATGCGGTCGGAGAACACCTCGGGCGTAACCTCAACCTGAATTTCCATGCGGTCCAGACCCTTTTCGCGAGTCAGGACGATCTGATAGTGCGGCAGTGTCCCCTCCACGGCCAGCAGCGCCGATTCCACCTGCGATGGGAACACGTTCACGCCGCGGATGATGAACATGTCGTCGCTGCGGCGGCCTATGCGGCGGATGCGGCGCAGTGTGCGGCCGCAGGCGCACTGGCCGGGCAGCATCGCGGTGATGTCGCGCGTGCGGTAGCGGATCATCGGCATGGCGCGCTTGGTGAGAGTGGTCAGCACCAGTTCGCCTTCCTGCCCGTCCGGAACCGGCACGCCTGTGTCGGGGTCGACCACCTCAGGATAGAACTGATCCTCAAAAACATGCAGCCCGTCCTGGCACGCGCACTCGCTGGCCACGCCGGGGCCGATGATCTCAGACAGCCCGTAGATGTCGAACGCGCGGATGCCGGCTTCGGCCTCGATGCGCTGGCGCATGGAGTCTGTCCACGGCTCCGCGCCGAAGACGCCCGTGCGGATCGGAAGGTCGCGGAGATCGACGCCGAGCTCGCGCGCCCGCTCGAGCATGTGGATGAAGTAGCTTGGCGTGCAGCAGACCGCGGTAACGCCGAAATCCTTCATCACCATGATCTGGCGGTCCGTGTTGCCGCCGGAGATGGGAATTACGGTCGCTCCGAGCGCCTCCGCGCCGTAGTGCGCGCCGAGCCCGCCGGTGAACAGGCCGTATCCGTAGGCGTTCTGGATGATGTCGCCGCTAGATATGCCGCAGGCGGCAAGCGTCCGCATCATAACGCCGGTCCAGACGCCGACGTCCTGCTCGGTGTAGGCCACCACGATGGGTTTGCCGGTGGTCCCGCTGGAAACGTGCAGGCGCACCACTTCTTCCAAAGGGCTGGCGAACAGGCCGAAAGGATAGGTATCGCGGAGATCGGTCTTGACCGTGAAAGGCAGCAGCCGAAGATCGTCGAGCGTGCGCACGTCCTCAGGGGACAGCCCGCGCTCGTGCATGCGCTCCCGGAAAAGCGGCACGCGCTCGTATGCCCGGCGCACTATGGCCTGAAGCCGGGCGAGCTGAAGTTCGCGCATGTGGGCGCAAGGCACGTAATCCGGCGCGCTGGCGGGATGAAAACCGGGCGTAACATGCCCGGCTACGCGCCCGCCGGAGCCATCTCCGGCCACACCGGGGTTCCGGGCGAGATCTCGAGTCGTGAGGTTATCCATTCGGAAATCGGTTAACCGATCATGTTATCTTTGATCTTCGGGTTAGGCAACTCGCGGGACCCCTCTTCCATGATTCGCAAACTAGCTCTGATTCTCTGTGCGGGTGCAGCAATGGCCCAATCGACGCACGAACCGCTCATGTTCGAGTTCGGCTTCGAAGCTCGCGTCCGCACCGAAAACTGGAACAACCCGCTCGATTACAGCGATCGCCTGGACGACGAGCGGGAGCAGATGCGGTACCGGACGCGTGCGTGGATGAAAGCGCCGCTCAGCAGCACGGTGGACTTCTTCGTGGGACTGAACCACGAGACGACACAGCGCTTCGGGCAGAAAAACCAGTTCGATGAAGTCGTCTTCGAATCGGCCTACATAGACTTCAAACGCGTTTTCACAGACGGCCTCGCGCTGCGAGTGGGCCGGCAGAACCTGAGCAAGGGCGAGGGCTTCATCCTGTTCGACGGTACGGCAGGAGACGGTTCCCGCACGTTCTACTTCAATGCGGTGAACCTCAGCTATACGCGCGGGCGGTCGAGCATCGATCTGCTGGGCATCCTCAACCCGCGGTCGGAGCGGTTCCTGCCAACTTTGCACGACCGCAGCAGGCATTTGTCCGATTGGGACGAGCGCGCGCTCGGCGCGTACTACACGCACGCATCGGGGTTCGAGGGCTATTACTTCTACAAGCGCGAAACCAACGCCTTCATACCGCCCTCGAGCGGACGGTTCCAGCCGGACCGCCACGTCCACACGCTCGGCGGCAGAGTGGTCCGCAAGCCGCGCCCCGCATGGACCGCCACCGGGGAGTTCGCCGGACAGTGGGGGTCCGAGCGCCCGTCATCGACGATTCGCGCCTGGGGCGGGTACGCGCACCTGCGCCGCAGCTTCGACAACCGGCCCTGGAAGCCCTACCTCCTGGGCGGCTACTGGGCGATGTCCGGCGACGACCCGTCCACGCCAGACCGCGTCGAAGGCTGGGATCCGCTGTTCTCGCGCTGGCCCAAGTGGAGCGAGTTGTACATCTACAGCCTCTCGCGCGAGCTGGGCTCAAGCTACTGGTCGAACCTGGCAATGTGGCAGGCCGAGGCGGGCGCGTCGCCCCTGAAGTGGCTGGATTTGCGGCTGAACTATTTCCGGATGAACGCTTTTTACCCGTTTCCGGGTGACTCGCGGGTGTTCGGTGAAGGCACGCGGCGCGGAGACAAGCTGTTTGCGCGCGCGGACTTTACCATTAACCGCAACTGGCGGGGGCACGCACTCTTCGAATCCATGCTGCCCGGGAATTTCTATCGCGGCCAGAACACCGGCGTCTTCGTACGTTTCGAGATCATCTACACGATAACCGGAAGCGTCGCCGCGGACGACCTCAAGCTGGCTCTGAAGCGGTAGTCTCTACCTCCGTCACGACGAAGCCGCCACCTTCGGCCGATTCCACGGTGTGCAATTCGTCGAAACCCTCGTCGAGCGTGGGAGGCTGCAGCCGCTTGTATTTCGATGCGACGCCCGCCACGGGTATCGCCTTCTTGTCTGTGCGCTTCGCGTTGCGCGCGATCGCAATACGCAATGGAGTGGGAAAGTAATATCCCGCTACTCGAAAACCGGCGTCGCGCGCCGCGCTTATGTAGACCGCGCGCTCGGACGCCAGCACGTTCGTGTTGTCGATGACGAACGGCTGCCGCGCAGCTATACAGGCAGCCAGCAACACGCGCTCGCGATGGCGCGTTCTGAGCATGTCGAGACTGATGCGGATGTGAGTGTCGAAGAATCTCTGCAGGTAGAACGTCGTTTTGCCCGAGCCCTGGATGCCGATGAGAATTACGGCGGTCATAGCTGGTTACGGAAGCATCCTGCCACCCGTTAGATCCATCACGGAGCCGGTGACGTAAGAAGAGTCGTGCGAGGCCAGGTACACGTAGGCCGGCGCGAGCTCCGCAGGCTGAGCCGGGCGCCCAATGAGGGTGTTCGCGCCGAACTGCTTCATGTGTTCCGCCTCGAACGACGCTGGAATCAATGGGGTCCACACCGGTCCCGGCGCCACCGCATTCACGCGTATGCCCTGTTTCGCGGCAAGCCCGGCCAGCGCCTGCGTGAACGTCACGATCGCGCCCTTGGTGGTTGCGTACGCCAGGAGCGCCGGGCTCGGATTGTAGGCCTGCACAGAAGTCGTATTGATGATCACCGAGCCCGCTCTCATTCGCGGCAGGGCGGCGCGAGATAGAAAGAACATGGAGTGTATGTTAGTGCAGAAAGTGTACTCCCACTCCTCTGGAGTGAATTCCTGTATGTCTTCATGCGTTTCCTGGTACGCCGCATTGTTCACGAGTATGTCGAGCCGGCCGAAATGCGAGAACGCTTCCTCGACAAGCCGCTCGCAGTGCGAGTTCTCGCCGATGTCGCCAGCGATGGTTACGGCCTTGCGCCCGACCTCGCGCACCCAGCGCGCGGTTTCTGCGGCATCCTCGTGCTCCTTCAGGTACGAGATCAAAACGTCGGCGCCCTCGCGCGCGAAGGCAATCGCGACAGCGCGGCCGATGCCGCTGTCGGCTCCCGTGATCAGAGCCGCACGGCCCTCCAGTTTGCCCGTCCCGCGGTAGGTTTCCTCGCCGTGATCCGCCCTGGGCCGCATTGCTCCTTCGAAGCCCGGCTGCGGCTGTTCCTGCTCCGGAAACGGCACTTTGGGTTCCTGCTCGCGGGGATCGTGCCTGCCCGGCTCCCTGCCCATGAAGCACCCCTGCCCGTCGTTTGCCCCGATCATAGCACCGCGGAATTGTCCCGCCTGCCATTGACTGTCTCAAGTCGCACTAATGGCAGTTAGTCTGGTGGCAACGTCTTGTCGTTAGTCCGGGGCCATTGCCGTAGGCTACATTCGTAGATCGCTCGTATCACTCTGTCGGAAGGGCATATATAGCCGTTGACAGCAGCAGTCCGCAATGCTCCACTCATTTGCAAAGAGAGCACACCTATGCGCTTAAGATCGACCCGTTTTACCCCTGCGCTCGCTGTCTTGGCGGTCCCCGCTGCCCTTTACTCGCAAACTATAGTCTCTGCGGGTACGCTGATCACTTGCTCACTGTCGGAGCCGTCTTTCTCGTCGTCAACGGCAGAATTGGGAGATCCGACGATCTGCGATGTCAGGCCCTTCCGCCAGTCGGGCCGTGTTCTGGCGGGCCGCGGGTACTATCTGGTCGGCCGTCTGGCTGACTTTCACGACCCCGGCCGGTTCTTTGGCAAGGGCTGGATCAAGCTCGAATTCGACCGCATGGTCATCTCAGAGACAAACGACGTTGCGCTCTCGGCCAAGGTCGTTGCGGCGCGCGGCTACAAGGTCGACGCGGATGGCAGGATCAGGGGCAAGGGCCATCCGAAGCGCGACGCGATCGGCTGGCTCTTTCCGTTCCTGTGGCCCGTCAAGATGGTCACACTCCCGATGCGCGGCCCGCGTCCAACCATGAAAGGCGAGGTCCTGCTGACATTGCGTCTGATGGATGACATTGTGGTGCCGGATCGCAGAGAGATATCCGTACGGGACGACGCGCCGAAAGCCGAGCTCAAGACCCGGTCGTCGTTCGAGCGGTGGAGACCTCAGGGTTACTCTGAACTGAAGTGGAAACCGTTCTCATATTCGGAACTGAAGTAAGTCCAATTCGCGTCTGATCCAGCCTGCACTCACGCGCGACAACCTGCGCGGCGCGCCTCGCGTCCCTATGGTGTGCGCATCCTCCTGATGGGCGATGTGATGCTGGGGCGCCTGGTGAACCAGGCGCTCAAGACCAGGGACGCCGGCTACGTTTGGGGCGACACGCTGCCTCTGCTCAGTGCCGCGGACCTGCGCGCGTGCAACCTTGAATGCGTGCTCTCCAGCCGCGGCCGGCCCTGGTCAGTTCCGCCGAAGGTATTCCATTTCCGTTCCGACGCGAAAAATGTGGCCGTGCTCTCCACAGCCGGAATCGACATAGTGTCTCTCGCCAATAATCATGTTCTGGATTACGAATACGAGGCGCTGCTCGACATGCTGGAGATACTTGAACGCTCCGGCATTAATTACTGCGGCGCCGGGCGCAACCGTGAGGAAGCGCGCCGCCCTGCGCGGGTTGAGCGGCAGGGCATTCGCGTGGCGATGGTCGCGGCCACCGACAACGAACCCGGCTGGGAAGCCGCGCCCGGACGCCCGGGTACGTTCTATGTTCCAACCGGCTTGCGGGACCGGAGGGTGACGGAGCTTCAGCAGGCTGTCTCTCGTCTGGCGCAAGACTCCGGGTTTGTGATCGTCTCACTACATTGGGGGCCTAACTGGGGCTACGAGCCGCCGCAAGAGCACGTAGAGTTAGGACGCGCCCTCATCGAAGCCGGAGCCGATGCCGTATTCGGGCACTCTCCACACGTGTTCCGCGGAATCGAGTTCTACCGCCGCAAACCGATCCTCTACAGCGCGGGGGATTTCATCGACGACTACGCAGTGGACGAGGTCGAGCGCAACGACGAATCGTTCGTGTTCGCGATCGAGGCGCAGGCGCACGAAGTGGGCGAGATCAGCCTGTATCCGACGGTCATCAGCAGGTTCCAGGCGCGCCGGGCCGATCCGCGCACGGCAGCGGCGATCGCGGCAAAGATGCAGGCCTTGTGCGAAAAACTGGGCACACGGTCATGGTGGAGCGCTGGCGAGCAGAGCCTTTTCGTTGCTGCGCCGGGCCCGGCGTCGCGCGCAGCGTAGACCGTCTCCGGCGAGCACCGCGCTATCCGCGCGCTATTCGCTCGGCTACGCGGCTTCGCCATCCTGACGTCTGGACAGCTCCGCCCAGGGCCGGCTCCCACACTCGGCGCCTGCAGGGCAGCCTACTTCAGCCCTGCCTTCTTCCACAGCAGATCCACGCGGGCCTGCACGTCCTCGCTCATGCGGATCACGTCCGGCCAGGGGCGTGTGAAGCCCTCGCCGGGCGTTTTCCGCGTGGCGTCCACGCCCATCTTGGAGCCGTAATTGGGCAGACGGCTGGCGTGGTCCAAGGAATCGACCGGGCCGAAGCTGAACTCGATGTCCCGCTCTGGATCGATGTTATTCAGCGCCTTCCACGCTACTTCGCTGACGTTCTGGACATCCACGTCCTCGTCCACGACGATGATGCACTTCGAGAACATGGCCTGTCCCATTCCCCATATAGCATGCATAACTTTGCGCGCGTGGCCGGGATACGACTTACGTATCGAAACCAGCAACAGATTATGGAAGACGCCCTCGGCGGGCATGCATATGTCGCGGATTTCGGGCAGTTGCAGCCGCATCAGCGGAAGGAAGATACGCTCGATCGCCTTGCCCATGTAGTAATCCTCCATGGGCGGCGGTCCCACTATGGTCGCCATGTAAATGGGATGCCTGCGCGAAGTTATGCACGTCACGTGAAACACGGGGTACTCGTCTTCCAGCGAGTAAAAACCTGTATGATCGCCAAACGGGCCTTCGGTGCAAAGCTCGCCCAGCTCGAGGTAGCCTTCGAGGACAATCTCCGCCTCCGCTGGCACCTCGAGGTCCACCGTTTCGCACTTCACCATGTTCACCGGCTCGCGGCGCAGGAAGCCGGCGAACATCATCTCGTCTATATCCGGCGGCAGCGGCAGTATGGCCGAAAACACGGTGGCGGGGTCCGCGCCTATCGCCACCGCGACGTCCATGCGCCCCGGCTTACCGGAGGCCATCAGGCGTCTGTAGTGCTCCGCGCCCTGCTTGTGCGTCTGCCAGTGCATGCCGGTTGTGCGCTCGTCGAACACCTGCATGCGGTACATGCCGCAGTTGCGCTTGCCCGTTTCGGGATTGCGCGAGAACACCAGCGGCAGCGTGATAAAACGCCCACCGTCCCGCGGCCAGCACTTCAGCACCGGGTATTCGAACAGCGAGAAGCCGTCGCGCCGCACCACTTCTTTGCACGGTCCGCTCGAAACCTCGCGCGGGAAGAACGACCCCGCCTCCACGAGCTTCGGCACCATCTTGAGCTTGTCCCACATGCCCTCGGGCGTGCGGGGCTGGAGAAATTCAGTGATGCGCGCCGCCACTTCGTCGATCGACTCTACATCGAGCGCCAGCTCCATCCGCCGCATGCTCGCGAACGCGTTCATGAGGACGGGCACATTCGATCCGCGCGCCTTCTCGAACAGCAGCGCCGGCCCGCCGCGCTTCACCGCCCGGTCGGCGAACTCGGTCATTTCGAGCACCGGG
>JBLNBX010000144.1:0-17976 GCA_050260275.1 bacterium
AGGCGGCTGAAAACAATGTAAAGAAGAGAGAAGCCCAGCTTCAGGTGGATTGGATCAACCTTCAGCAGAGCCTGAAGGTCGCCAAAGCGAACTGGGACAAGGCGCTGCTCGACCTGAAAGCGGCCGAGGTCAACACGGATATCGAGAAGGAGATTGCCCGCCTGAACGCCGAGGCCGCCGAAGCCGCCTATAAGCAGCAACTGATGGACGTTGAGCAGCAGAAGATATCGCAGGCTGCGGACTTGAGGAACCTGCAGCTAGAGGTTGAGCGGCAGAGACTATTCCTGAAGAGACACACAGCGGATCTCGAGAAGTTCACCGTGAGGGCGCCTATATCGGGACTTGCGGTCATGGTGCAGACCTTCCAGGGCGGCGAGATGAAGCAGATCCGGGAAGGCGACCAGGTGCGCGCGGGCATGCCGGTCGTGAAAATTGTGGATCTGTCGAGCATGCAGGTTGAGGCCAAGGTCAGCCAGGTATACGCCAATCAGTTCCGCATCGGGCAGCGTGCTGAGATCGGGATCGACGCTTTCCCGGACTTGCGGTTCGAAGGCGAGATCTACAGCATTGGCGCGCTGGCCACGAAGGGAACAACCGAACAGTACTATATCCGCACGGTGCCCGTGAACATCACGATCAAGGGGACGGACCCGAGGCTGTTGCCCGACCTTTCGGCCTGGGCTGTGGTGGATACCGGCCCGGTCACCCAAGCCGTCGCGGACACGCCGCGGCTTCAGCTACGCGCTAGCAGGTAAGGAACCGGCGCAGCGCTTCAGCCAATCCCGGCGTGCACAGCACGCCGGTTCCGCCGTAAATCGAGCTGCCGCCGTCGAAGTTGAAGAACACCGCGCCGGCTTCCTCCCCGATGACGCGCAAGGCCGCAAAATCCCAGGCCTTTCCGCTCGGCTCCAACCAGGCGTCGGCTGCGCCCGACGCCACCATGACGGCATCCAGGCACCCTCCGAACGCCCGGACGGCCCAGGCCCCGCTCAGCCAGTCGACCAGCCTTGGCGCGAATGGCAGGGTGGCCATCTCGCCGATGCCATTCACGCACAGCACGGCCTGCGCAAGCTCCGAAACCGCGGAAACATGCAGGCGCCGGCTGCCGCAATAGGCTCCGCGGCCGCGAGCGGCCCAGTAAGTTTCGCCCAGCGCGGGGAAATGCGCCACGCCGAGGACGGATTCGCCGTCTTGCTCCAGGCCGATCAGAACCGCCCACGCCGGATTGCCGCGGACGAACTCGCGCGTTCCGTCGATCGGATCGACTATCCACTTACGGCCGGACGAGCCGTCGCGGCTCGCGCCTTCCTCGCCTAGAATGCCGTCGGAGGGGAACTGGAGGGCGATGGCTTCGGCGATCAGGCGCTCGGAGGCGCGGTCCGCAGCGGTCACGGGAGAAAGGTCGCCCTTGGTTTCCATGCGGACGCCCTCGCGCTGATAGCCTAGCGCAATCCCGCCGGCGCGGGCGGCTATCTCCTGCGCGAACTGAAGCTCTTTATCCAGGTTCACGGCTTGATTGTACGCTGGAGCGCCGCCCGCATCTGCGGGGCTTCTATGGCAGTCTGCGTTTTTCCGCCACACCTTCGCCGCGCTCGAACGTATACTCCGTTGATGAACAGCGGCGTCCCAAATCCGGACACGACAGTCCTGTGAGAACCTCAATAAAATCAGTCCGGAAAAGCGCTTGCCGCGGCCGAACCTCTGGTACGCCGCGTGCGTAGCTGTTATTTGAACGCTTATGGACATCCCACGGAAATCCGCGGCGAAGAAGAAACTGATTCGCCGGATCGTCACGGGCGCGGTTGTGGTGGTAGCCCTCTCGGCCGTTACGGTGGGGGTGAGCCGGCTCAAGCCGGCAGCCCCGAGCGTGCCGCGCGAGACCGTCTGGCTGGATAAGGTCCGCCGCGGGCCCATGGTCAGGCAGGTGCGGGGCCTTGGCACGCTGGTGCCGGAGGAGATTCTGTGGATTCCGGCGACGACGGCCGGACGCGTGGAGAAGCGGCTGGCGCTGCCGGGCACGGTGGTCACGCCGGACACGGTGCTGGTGGTCCTGAGCAATCCGGAACTCGAACAGGCGACGATCGACGCCGAGTACAAGCTGAAGGCGGCCGAGGCCGAACTCAGGAACCTCCGCGTGAAGCTGAAGAGCGACCGGCTGAACCAGGAGGCCGCCGCGGCAACCGTCGCCGCCGAGGCGCGCAAGGCGAGGCTCCAGGCCGACCGCGATCTGCAACTCCAGAAGCTCGGGCTGAAGTCCGCGCTTGAGTCAACCATCTCCGAGGCGAGCGCTGAGGACTGGGCGAATAAGGAGCGCATCGAGAAGGAGCGTCTCGAGATCGGAATCGAGCAGATCGAGGCCCAGATCGCGGCGCAGGAAGCGCAGATCCAGCAACTGCGCGCCATGTACGACCTGAAGAAGAGCCAGATGGCCGACCTCCGCGTGAAGGCAGGCGTGCACGGCGTGTTGCAGCAGATTCCGGTCGAGGTGGGCCAGCAGGTGTCCGCGGGCGCCAACCTGGCGCGCATTGTGCAGCCCACACGCCTCAAGGCCGAGCTGAAGATCCCGGAGACGCAGGCCAAGGATGTCGCTATCGGGCAGAAGGCCGAGATCGATACCCGCAACGGCATCATCCCGGGCACGGTTTCGAGAATTGACCCGGCGGCGGTGAACGGCACCGTCACCGTGGACGTGAGGCTGGAGGGCCAGCTCCCGCCGGGAGCGCGGCCCGACCTCAGCGTGGACGGCACGATCGAGATAGAAAAACTTGACGACGTGCTCTATGTCGGCCGGCCGACGTTTGGCCAGCCCAACAGCACCGTCAGCCTTTTCAAGCTGGACCCGGATAACAAGGGCGCTACGCGCGCACAGGTAAAGCTGGGCCGCAGCTCCGTTAACACGATCGAGATCATCGATGGGTTGCGCGCCGGCGACCAGGTGATCCTCTCGGATATGTCCCAGTGGGACTCCTACGACCGCATCCGGCTAAACTAGCGCGCCGGCGCTCGATTCCGGCAGGGGAGGAACGATGACGAACGAGAATGGCAAGGAAGTTCTGATCAAGCTCGAGGGCGTAACCAAGGTCTTCTACACGGACGAGATGGAGACGCACGCGCTCGACGGTATCCATCTGGAGATCAACCGGGGCGAATATGTTTCGATCGCGGGGCCCTCGGGCTGCGGCAAGTCGACGTTGCTGTCGATACTGGGCCTGCTGGATACGCCCACGAGCGGTTCGTACACGCTGAACGGAAAGCCGGTGGAAAACCTGAAGCTCTCCGAGCGAGCGCGCATCCGCAACCGCGAGATTGGCTTCATCTTCCAGGCTTTTAACCTGATCGGCGACCTGACGGTATATGAAAACGTCGAGCTGCCGCTGACGTACCGCGGCATGGGTTCGAGCGAGCGCAAGCAGCGCGTGATGAAGGCGCTGGATCGCGTGGGCATGTCGCACCGCATGAAGCACTACCCGGCGCAGCTATCCGGCGGCCAGCAGCAGCGCGTCGCCGTAGCCCGGGCGCTGGTGGGCGATCCGCTCGTCCTGCTCGCCGACGAGCCAACCGGCAACCTGGACTCGAAAAACGGCCAAGCCGTGATGGACCTGCTGCGCGAGCTGCACCAGGGCGGGGCGACCATCTGCATGGTGACGCACGATCCGCGCTACGCGGACTACGCCGACCGGAAGGTGCACCTGTTCGACGGCCGCATCGTCGACGAACACATCGAGGCATCCGTTAGCTAAACCATCCTTCTCCCCGGCGGCGCGCTCGCACGGCTTCTGTTCCGCTTCACCGGGCGGGCGCGCTCCAGCTTCCCCCCAAGCTTCCCCATGGCTAGCCGTTCCTGTTACGATAGCCGCCTTATGCGCGAGCCTTCCTCCGAGGTCGAGATCAAGCTGCGAGTGCGCGATGCGAGCGACGCCCGCGCGAGGCTTGGCGCAGCCGGGTTCCGCATCACCCGCGAGCGCACGCTCGAGTCCGACACCGTCTATGACAACGCGGAGCGCAGCCTCCGCCGGGCCGGCCTTCTGCTCAGGCTCCGTTCGGCCGGCGGCCAGGCGCTTCTCACCTTCAAAGGACCATCCATTGACGGGCGGCACAAGACGCGGGAGGAGATCGAGACGCGCGTGGCGGACGGAGAGGCCTTCGCGGCTATCCTGGAGCGGCTGGGCTACGAAGCGTCCTTCCGCTACGAGAAGTACCGCACAGAATACTCCCGCGAGGGCGAAGCCGGCCACGTGCTGCTGGACGAGACCCCTATCGGAGTTTTCCTGGAACTCGAAGGCCCGCCCGAGTGGATCGACCAGACGGCGCGGGCGCTCGGATTCGCGGAAAGCGATTACATCACGGCGACCTATGCCAGCCTGTTCTTCGACTGGGCGCGCGAGCACCCCGAAGCCGGCGGGCACATGCTTTTCCCGCGCTGATCTCCACAGCGAAGCGCCTCCAGGCGTGATAAGCTCTGTTCGGAAACACAACGGACAGGAAATGTGCGCACACAACTGCCGCTGTTAGGTTTCGCGTTTCTGGTGCTGTTCTACTGGTTCCGCCACAAGTGCGGCTTAATTCTGCGGAAGGAAAGCCGTCCGGATCGCGCTCAGCAAGTGGCGGTAGCCAACCAGCTCAGGTTCATTAGCATCGCCGAGACGGCCGAGACGCTGCCCGCCGCCGAGCTGGACGCGGCGGACCGGTTGCTCGCGGCCGACTACGCCGTCGTGGTGTGCCTGCTCAGGTACACCGCGCCGGCGCGAGGCCGCAAGTTCACGTTCTCGCAGCGCCTGTTGATGATCGATTTCCGCCTGCTCACGCACTGGTATGCCTTGACCCGGCGACGCTTGCAGGGCCAGGCGCGGCATACGATCAGCGAACGGGCGAGAGTCCTGGTGTGCCTCGCCAGCGCGATGGGCGAGCGCACCGCCGTCTTGCCGGGCGTCTGATAGGCCTCCCGGCGCGGCCGTCTACGGAAGCGATGTCCCGTCCCAACTGTGCCCGGCGTCGGGATAGAAAGCCAATCCGCCATCGGCCGCTACGAGCCACCCGCCGGGCACCTTCGCACGCTGGCAGGGGATGGTCGAATCCAGCCGTTCCCAAACGAGTTTGGCGGTGGGCGCGGGCGCTTCCGGAGCGACGGTCGCCGGCGCGGCTGCGCGAGCGTAGGCTACTGCGGCGGCCGGGGCGGCCTGCGCGGCAGGCGCGGCCGCTTTCGCGGGCGCGGCGGGCGCTGGAGCGGCAACCGGACATATCGCGGATTCGAGTATGTCGTGCGCACACTGGTAGTTCTGGCCGAGGTAGACGAACTTGTCCATGTCGCGGTCCGGTGTGATGTTTTCGATGATTGCGCCGAACGGGATGGTTACGGGCGGATCGGCAGTCGGGATGCCGGTTCGCGGATTCAGCCTCTGCGCCTCGATGAGCTTTATGAGTTCGTACTTGGGCATAGGGTCTCCTCGCGCGCGGCGCGCGCCGAAGGGTGACATCGTAGCACCCATAGCCGTCCGGCTGGAAGCGGTCCGGGCCGGACTGGACCGGCTGCTCCTCGTGCGTGGGCAGGCGAATCGTGAAGGCTGCCGCTCGCTTTCCGGCGGCGATGCGATTCGCATCGGCCGCAGTCGCACGCGCGCTGTGGTGTACTGATCAACATGAAGGGTTATCTGCTCGCCGCCGCTTTCTCCGTGCTGCCGCTGTGCGCGCAGGTGAGCCTCAAACAGGCCACAGATCGCATTTCGGTGGATATCGACGGCCAGCCGTTCACCGAGTTCTTCATCAGCGCGGACTTCAACAAGCCGTTTCTGCACCCGCTGCGGTCAGCAACGGGAAAGGTCGTGACCCGCTACTTTCCGATGGATCTCGTCGAGGGCGAGAACCGCGATCATCCGCACCACCGCGGCCTGTGGTTCACTCACGGCGACGTGAACGGGGTCGATTTCTGGATGAACGAGACGCGCGACGGCAACAAGGGGCGGGTCGTGCTGCGCAAGATCACGGCGCTCGAAAGCGGAAAGAGGCAGGGCGTCATCGCGGCGCGCTTCGAGTGGCTCGGCCCGAAGGGAGAGATGCTGGTCAACGAAGACCGGCGCATGGTGTTCTACTCCGACAAGAAGCTGCGCACGATCGACTTCGACATCACGCTGATCGCAGTGGAGAAGGTGAAGTTCGGCGACACGAAGGAGGGCATGTTTGCGATCCGCCTCGCGCCTTCGCTCGAAGAGGCCGGCGGGCGCGACCCCGCGAAGTACACCGGCCGCATGGTGTCAGCTTCAGGCGCGGCGACGGAGGAACAGGTTTGGGGAACGCGCGCGCCGTGGGTGGACTACTCCGGCGAGGTCGCTGGCGAGCCGCTCGGCATCGCGATATTCGACCACCCGTCCAACCCGCGCCACCCGACGTACTGGCACTCGCGCGGCTACGGCCTGTTCGCGGCGACCCCCTTCGGCGCGCACGATTTCGAGCGCGACGACTCGAAGGACGGAAGCCTGACGCTCGAACCCGGCCAGACAGTGCGTTTCCGCTACCGCGTGGTGATCCACCCGGGCCGGACCGCGGAGGCGAACATCCCGGCTCTCTACGAAAAATACGCGAAGATGAAGTAGACAGGCAGGGCACCGGGGATGAGGCTGTTCCCGGACACGGCCGGCCTGGAGCAGTTTCTGAGTGATCACCGCAGGGCCTCTGAAAGGCCGAAGAGCGAACGATGCGTCTGTTCAGGGTATTCATGGCGGGAGTTGCGGGCGCGGCGACTGGCGTGGCCGCTTCGATGCTGAAATCGCGGAAGGCGCCGCAGGAACGGGAACGGAAGCGCAGGCGCGACGTAAACGCGCGGGGGCGCACCGGAAACGCCACGATTCTCGACGTGGCGAACGGCGTGATCACGTACGCTTACGAGATTGGCGGAATGGAGTACACGGCATCGCAGGACGTGTCGGAGTTTGTCGGCGCGCTGCCGGCCGACCCCTCCACGCTGATCGGCAGGCCCGCCATCTTCAAATACCTGGAGTCGAACCCCGCCAACTCGATCGTGGTTGCGGAGGGATGGACTGGTTTGCGGTTCCAGCCGCCGGCTCCCGGTCCCAAGCCGGAGGGCTAATACACTAAAGGCGGGCCGGCCGGCCCGCCTCAGTGATTTTTCCCGGTAAGCTGCGAGAACTACGCGCCAAGGCGGACGACGTTTTCCGCCTGCAGGCCCTTCGGACCCTGCTTCACCTCAAACTCCACTTCCACGCCATTGTCCAGCGTCCGGTAGCCTGTCATGGAGATAGCGGAGTAATGCACGAAAACGTCCTCGCCGGTAGAGCGCTGGATGAATCCATAGCCCTTGGCGGCGTTAAACCACTTGACTACACCTCGTTCTTTCACTGGTGATTCTCCTGATTGCACAGCGGACTCGCAACGATTACCGGTAAGGACCCCAAATGGACTGCAGAAACGCGAAGAGCTACGGAATGGCATTCCGTAGCCCGAACGTCCACTCCCACCTCAACCGCCTTGAATGACCGCACTTCATTACGACCTTGTGATTGTACGCGGAAGAACCAGAGCCGGTCAAGGCGGGGTCTCCGTGGCGCCGTCCCGAAGCCGGGCCGCGCACTGCGTTGCGCGGAGCCGCGCTCCGTTCCGCCGCGGGCCGCGCGCTATAATCGCCCTTCGGCATGCTCGCCCGAGGCACGCTCATCGGCCCCTACGAGATCGTCGCGCCCATCGGCGCAGGCGGCATGGGCGAGGTGTATCGCGCGCACGACGCGCGCCTGCGCCGCGACGTCGCCATCAAAGTGCTGGCCCCGGCGTTCGCATCGGACCCGGAACGCCTGCAACGCTTCGAGCTTGAGGCGCGCGCGGCCGGCGGCCTGAGCCACCCGAATATCGTTACCGTCCACGACTTCGGCGTGCACAATGGAACACCCTACATAGTCTCCGAGCTGTTGCTGGGCGAGACACTGCGCGAGCGGCTGGACCGCGGACCATTGCCGGTGCGGACGGCCGTTGAGTATGCCCTCCAGATAGCCCGCGGGCTCAGCGCCGCGCACCAGAAGGGCATCGTCCATCGCGATCTCAAGCCGGAGAACGTCTACCTCACCGACGACGGCCGCCTGAAGATTCTCGATTTTGGGCTCGCCAAGCCGCTGCACGCGCAGGCCGCGATGGCCGGCAGCGGCAGCCTCGGAACAACAGTGATCCAGCCCACTGAACCCGGCGTGGTGTTCGGCACTGTGGGCTATATGTCGCCCGAGCAGGTGCGCGGGCTGCCGGCCGACCACCGCTCCGACATCTTCTCGCTCGGCTTGATCATCTTCGAGATGCTGACGGGACGGCGGGCCTTCCACGGCGAGTCGAGCGTCGAGACGATGAGCGCGATTCTCAAGGACGACCTGCCCGAACTCTCGACAGACGGCCGCCCGATTCCGCCGGGGCTCGACCGCCTGGTGCGGCATTGCGCCGAGAAATCGCCGGAAGACCGCTTCCAGTCGGCGCGCGACCTGGCGTTCGCGCTCGAAGCGCTCTCCGGGCTCACCGACCCCGTCGACCCGCCGCGACGCCGCAGCCGGCTGCGGATCCACTGGCGCAAGGCCGGAGCGCTCGCCGCGGCGCTCGTCCTCGGCTTCGCGCTCGGAGCGCTGCTGCTGCGCCGCTCGCCCGCCGACCCGCCTGCGTTCAGGTACCTGACGTACTCCGGGCACGACTACTCGCCCGCAGCCTCGCCGGACGGCCGCTTCGTCGCTTTCACTTCCGAGCGCGACGGCACGCCGCGCATCTGGCTGATGCAGTTGCCCGGCGGAGAGGAACAGCCGCTCACGTCCGGCCCGGACGACTTCGCCCGTTTCTCGCCGGACGGATCGCTCGTGCTGTTCGCGAGAACTTCGAACGGCACCGTCTCGCTCTACCGCGTGGGTGTGCTGGGCGGCGAACCGCGCAAGGTGATAGATGACGCCAGCGAGGGCGACTGGTCTCCCGACGGCACGCGCATCGCGTTCGTGCGGCAGCGCCAGAGCGAGGGACGGATCATCTCAGTGCTGGGCACGGTGGCCGCGGACGGCAGCGACGTTCAGGAGATTGCCGAGTTTCCCGACCGCAACCTCGGCCGCGTGCGCTGGTCGCCCGGCGGCGGGACAATTGCGGCCGTTGAGCTGGGCACCGGATCGAACCGCCCCGTGTGGCTGATCAGCCCGGACGGAAAGAGCCGCCAGGAACTGCCTGGCACGCGGGTGATTTCCTCCCTGGCGTGGGTGAACGACGGCCGCGAGGTGCTGTATTTCGAGAACGAATCGGCGCTCGAGGGCGGGCTCGGCGTCAGCGCCGGATCCGCAAACGTCATCCGGCGAGGCGTGCCCTTCGGATCGCTGAAGCGCCTTTCGTGGAGCCCTTCGGGCAGCATGGTGCTGGACGTGCTCGCGCCTGGAACAGTGGTTTTCGACAGTTGCTCGCCGCGGGCGAGCCTGCGCGAGATCGCAGTGAACGGCTCCGCGGCCGCGGGCGCGCGGTGGCTTACGCGCGGCAACGCCAACGACCGCCAGCCGGCCTACTCTCCCGACGGCGAGTGGGTGGTGTTCTCGTCCAACCGCAGCGGCAATCTCGATCTGTGGCAGGTGTCGCAGCGGACCGGTGTGGTGCGCCGGCTCACTGAAGACGCCGCCGAAGATTGGGACCCCGCATTCATGCCCGACGGCCGCCGCATCATCTGGAGTTCGAACCGTTCCGGGCATTTCGAGATCTGGATGGCGAACGCCGACGGCAGCGGCGCGGTGCAGGTAACCAACGATGGCGTGGACGCCGAGAACCCGACTGCCACCGCCGACGGCAATTGGATCGTATACGTCTCCACCAATCCGGAGAAGGCCGGAATCTGGAAGATCCGACCGGACGGACGCGATGCGACGCGGCTGATCGCGGGTACGTTCGCCATGCCGGAGGTCTCGCCCGACGGCCGCTACGCGCTGTATTCGTCCAACTACATGACGGGGCGCGTGCCTCTGCGCGTGGTGGAGGTGGCCACGGGCGCCAGCGTGCCGTTCGAGATCGAGATCGCAGTGCCGGCGGGCAAGCCGCGCGTGGCGCTCGGGCGGGCACGTTGGATGCCGAACGGCCGCGCTATCGCCTTCATTGGGCAGGACGAGGCCGGCATCGCAGGCATCTACGTGCAGGATTTCGTGCCCGGCAAAGACACGCGCGCAACCCGGCGCAAGCTCGGCGGTTTCGACGCGGAACTCACTACAGAGTCCTTCGGAATATCGCCGGACGGTTCGCGAATTGTGATCGCGAGCTGGGAACAGCTATTCAGCCTGATGCTCGCCGAGCGCCTCCCGGGCATTCGGCCGCCGGACCGCAGCGGCCGGTAGCACAGGCGCTCACCCGCGCTCTTCAGGTAAGTATTCCGGGTACAGCGACCTCATGCAGTCAGGGCAGATACCGTGGCTGAAGAAGACATCCGTACGCTTTGAGAGGTAGGATTCCACCTGCGTCCAATAGCCGCTGTCGTCTCGGATCTTCTTGCAGTTGGCGCAGATTGGGAGCAGCCCGCTGAGGGTCTTCACATCGGCGAGGGCCCGCTGAAGCTCTCTTATGAGCCGCTCGCGTTCCATAGCGGCAAGCCGGAACTCGGTGACATCGCGCAGAACGCCCCATGCCCGCACCAAGTGGCCATCCTCGACTATGCCGGTAAAATGGCCGGAGATCCAGCGGCGTTCGCCTCTGATCGAGACTTCGCACACTTCAGGCGCTGGCATGCGGTAACCGGACCGCACGAACACGCGCAGCATCTCGACAATGGCCGGGCGCGCGCCGATCATCTCGGCGGCGCTCGCCGCGCCCCGGATGCGGGCGTACTCGTCATTGCACTCGGCCACGCGCGCCTCGCGTAGCAGGCGCTCCACCTGCTGCTCCTCTGGCAGAGATACCGGCACCGGCTCGTCGATCTCGTAGCGCACTATCGCTTCGGACGTCTTAACCACGAACTCGCGGTACCGCTCGTCGCTCACGCGCGCCGCCTCCTCGCTTTGCGCGAGTTCGCGGAACAGCACAGTTAAGGGACGCACCAGGCCCGAAACGATGATGGCGCGGTACAGCACGCACACCGCCACGAACCGCAGCAGGTGCCCGGTGAGATTCGCTCCGCCGTAGACGTCCACGTAGTTCGTGAACGCCGCTTCTGCCGCGGCGGTCAGGGCGATGGACATCTCGAGCTGGATCCATATGGACCGGTCGAAATGCGCCCGCTCGCGGTAGAGCAGCAGGCCTGCCGCCGCCAGCAGCAGTATCACCGCGTACTCGGAGGCTATCTTGAACGCCGTGAGGCCGGATCCCTCGACGTAGCACACCGGGAACACGTCCGCGAAGATCGCAATCGTCATCGCGGCAGCCGCGCCTCCCAGCGCGGCGAACGCGAGTGGAGTCCTCAGTCTGCGGCGCACAAAGAGCGGCGCGGCGGCGAGCGCGGCGCTGAACAGCAGGCGGCCGGCGATCCAGAACTGAGTCGCGGTGTCCGCTCCCTCGTGCGGCAGGATGTTCATGCCCTTGTAGGAAACGAGGTGCAGAACATCTACGCTGCCGGTAAACAGCGCCGCGATTCCAATCAGCAGCAGATAGTGATTGTTGAGATACTTGCGCGCGTTCCAGGCCAGAAAGAACGTGCTCCAGCCCACAGCCACCGTGAACAGCTCCACAAGGCTGTGGAAGAGCAGGTAGCTATGCAGCGTCGTGAGCGACAGCGCCAGAGCCAGCGCTAGTGTGACCAGCATGCCGGTTCCCGGCTGCGGGACGGTCGCGGCGCGCCGGTCTGGAGCGAGGTCAGTGCGTGCGGCAGGCTCCTGAACCGATCGCATCGTTCCAGAGGCCATGTATCGTTTAAGTCTAAGCTACTGGCGATTCGAAGTGGGGGCAGGTTGTATGCACGCCCTACCCAAGAAGCGCCTGGTGGACAGGCTCTCAGCGGAGTTTGATGCGGGTTCGGACGGTTACGCACCAGCCGGATGGATTGGAACTGAAGTTCGCGTGTGGTGTGGAGCGACTGCTTTGCAGCGAGCCTGGCCGCCTACGGCGGGCTGGGGGCCCCGCCGCAGGCCGCGAGTCTGCCACTGCAAGTGCTGCCGCGGCGGATGCCGGGGCTGAGGCACGGCGCGCGAAGGAGGGCTATGCCTCGCCGCGGCGGCGCCGGATCAGCCACGGCTCGATCGCGCCGGGGTTGTCGAGGATTTCCCGTTCGAGTTCGTAGAACTGGCTATCGAGAACCACGCGCTCGATGGCCAGGCCGAGCGTTTCGTCGCCCGTTTCCGCGCGTTTCTGCTCGATGAGGGCCAGGATCGCCTCACATAGCTCCAACCGGTTCGAAGTGTTGCTCATGGCCAGCCCTCCTACCCCATTGGACGCAGGCCTACTCTGGAAGTTCCAGAAAACGATCTCAGCCCAATTGCATGTTCAAGACCGTTACAATTCGGCGTGGCGGCGAAAACATGGGCGGCACACGAACCCGTACAGGCAGGCTCGCCGCGAACTATTGCGCGCCCCGTCTCTCCGCCCACAGGCAACGCTCCTGCGGCGATAGCACCCGTGCCCTCTGAATTCGACGCCGGCCACAGCGCCCCTGGCGGACGCAGGCATCCGGAGATTTAGTTGACTGCCCCGCGGAAGCGGGTGCGTGCTGGCACACTCAGAGCCGCAGCGCGCAGCCGCGGTCCAGAAAGCGCAGCTCCAATGGCAGGGATGGCCTCCCGGTTTCCCGGGAGGCCACAAAATTCGGTGGAGATTACAGCCCCTTGGCGGCCATGAACTTCACGAGGTCGACGATACGGCAGGAGTAGCCCCACTCGTTGTCGTACCAGGCAACCACCTTCGCCAGATTGCCGCCCAGCACCTTCGTCATGGCGGCGTCCACGATGGAGCTGTTCGGGTTGTGCAGCATGTCGCTGGACACAACCGGGTCCTCGGTGTAGCCCAGGATGCCCTTCAGCTCGCCCTCGGAGGCCGCCTTCAGCGCGGCGTTCAGTTCCTCGGCGGTGGCGTCCTTCGAAAGCACGGCGACCAGGTCGACGACGGAAACGTCCGGCGTCGGCACCCGCATCGAGTAGCCGTCGAGCTTGCCCTTGAGTTCGGGAACCACGAGGCCGATGGCCTTCGCTGCGCCGGTGGTGGTCGGGATCATGTTGATCGCGGCAGCGCGGGCGCGGCGCAGGTCCTTGTGCGGGAAGTCGAGAACGTTCTGGTCGTTGGTGTAGCTGTGAATCGTCGTCATCGAGCCTTTCTCGATGCCGAACTTCTCGTGCAGCACTTTCACCACCGGGGCCAGGCAGTTCGTAGTGCAGGATGCGTTCGAAACGACGTTGTGCTTGGCCGGGTCGTACATCTTCTCGTTAACGCCGAGCACAACGGTGAGGTCCTCGTTCTTCGCCGGGGCCGAGATGATAACCTTCTTCACCGTTCCGCGCAGATGCTTCGCAGCAGCGGTCGCGTCGGTGAACTTGCCGGTGGACTCGATGACGATCTGCGCTCCGAGCGAGCTCCAATCCAGCTCGGCCGGATCCTTGATGGCAAACACCTTTATCGTCTTGCCGTTGACCGAAATCGAGTCGGCGCCCGCTTTGATGTCCGCGGACAACGGGCCGAGGACGGAGTCGTACTTGAGCAGGTGGGCGAGCGTTTTCGTGTCGGTCAAGTCGTTTACCGCCACGAACTCTAGCTCGGCGTCGTTCAGCGCAGCGCGGACTACGTTGCGGCCGATGCGCCCAAACCCATTGATAGCGACCTTGATGGCCATGATGTCTCCTAAGTTGCTGATGAGGGTTGCCAGAAACACGCAGGGCACCGCGGCGCGGTACCCCGCGAGGAAGTAACCTACATGATATCAGGAGCCCCGATTCCGTGCTGGCGCGGTTCTAACTGAGTGTAAGCAGGCGCCTCATCTGGGCGCTATGGGCGTTTGCGCCTGGCTGCCAAGGCCGGCGTACGTCTCTTTCACCCGTACGGCTTTGTCACCCTCGAAGGTGACGAAAACGATCTTGCCCGGGGGCTTGCCGTAAACCCAATCCTCGCTCTCGACGCCATCCTTTGTCTCGCGGATCTTGCGCAGCGGTTTTCCGAGCGCCAGCAGAACCTGGTCGCGGTCCATGCCCTCAATGGCGCGCTGTTCCTTGATGGCTTCCTGAATCTCCGGCGGCAGGCTCTCGATGTAGCTTTCCGTCGCTGTGCGCTTCTCGAAATCGAGTATGGGAGCAAGCAGTTCCTTCACCTCGGCGGGCGAGATGGACGTCAGGTTGCGGTTGAACAGCAGCGCGATCGATGTGCCTCCGGGCGCGTTCGACTGTCCCCGGGCGATGGGTGTAGTGCGCGTGCCGGTGCCCACCTCGATACGCTCGTACCACTTGCGCCCGCCCTTGAAACCCTTGTTGATCTCGAGGACGAGCTTGTCGCTTTCGATGTCGATCTTCGTTATCTGCACCAGGTCGCCAACGCGTGCCGCGGGTCCGTGCTCGCTGACGGCCTCGTTCCACTCGTCGTGGTCCCACACGCCGGAAACGTCGAACTTCAGGGCTTTTTTCGAACGCGGGATTGTTACCTTGGCGGTGGCGTACTCGGCGGTGAGGCCGCGTACCAGTTCGAGTCTTTGCTCGGGTGTGAGCTTCTCGGCCGCGGTGAGCGAGGCCGCGGCAACTGCGATCCCCAGAATGGCTCTCAGCATGGCTTACCCTACGCGCCTACATCTCTTCCCAGCGGCTGCGCAGCAGGAAGGGGGTCTGCCGGCGGACGGGCGCTTTGAACACCAGCCATGCCAGCAGTCCCGCAAGCGCCAATGTCGTCACCAAACCGCCTTCCGGGCCGTAAGCGCCTCCACTCCACAGCTCGCTGGTTTTCCAGCGGAGCTCGTGGCCCGTTACATTCATTGTAAACCCGCTCAAATTTGCGCCCATCAGAGGCAGCGTCCAGTTCCAGCCTACATGCAAGCCCGAGGCGAGCCACAGATCCCCGCTTTTCCAGAACGCCAGGCCCAGAGCGAACCCCCACAGGCCCGTGTTGAACAGCGCGAGCGGGCTGACATTGAGATTCCCGGAGTGCGCGACGGCGAACAGGACGCTGACGGGGAGAATGGTGGCGAACGGGCCCGCTATGCCCATGAGCTTCTGGAACCCGTAGCCGTGGAACAGCATCTCCTCGCCGAAGCCGCCGAAGACGATCAGGACCATCACCATCGCGATGTTCCGCCAGTCCGCCGGCGCTCCGGGGATGGGCGCAAGCTCCGCCGCGCCCTCCAGAATCGGCCCCAGCGTCACGAAGAGTCCCGCCAGCACCGACGCGCTCAGGCCCAGAAGCAGGTTGACGGCGCTCGCGCGGTTAAGGTGATAGCCGATGCCGGCCAGCGTGCCCTGCTCATAGATGCGCATCACGAGCAGGTTCGCCACCGCCGCCGCCAGGAACGCGTGCAGCGCGCTCGCAACGAAGTACCCCAGCCCGAGCAGCAGCCAGCTAAACAGGAACAGCCCGGAGATAGCGAAGAACGAGAAGGCCGCGATGCGAATGAGCGCCGCGGCCACATCGGGACGAAGGCCAAATTTCATTGCGGGACCGTCTTAACCAGCACGCCGCGAGGCGCAACGCGGGCCGGGAGCACCGTGCCGCCCACTCGCGCTATGGTTTCCTCAACGCGTTTTTTTGCGCCGCGCTCGCACAGGAAAAACACGCAGCCGCCTCCGCCCGCGCCGCAGACCTTAGCTCCGGTGGCACCCGCGCGTCGCGTCGCCTCTACCAGCCGGTCGATCAGCGGCGTCGTGATGCCGGGCGCGTTGCGCTTGCGGTGCGCCCACTCTTCGCGCAGCAGGCGTCCCGCCTCGGCCCAATCCCCCGCCTCGAGTGCGCCGCGCATGGCGTAGGCGATGGCTGCGATGCGGTCGAAGTTCCGGTGCACCACGGCGTCGCCGTCGATGTGCGCCTTCGTGACCTCCCAGTTGTTGATGCCCGACTCGCGCGGCTCGCCGGTGTAGGCGAGCGCGATGCGCTCGTTCATGTCGTCGTAGTCGACACCGATGGGCTTGAGGACGATGCCCTCGACGCGCAGTTCGACGGCGTTGAGGCCGCCGTACATGGCCGGGTAGTAATCCTGGCAGCCGGTGGGGACGCGGATGATCTGCGCCTCGATGTTCTGCGCCACCTCGCGGAGCTGTTCGAGACGAAAACCGCGGCCGGTGAGCTTGTTGAGCGCGCTCGCCACCGCGATGATCAATGCCGAGGAGCCCGCGATGCCCGCTCCGGCCGGCGCCTGCGAGTTCGTGCGCAGCGTGATGCCGGTCTCGGGCGCGAAAAAGCGCACCAAACGCGCCAGAAGCGGAAGCCGGTAGCGTTTCGAAGCGGCGAGCGCCTCGAGCGAGTCGAACTCCTCCTCGTGGCCGAGGTCGCGTGAGATGAGCTCTATCTTGCGGCCGCTGCGCGTCTCCAATTCGCAGCTCGCGTACCGGTCAATTGCGACGTTGATGGTGACAGCGTTGGTGTGAAAAAGGTAAAGCGGCCAGATGTCCAGCGTTCCGCCCGCCAGATCCGCACGGCAGGGCGCTTTCGCGGTGATGCGCATGAACCCTCACTATAGCGGTTCGAGACGCGCGCACGCACTCAGATCGCATGCCGCCGCTTTCGTGAGATTCCGCGGCGCCCCGGCAGCAGGCAGGGGCGCTCTTCGCCTCGAAAACGCCGCGCGCTAGCGCGGTTTGTACGCTACGACGTCGATCTCAACCTTCATCGGCGGAGCGACGAACTGCGCCTCGACGGTGGTGCGCGCCGGACGGTGCTCGCCGAACATTTCGGCATAGACCTCGTTCATGGCGGCGAAGTCCTTCGCGTCGGCGAGATAGACGGTCACCTTGACCACGTCGGACAGCGACGCGCCACATCCCTCGAGAATGTGCGCGATGTTCGACAGCACCAGGCGGGTCTCATAGCGGATGTCGCCGAAGGATAGCTGGTTGGACTCCCTGTCGATCGGGCCCTGGCCGGATACGAACAGAAAATCGCCCGCGCGAACCGCAGGGGAATAAGGCCCCCGGGGTCCGGGCGAACCCGGGGGCGACAGGAGTTCGATCATAGGCTTATTCTGTCGCAGGCGCGCGCTTGCGTGTCGCGCGCTTTTTCGTCGTAGCTGCCGCAGTCTTGGCGGTCCGCTTGCGCGTGGTCTTTGTCGTGGCAGCCTTGCGCGTGCGCTTGCGTTTCGGCGGAGGCTCCGGGTTGAACAGCGGCGGCCCGACGTTCGTCTCGGGCTGCTTCTCGTCTTCCTCGGTCTCTACATGCTCGGCCGCTATCTCCTCGGGGCTCGGCTCTGGCGGAGCGGGCGGATAGAACTCCGCGCCGAGGTATACGATCAGGCCCTTATCCTCGGTCGGTTCCACGCGCACAACGAGCTTATCCTGCGCGTAGTTGAGCAGCTCGGCAAACTCCTGGAAGCCGTAGCGTGCGGGCTCGAAATCGGGCTGCGCTTCCTTCACCCACTGTTCCAGGTCCTCGGCAGGCCGGCCGGTGTCGAGTTCCAGACGGTGCTCTTCGAGCACATCGCGGAGAACCGTAAGAATCTCCTCAGGCTTGTGGATCGGCTCCACGGGAGCCTTGGCCGCCTCGCATTTGCGCTCGATGACGTACCGGCCTTCATCGCCGGACACATTGACAAAGCCGGCGTCACGGAGCTTCTCGACGAAGTCGGTGAAACTGCCCGCGCCGTAGGCGCGCTCGCTGAATGCCGAGTCGAGCTGCAGCATCGTGGACTTGAGCAGGCCGAGCTGCGGCGTCACCTCACGGCGCTCCAAAACCTGGAGCGCGCGTTCGACGAGCGGCATTGCCTGGGAAAGTTCGAGCGGCTGCCTGCGCTCGCGCTGCCGATCGCGGCGGCCCTGCTGCTGTTGCGGCTGCCCCTGCTGTTGCTGCTGTTGTTGCTGCTGCCCCTTGGGCTCCGACTTCGAATCGTCCGAAAGCACCTCGAAGCTGATGAACTCGTGGCAGTTCCTCTGGAGAATCGTGCTGGTGAAG
>JBLNBX010000145.1:0-3553 GCA_050260275.1 bacterium
GTCGTAGCGGGAATCCATCGAGACCCGCACGGCGGGGTAGAGTTTCCATATCACGTAGGCTCCGTGGTTGAACGTCGTCATGACGTTCCCGGAGAAGCGGTTGTCGCGAAGGTATTCCACCGGGCCGACGGGGTAGCGCAACAGTTCACCGGCGTCTGGAACCTGCGGCTGCCACGCGCGCGTGATCACGAGTCCGGCTGCCGCCCCGGCCATCACAGTGGCCCACACGACCTGCGAGAGTCGCTTGCGGCCCATCACGATCTCGACCGCCTCCGCCGCGCCGTAGGTGCGACCCAGCCACAGCGGCACGTATGCAAGCCACGCGACCGCATAGTAGGGCAGCATCTTTGTGTGCAGGCATCCAGCCGCGGCGGTCATCAGCACGAACGCAGCGCCGTCCAGCTCCCGTTTGCCGCGCAGGACGGCGTAGCCGAACAGCGGCAGAGTGACAGCGAGCATCTTGATGAGCCCGGCGCCGTCAACTGCCTGCCAGACCGTCTGCCATTCGCCAATCAACGGCCTGGACATGGTCAGGGTCCGGTACAGGTGCGTGTACATCGCGAGGCCGTACGGGTTAGCCGGCACGAGCGCGGCCATTGCCGGCAGCAGCGCCCACAGGTGCAGGCTCCTTCGATGTTCGATAGCGGCCGTGGCAGCGCAGAGGAACACGGCCGCGAACGCCAGCACGAAGCTCCCGTGAATGTTCACCCACAGCACGAAGACTGCGAGCCACAACGGAACCCATCGCCGCGAACCCAGGCGGTCCAGCCGCAGCATCAGCAACAGCGCCGCCAGGAAGATATACGAGTAGGCCTGCGCGCGCACGGGCGGGAACCCCCTAGCCAGCAGCGCAAGCGCAGGAAGGGCCGCCATAGCTGTCAGGGCGGGCTTGATGCCGCCGCGGCGAGCCGGTTCGAGCGCGAGCGCAAGCGCCACCACGGCAAGCGCCGAGTTCAGGATCATGATGCCGGCGCCGCCCGCAGCCTGAAGCACCGTGTAGGCGATCATGCCCGCACCCCACTCGTGATTGACGGACGGGTTCACGGTGGGGGTGAACGCAAACAGGTCGCCCGAGGGCACGTAGCCGAGCCTGACTATCTCCCGCGCCAGCGCCAGTTCGTGCCACAGGTCGAGGTCCACAACCCGGCCGCTCACGAGCGCGATCGCAAGCGACAGAACGAGCCCCAGTCCAGCCAGGATGGCAGCGTGCGCCGGCCAGGAGCCCTTCGTCATCATAGGCACGGAACGTCTTATTCTCTCCCAAAAGTCGCGCGGAAAGGTGCGACTATCGCGCGAACTGCGGGCCGGCGGAGCGGTAATATCGTACGTCGATGACCAAGGAACAGACCCTCTCATCTATACAGGGCGTGGGCATTGTCCCGGTAGTGCGCGCCTCCAGCGCCGAGGCGGCCATCGCGGCGGTGCAGGCGATCTACAACGGCGGAATCCGCGCAGCGGAGATCACCATGACGGTTCCGAACGCCATCCGGGTGCTCGAAAGGATCGCAGACGCATTTGGTGATCGAATCGTGCTTGGCGCGGGCACCGTTCTCGATGCCCAAACTGCGCGCTCGTGCATACTGGCCGGCGCGGAGTTCATCGTATCACCCTCACTCAAGCTGGAAACCATAGAGACATCGCGCCGCTACTCCAAAGCGGTCATCCCAGGCGCATTGACGCCCACGGAGGTGGTCACAGCATGGGAGGCGGGCGCGGACATCGTGAAGATCTTTCCCTGTGGCAACGTTGGCGGCGCGAAGTACATCAAGGCCCTCAAGGCGCCGCTGCCGCAGATCGAACTGATGCCCACTGGTGGCGTGAACCTCGAGACGGCCGGCGACTTTCTCAAAGCGGGCGCCTGCGCTGTGGCGGTCGGCGCGGAGCTCGTCGACGCCAAAGCAGTCAAGGAGGGCCGTCTGGATGTGATCGAGGAGAAAGCGCGCCAGTATCTCGCCGTGGTCGCAAAAGCGCGGTCGGAGATGGCTGCGGCGGGGGCCTGAGCGATGCGTTCTGGCGCCCGGGCCATCTGCTAAACTCAAGACTCAGCTCTCAGCCATGGCCATTAGCAAGGAACTGCTCGAGATACTTGTTTGTCCGTTGTGCAAGGCGCCGGTGGAGCTCAAACCGGACCAGAGCGGGCTTAAGTGCGTCCAGTGCAAGCGGGTTTACCCCATCCGGGACGACATCCCGGTGATGCTCATAGACGAAGCCAAGATCGAGGAGGAGTGAACATCCTCGGGCAGCCCGAACGCTTTGTGCCGGCGGAAGATGGCCGCCCCTGGCCAGCCCCGGTGTGCAAAGCGCCCTCGCAAGGCTGTGCATCGCACATTGAGGTGGCGTCGTGAAGGACGCAATCCGGCTCGTCCGCTATTCCCTGCCCTACTGGTACGCCATACTCGCGTCCGTGGTGCTGATGGCGGCTGCCGGCGCGGCCAACGCGATGATCCCGCTGCTGATCGGCCCTATCTTTGGGCGCGTGTTGAACCCCTCGGCGCCGGACGCTCCCGTGGCGCTGTTCACGATACCGGTGCTCAATCACACGATATACCTGGAGCACTTCACGCCCTCGGTGATCCACAACGTCTGGACCATGATCGCTTTCGCGATCACGGGAACGTTTCTCATCAAGGGCCTGGCGGATTACGTAGGCAATTACCTGATCAACTACGCGGGCCTCTCCGCGGTGACGGATCTCCGCCAGCACGTTTTCGATAAGGTTCTGAGGCACGGCTCGGACTTCTTCGAAACGCACGCCACGGGAAAGATCATGTCGTCCATCATGAACGACATCGACAAGATCCAGGTGGCCGTCTCGCACATGCTGGCGGACTGGTTCAGACAGTCGTTCGCGGCTGCGTGCCTCCTTTTCGTGGTCATCGCGACGGACTGGCGCCTGGCGATCGTTAGCCTGACACTGTTCCCGTTCGTGCTCTTCCCCACCGCGCGCCTGGGCAAGCGCATCCGGCGCGTCACGCGAAGCGCGCAGGACCGCCAGGGCGAGGTCAACCAGATTCTGCACGAAGCGCTGGCGGGGTATCAGGTGGTGAAATCCTTCGGCACCGAAGCATACGAATCCGCGCGCTTTCGCGCGGCCGCGCGCAAGCTGAAGCAAGCCAACCTGAAGTACATCCTTCACCAGGCGATCACCTCGCCGCTGATCGAGTTCTTCGCGGCGCTGACCATCGTGGCGCTGCTCACCTACGCGCGCAACCAGATCAAGACGGGCGCGATGACGATTGGCAGCTTCACGACCTTCATCACCGCGCTTCTGCTGCTGTACGATCCTGTGAAGCGCCTGACGGGGATTCACAACATCTTCCAGCAGGCGGTGGGCGCATCGCAGAAGGTCTTCGAGTATCTTGACCGCCCGCCATCCATACGCTCCAAGCCCAATGCGCCGCGGCTGGAGCGGTTCAGCCACGCCATCGTGTTCGAGAACGTGTCGTTCAGGTATCCGGCATCTCCGAATGGCTTCCTGCTCGAGGGCATCAATTTGGACGTAAAGGCGGGCGAGGTGGTGGCGCTTGTGGGTCCGAGCGGCGCGGGAAAGACG
>JBLNBX010000146.1:0-5059 GCA_050260275.1 bacterium
AGGGCCTCTGCTTCGGGGTATCGGCCCTCGGCGACGTAGACCGAGGCCAGCTTGTCGATCCCGGCGTACATGCTCCGCTCCCGGATCGCGAGGGCGCGCCGGTACAACGGCTGCGCCTGCTCGAACCGCTTCTGCGCCACGTAGACTCCGGCGAGGTTATCGAGGGCCTGCGCCACCGTCGGGTGGTCCGGACCCACGGCCTTCTCCCAAATGACCAGCGAACGGTAGTAGAGCGGCTCGGCCTCGGCGAACTTTCGCTGCGCGTAGCAGATCCAGGCGACGTTGTCGAGGCTGGGGACGAGGTCGGAGTGGTCCGGGCCCAGGGACTTCTCCCGGATTGTCAGTGCGCGACGGTAAACCGGTTCGGCCTTGGCGTACTTGCCCTGGTCGCGGTAGAGGAGGGCCAGCCCGTCCAGCACCGGGGCCAGGCTCAGGTTTTCCGAACCATGGACGGCTTCGCGGATGCCGATTGCCTTCTTGTAGCATTCCTCAGCGCGGTCGAACCTGCCGGAGGCTGTGTAGAGCGCCGCCAGGCTCTCGTAGGTGAGCGCTACGTCCGCGTGCATCTCGCCAAACGTCCGCTCGCGGATCGCGAGGAGCCTCTGAAACGCGCTCTCGGCCTCCTCGTACTTCCGGAACGACGTGTACAGCGTGCCCAGGCCGTGCAGCACCGGCGCGAGCCGGATGTCGGCCGGTCCGAAGGTGCCTTCCTGGATGCCGAGCAGGCGGTGGTAGAAAGGCTCGGCCAGGAGCGGCTTGTCTTGGGCCCGATACAGCGTGATTAAAGCATCGAGCGTCTCGGCCAGCCGGAGGTCTTTCAACTCGAACTTCTCGGCCTCGGCGAGCGCCGTTTTGAGTTCCTTCTCGGCAAGGGCGTACTGCCCCTGATCGTAGGCCCGGCGCCCGGCCACGATGGCCTTCTCCCAGATGCCATCCTGGGCCGGAGCCGCCTGCGAGAGGGACGGCTGGACCGCTTCCGGAGCGGCGGCGGGGGCCAGCGGCTCCTGGGCAAAACAGAGCGCCACCCCGGCAAGCAACCACGCGGCTGAACGTGCGCAGGCCACGTCAGGTTCAGTATATACCGTTCTTTCCGGACGACTTAGGATTCACGCACGCGCACCGTTGGCAGCAGCAGCGCTGGCTGGCTCCTCCAGCGATCGGCAGGGCGGAAGTCCCGCGGATAGCGCGCGGCGGCCGGCTGCGGTGTAATGGGCACTTGGACCGAGACGCGATAAGAGTTGTCCTGGTTGCGCCGCGCAACCCCCTGAACATCGGAGCGGCCGCGCGCGCCATGAGCAACTTCGGCTTCTCTGTGCTCCGGGTCGTGAACCCTTATGACGTGGCGTTCCGGGAGGCGCGGTCGGCAGTGGGTGCGGCCGCAGTGTTGGAGTCCGCCACGGAGCATCCCGACCTCGCCTCGGCCATCGCCGATTGCACGCTGGTTGTGGGCACAACCGCTGTCGGCCACCGCGAGTTGAAACACCCCGTGCGGCGCCTGGAGTACGGCGCACGGCTGATCCGGCGCGCTGCGGGTCCAGTAGCCCTGCTGTTCGGCTCAGAGAAGTTTGGCCTGTCGAACGACGACTTGAGCCGCTGCCACTGGCTCATGCACATCCCCACCCGCGACGAGCACGCGTCGATGAACCTCGGCCAGGCCGTCGCCTTGTGTCTCTATGAACTGGCGCGCGACCCCCAGGCGGCGCGAAAAGCACCGCAGGCTATGAGGCCCGCCTCTGCCGCCGAGCTTGAGCGGCTGACCGAGCTGCTTCTCGAGACAGCCCGAAAGAGCGGGTACGTGAACCCGCGCACCGCCGCTTCAACGGAGGAGAAGATCCGCCGGCTCGTGCGGCGCCTGAACCTCTCGGAGCGCGATGCGGCGGTCTGGTTCGGTATTTTCCGCCAGATCGCATGGAAGTTGGATCATCATAATTAGGGTGACCAAGGTTCAGATCCGTTTTGCGCTAGAACGCCCACTGGACGACTCGCTGATCGAGCGTGTGGCAGATGCGCACCGTATCTACGGGCTGGCTCGCGTGTGGCCCGAGCCCTCGCTCGATGCGTTGATGGTAGACTACGACGCCACGCGCCTCTCGCCCGAGCTGGTTGAAGCGCAGTTGAGGCGGCTGGGGTTGCCCGTGAGGCGCGCGGCATCCGCCCCCGCCTGAGACGCATCGCCGCCGGGCGGGTTGCCGCCCCAGCGGTAGTGTGGGGCGGACCCTCAGCAATCCCCGTGGCGTCCGACCGCGAAATGCCCGAGCGGGCCGGATACCCGGCCCCATGGCGCGCTACCCCAGTTCTTTCTGGCACTTGTGGGCGAAGAGTGCTACAGTTTCCGCCCTTGAACCTTTCGTTTCAATATCATAGAATCTGAGGTAGGGAGATATAACGGGATCATGGACGCCGCACGTGCGCTGACGCCCAGAGAACGAGAGATCCTGTGCTCGATCATTGAAACCTATATCGAGACAGGCGAACCGATCGCTTCCCGGACGATTTCCAAGCGCCGCAAAGACTCTCTAAGCCCGGCATCGATCCGCAACGCGATGGCGGATTTATCCGAGTGCGGCTACCTGGAGCAGCCGCACACCTCAGCCGGGCGCGTTCCGACCCAGAAGGCCTTTCGTTATTACGTGCAAGGCCTTACGCCGCGCCGATCGCGGGCCAATGTTGAGCGCATCCGCGCCGAGCTGTTCGAGGCCGGTTCGCTGGCAGATTGGGCCGGCCGGTCGTGCCATGTCCTGTCCCAAATGACGCGCAAGGTGGGCATCGCCGCAGCCTTCCCGTCAACATCGCAACGGCTCGATCGCGTTGAGCTGATCAAGCTGGCCGCGCGTCGCGTGCTCATGGTCGTCGTAACCAGCGACCAGATGGTGCGCGACAAGGTTGTGCTGCTGCCAGAAGATATTTCGCAGGAAGAGTTGCAATCGCTGCGCAACTACCTGAACGAGAACTTTTCGGGCTGGCTTCTCGCCGACGTGCGGCAGGAGCTGAGCCGGCGGCTGGCGGATGAGCGCGCGGCCTATGATGCCATGTTGCGGCATCTGGCGGTGTTGTATGGGAAGGGGCTCCTGGACATCGAGTCCACCGCCGAGTGCTCGGTCGAAGGCACGGCTAACCTCGTCGGCGAGGACCTGCGCCTCACCCAAGAGCGCATGCGCGAGCTCTTCCACGCTCTTGAGGAGAAGAAACGCCTTATTCAGCTCCTGGACCGCTTTCTCGAGCAGCCGGCTGGGACTCTGGGACTACATGTAGGTCTCGGAGACGCACACCCGGCCATGAGCGGGCTATCGCTTATCGGCCTCAACGTACAGCTTCCCGGTGGGTTGTCGGCCAAGATCGCCGTGCTCGGCCCGATGCGCATGAACTATCAGCGCGTGATGTCGGCGGTGCTCGAGATGGGCGCGGCGCTAGAGGCTCCGGGCTTGTAGTGGTCTGTTACGCTGAATAAAGACGTTGCCGGCTGGCATCCTTCCGGCCTGTCAAACACCTGAACATATGGCTGAACCTAACGACAACGAGAACGCGGGCGCCGCTCGCGGCGACGCTCCCGAAACTCCGGATGGCGCCCGCGCCGAGGCATCTGATTCCGCTGTACTGCTCGCGGAATTGACCGCCGGGCGCGACCAGGCCATTCGCGAACGCGACGAATACTACGACCGGCTCCTCCGCGTCTCGGCCGAGTTCGATAACTTCCGCCGGCGCACGCAGCGCGAGCGCGCCGAATTTGTCGAGTTCGCCGGGGCGGAAATCGTTCGGGAGCTCCTGCCGGTGCTAGACGATTTCGAGCGCGCGCTCAGGCATGAGACGGCCGACAAAGACTACGCGAAAGGCATCGAGCTGATCTACAACCGCTTCGCGGATACCCTCAGGAAAGCCGGTCTGGAGCCCCTTGAGGTGGACGGAAAGCCCTTCGATCCGCACATGCACCATGCCGTCGAGCGCGTCCCCACCGAAGAAGTGGAGGAAGGCACGATCGTCGGTGAGCACCAGCGCGGATACAATTTCAAGGGCCGGTTGCTCCGTCCCGCGATGGTCAAAGTTGCAGTTAAGCCGTGAACACAGTGGACAAGCGCGACTATTACGAGGTTCTGGGAGTCGATCGCGACGCCAGCGAACAGGAGCTGAAAAGCGCCTATCGTAAGCTCGCGCTCAAGTACCACCCGGACCGCAATCCGGGCAGCAAGGAAGCCGAGGAGAAGTTCAAGGAGGCCGCTGAGGCCTACAGCGTCCTGAGCGATCCCCAGAAACGGGCGGCGTACGACCGCTACGGACACGCCGGCGTCCCCGGAGCTGCCGCGCAGGGCGGTTTCGATCCCAACGCCTTCTCCGATTTCGCCGACATACTCGGCGACCTGTTCGGTTTCGGCGACTTCTTCGGAGGCGCGGCGGGCCGCCGGCGCACCCGCGCCCGCCGCGGAGACGACCTCCGCTTCGATCTCGAGATCAGCTTCGAGGATGCCTACCGCGGCATGTCCGCCGACATCCAGGTGCCGCGCCAGGAGACCTGCACGAAGTGCAACGGCCGCGGCGCGGAGCCGCAGGACCTCAGCACCTGCACGGCCTGCCACGGGCGCGGCGAGATCCTCTACCAGCAAGGATTTCTCTCCGTTCGCCGGACCTGCCCGCAGTGCGGTGGAACCGGCCAGATGGCGCGCAAATTCTGCGCGCAGTGCAACGGGCAGGGTTACACACGCTCGCAGGAGAAAATCAAAGTGACCATCCCGGCGGGCGTCGACAACGGCACCCGCCTGCGCCTCTCAGGCAAGGGACAGGGCGGCGTGAACGGTGGCCCTCCGGGTGACCTCTACGTCTTCATCAGCGTCCAGAAGCACCCCTTTTTCGAGCGCGAGAACAACGACCTGCACTGCACCGTCCCCGTGAACATCGCGCAGGCTGCGCTCGGCGCGGAGATCGAAGTTCCAACGCTCGACGGCCCCGAGCAGCTCAGGATTCCCGAGGGCACGCAGAACGGGCAGACGCTCCGGCTGCGCAACAAGGGCTTCCCGGACCTTAACGGCCGCGGGCGCGGCGACCTGTATGTTCATCTGGACGTGAAGGT
>JBLNBX010000147.1:0-6781 GCA_050260275.1 bacterium
ATCGCGCGTTGATCGATCTCGGAAATCCATGTGTGCCGGTCCTTCCGGCCCACAACGGCTTCCGCTTCGCGGCCTGGCGCGCTGTCTGGCTCTGTCAATAGATACTCACGCGAGTTCGAAACTGTCCAACCGGGCTACGCTCTCAACCGGCCTGTCAACAAACGCGGACCTGTCAACGGAGAAAACGGAGAGTTTGAAGGGTTGAGAGAGGCCAACGGGCTGAACCATGATGGTTGAGAGCGCACCCCGGTTGGAGGCATTTCCAACTGGAGAACCGCGCCGGAGCGCAAATACTGGCGCATGTTTGGGATAACGGGCGACCGCAAACGGCGATCACGTCAAGCAAAACGGGGCGGCGGGAAGTTACGGTTTTTGGGTGTGGCTCCCCGGCATGGATTCGAACCACGATTCACGGCTCCAAAGGCCGCTGTCCTACCATTGGACGACCGGGGATCCTGCTTCCAGCTATCAATAGCTTATCAACGATGGCCTGCCGGTGCTATCCCATACCGCCCGGCGCGCAGACCTGCACCGATGCCGCCCGGCGCTCCCTCATGCCCATTGCTGCCTCGCACTCATCAACGCCTCGTACCCACCGCCACCATGCGCCATCGATGCTTTGCACCATCGATACCGTGCACCGTCCGCGCCGTGCGGCCTCGTACCTATCGATGCCCTGGCCGCAGGTCCCTTGCGCCCATCGAAGCCGTTCACCGATACGTAGGTCGCGCGTCTCCGGGCCAGTTGTCTTTCTCCGCCCTCCCAACCAGCACCAGGGATGCATCCGCGAGTGAGGGGCCGCTCGCCGCGGCAACAGCCGGTGCGGAAACCCGGCACTCGCGATCCCCTCGGCGTGCGCGTGCCGCCACGAGCACCGGCAGCGAAGTGACCGCGGAGTCCGGCATTCCTCGCGCAATGCTGGGCCGCGGCTCCGTCCGGAACCCCGAAGCCGCATACATCGCGCGGCGTTCGGGGCCTCAGGCCCGCCTCGTCCAGGGCAGTCATTGAACGTCCGGCCGAAAGGCGCTAAACTCTGCGCAATGCTCGTGTGAAAGCGCATACAGCAGAGCCTCTGCCACTCCGTGCCACCGCGCTTCCGCCGGAGGGCAACGACACAGATTAAGGAGATGTACATGCCATCGCGTCGCGCATTCTTAATCCAGAACTCGCTTCTTGCCGCCGGCGCCCCGGCTGTGCTCAGGGCGCAGTCAAAGGCGGCGCCCGCTCGTACAGTCACGGCGGACACTGTGTACGGCAAGCTTCGCGGCCGCACCGAGAACGGAATCCACGTCTTCCGCGGCGTTCCCTACGGCGCGGACACGTCCGGCAAGAACCGGTTCATGCCGCCGCGAAAACCCGCGCCGTGGCGGGGGACGCGCGACGCTCTCGAATGGGGCCAGATCGCGCCGCAGCCGCTGCCTAGCGGCAATTACGACTACGTGCGCGCAGTGCAGTGGGCCACTCTGCCGGGCGGAAGGGGCGAGGATTGCCTCGTTCTGAACATCTGGACTCCGGGACTGAAGGACGGAGGCAAACGGGCCGTCATGTTCTCCATACACGGCGGCGGATACACCTCCGGTACGAGCCATAACCCGGTGTTCGATGGTGGCGCATTGGCCCGATTGGGAAATGTCGTCGTTGTTACCGTGAATCACCGGCTGGGAGCGCTAGGGTACTTGCATCTGGGAGAGTTTGCGCCCGAGTTCGCCGCATCGGGGGTAGTCGGACTCATGGACCTGGTGGCCGCCCTCGAGTGGGTGCGCGACAACATCGAGAACTTCGGAGGCGACCCTGGCAGGGTTCTGATTTTCGGGCAGTCCGGCGGCGGATCGAAAGTGTGCCATCTCATGGCAATGCCATCGGCAAAAGGCCTGTTTCATCGCGCAGCGGTCCAAAGCGGAGCTGCACTGCGGTCTGGGACGCCTGAGAACGCAGCTCGCAGTACCGAGCGCCTGCTTGCCCAGCTCGGACTGCCAAAGTCCCGCTTCCGCGAGTTGCAGGAGGTGCCGTTCGATATGATCATCGGCGCACAGGCCACCTCGGGCGCTCAGTTCGGACCACACGTGGACGGTGTGGTGGTTCCGCGCCATCCTTTCGATCCGGATGCGCCATCCATCTCAGCAGACGTCCCGCTGATGGCCGGCAGCAATCTTCACGACAGCGGCATGAACCCCGATCTCTCCATGGATGACGCCGCCGCTCAGGAGCAGCTCAAGACCAGAATGGGCGCTGACGCCGCTAAGATCTGGGCGGCATACAGGGCTGCCTTCCCGGCCGAAAAGCCCGCGCATTTGCTTGCCCGAATATCTAGCGACCAGGGCACCCGCTCCAGCACCCGCACACTTGTCGAACGGAAAGCGGCGCTCGGCCGCGCGCCCGCGTTCCTGTACCTCCTGACGTGGCCTGCTCCGTTCATGGACGGGCGCTACGGATCGGTCCACGGCACCGATGTCCCGCTGATCTTCCATAATCCGGAGCTGTGGCCGCTCACAGCGGGCTCGAAAGAGGCCGGCGTTGTGGCGGACCAGATGGCGGGGGCGTTCATCGCATTCGCGAAGAACGGCACACCGGGCACGGCTGAACTACCGTGGCAGGCTTACGACCCGGCATCAAGACCCACCATGATTTTCGATGTGCGCAGCGGGGTCAAGAACGATCCCGATCGCGACTTGATATCGCTCCTGCCGCCGCCACGCATGCGGCGGTAGCGGCGGCGAGAATAGCGGCAGATGGCGGCGGATCTGTGCCTGACGGTGTATCCGCATTCGGAGGGAGCCGGCCGTTAGACGCCGCAGGAGCAATCCGCGTCTAGAGGGTCCCGGAAACGGGTGGGTGAGGGGATAGATTCGTGCACCAGAATGGAAGATCCGCCGCCGCGCCGGTAAGCGCTCCGGAAGTGGAATCCGGACGGAGTCTGCGATGGGGTATCGCGTTACTGCTCTCTGCCGCCATCGCGATCAGCTATTTCGACCGGCAAACGCTTCCGGTCGCGATTGCAGCCATCCAACGCGACATTCCGATTTCGAACACGCAGTTTTCGCAATTGCAGGCAGCATTCCTTACGGCTTACGCCCTGATGTATGCCGGCGGCGGAAAACTGATCGATGTTCTAGGAACCAGGACCGGCTTCCTCCTGATCATGGTCTGGTGGTCGCTGGCCTGCGCGAGCCATGGGCTCGCCGCCGGTTTCGGAATGCTGGCAGCCAGCCGGTTTCTGCTCGGAGCGGGTGAGGGCGGGGGGTTCCCAGCCGCGACGAAAGCCGTAGCCGAGTGGTTCCCCGTCCGCGAGCGCTCCACAGCCATGGGCATTATCAATGCGGGCACTGCCGCGGGCGCTGTGGTGGCTCCGCCGGCCATCGCCCTCGTGATCGCGACGATGAACTGGCGATGGGTGTTCTTCCTCGCCGGAGCGGCGGGCCTGCTGTGGACGCTGTGGTGGCTGCTCGAGTACCACGCCCCCTCGTCGCATCCGCGCCTGGGCAAGCGGGAACGGGAGGAGATTGCCGAGGTGCTCACGGCGCGCCGCCAGGAGCAGGCGGGAATCCCCTGGCTGCGGCTGTTCGCTTACCCCCAGGTCTGGGGTCTTGTCACGGGGAAGTTCCTCAGCGATGCAGCCTGGTATTTCTATCTCTTCTGGCTGCCGAAGTATCTGTATGACGTGCGCGGCTTCGACACGAAGAGCGTCGGCTACTACGCGTGGATTCCATATGCCGCCGCCGGGATCGGCAGTCTTGCGGGCGGCTGGTTTTCGAGCTGGCTGATCCGCCGCGGCCACTCCGTGAATCTGGCGCGCAAGCTGGCGCTCGGCGCGAGCGCTGCCGTGATGCCGCTTATCATCATAGTGCCCTGGTCACCCGTCAACCTTTCGATCGCGGTATTCAGCATCGCGTTTTTCGGGCAGCAGTCATGGTCGACGCTGGTGATGATTCTGCCCGCCGATATCTTCCCGCAGCGTGCGGTGGGTTCGGTAGCGGGGCTGGTCGGTTTCGGCGGCGCCATGGGCGGGGTGGTATTCGGCCTGGTGGTCGGCTGGGTGCTCGATCATGGTTTCGGCTATACCCCCGTGTTTGCAGCCGTAAGCACGTTCCACGTATTGGCGTTCTGCATCATTCTGCTGACCATTCGCGTAGTCCGTCCGCTTCACGCGGAGGCAAGAACTTAGTATGGAGGCTTTCATGCCGCAGACCAAACCCACTCTTGGCATCATTCACGCCGTCAATCTCACGATTGGGGCGATGCAACCCTTCATCGAGAAGTACCTCGCGGATGTCGATGTCGTTCACCTATGCGATGACACCATCCAGAGGGATAACATTCGCGCCGGCGTCGGCGTAATCCCGAAGGTGAATTACTTCAAGTTCGCGCAGTATGCGCATAACCTTGAGGAGGCGGGCGTCGACGCAATTCTCCTGGCCTGCTCGACTTTCAATTACGCTGCGGAACTCGCGCGCCCGATGATAAACGTCCCGGTATTCCAGATCGACCGGCCGATGATGGAGGCCGCGGTTTGCGACGGCAAGCGGATCGGGCTCCTGGCAACGCTGGCAACGACAGTCCCGTCTTCCGAGCGGCTTCTGCGTATCGTCGCGGCGGAACAGAAGCGCGAGGTGGAGATCGTCACCGTGCTGCGGCCCGAGGCCTTCGAGGCGATCTCGAAGGGAGATCGGGACACGCACAACGCCATCCTGCTCGATGAGATCGAGCGATTGTCCAAGTCTGTGGACGCGATCGTGATGGCGCAACTGTCAATGTCGGCACTGGCGCCGGTGCTCAAGGATACGCGAGTGCCCGTCTATAACAGCGGCGATACCGGGTTCGCGCGCGTGCGCGAGGCGCTCGGCTTTCCGCCGCTCGCGGCAGGACAGGGCGCCTGAATCTGACTAATTCCGGAGGAGAGAGTTGAACCGAAAGATAACCCTGCCATACGGACACGGCAGCCGGACCATCGAGATTCCGGAAGCAAACCTCGCGTGGATAGACGGGCCAAAAGCCGTGCCGCCCCTTGCCGGGCTTGAGGAATCCATTCGCGCCGCCATACGGAATCCGATCGGCTCTCCTCCTCTCGTCGAACTCGTCGCACGACACGGGCGGCGCACCGTGATCCTGATAGACGACAGCACGCGCTCTACGCCGCAGAAGCTGCTCCTTCCGATTCTGCTGGATGAACTCAACCGGTCCGGCGTCTCCGATGCCGACGTGTGCATCATGGTCGCTCTCGGGACGCACCGGCGCATGGACCGCGCCGAGTTGTCCGAGCGCGTCGGCGCAGCCGTCATGGAGCGCGTCGAGGTGACGAACGTCTCTCAGGACCCCGCCGACTTTGTCGATCTCGGCGTCTCTCCGCTCGGCATTCCCATCCACGTCAGCCGCCGCTACATGGAGAGCGACATCAGCATCGCCGTGGGCAACATCATCCCGCATATGTATGCCGGCTGGGCGGGCGGCGCGAAGATGGTGCAGCCTGGCGTCAGCAGCGCGAACACCACCGCAAAGACCCACCTCATCGCCGGACCGCGCGTGTACGAGATCCTGGGAGACGTCGACAACCCCGTGCGGAAGGAGATGGAGGCCATCGCCGTACGGTCGGGATTGAAGTTCATCGTGAACGTAGTCCTGAACGCGGCCGGGGAAGTTGTTGCGGTTGTGGCCGGAGATGTAGTCCTGGCGCACCGCGCCGGTGTCGAGATCGCCCGGCCGATCTTCACTCTCGATGTGGAGGAACTCCCCGACATAGTGGTCGCGAGCTCCCATCCGGCGGATAGGGATCTGTGGCAAGGCTTCAAACCCGTCAACAATTGCGGGATGCTCGTCAAGGACGGCGGTACCTTGATCATGCTGATCCCCGCTCCCGAGGGCATCGCGCCAGACCACCGGCAACTCGAAGCATTCGGCCTGATGCCCGGTGAAGAGGTTCTGAAGCTGGTAGCGCAGGGCAAGGTGGAAGACGAGGTCGCTGCCGCGACGTATGTGGCATTCGACAGGACGCGGCGCCGCATCGGCATCATCCTGGTCTCCGACGGGATTTCGCCCGAGGACGCGAAACAGATCGGTATCAGGGCAACATCAGATTTCTCAGAAGCCCTGAATACGGCCATGCAACGGTGTCCAAACGCGCGTATCGGGGTCGTGACCGCCGGCGCGGACATCATGCCCGGAAAGACCGCCAGGGGATTGAAGAAGGAATCCGCTCGCGGGCCGGCCTGAAGCGTAGAGAGTGCCGTAACTGAAGCTCCGCCGGCCCGGCTTCGTAAGTGATGCTGCCGCCGCGCGGAGTCTCGGTTACCCCTGCATTCACACGCTTGCGCATTCAGAGCCGCTATCTGTCAGCGTCGCGCTCCGCACATCAAATGCGCCTCCCGGGCTGTTGACCATCACGCGTCAATTAGTGCAACAATTCCGTACTGCAAGCGATTACAATAGTTCGACTCCATGTACCGTGACGAAAGGACGATCTGATAGGTCTGCTCGTCACGGCGGATCTGCTGTCGTGCCGGCGCCCGGGGAAGCTGTGGGCAGCGTTCGAAGGGCGCGGGAACTTGAGAGTAAACAGGACAGACATGAAGACCAAGGTTGCTGTAGTGCTAACGCTCGCCGTGGCGCTCACATTGGTTGGGGCCACGCTGACCAGGGCCACTCAGGCCGGCTCGGGAGCAAGCGTTCCTCCGCCCAGGCCGGAAGGCCCGTGTGACATCTACGCCGCCGGCGGTGCGCCCTGCGTGGCCGCCCACAGCACGACGCGCGCGCTGTACGCGTCCTACAACGGCCCGCTTTACCAGGTTCT
>JBLNBX010000148.1:0-17808 GCA_050260275.1 bacterium
TGCCTATCGGATCGACGCTCGGAAACCAGGCTTTCTGGATGTCTTCGCCGATGACGACGACGGGGAGCCGGTGGCGGTTTTCTATATCCGTGAAGAACCGGCCGAACTTCATCACGGTGCCGCCGGCGGCGTAGCCCTCCTCAGTTCCGCCGACCTCGATGTTGTACATGTCGTCGCCTTTGTACTTGGCGTAGTGATAGGTGTTGAAGGCGGCGATGAGATACGGGCTGACTGCTTCGACGGAAGGGCAGCGCTCGGCCACGGCGCGGGCGTCCTCGAACGTCAGCGGCTTGCGCTGGAACTCCTCGCGCGACACGTCGCTGAAGCCGAAGTTGAACTTGAACGCCATGATGGTGTTCGGCCCAAACTGGCGCAGGATGTCGGTGATGGTGGCGTCAAGCCCGGTGATGATGGAGCCCACGCCGATCATCGTTCCCGTGCCGATGATGACTCCGAGCACCGTCAGGAAACTGCGCATCTTGTGCTCGCGAATCGTGGCCAGGGCCATTCTCGCGGCCGAGGCCATATCGGACCGCCAGCCGGCGGAGCCGTTGTTCGGAACGCCGTTTGAGGTGCTCATTTCTCCATCCTCAGCGCCTCGATCGGATCGAGCTGGGCAGCGCGCCGGGCCGGGTATATGCCGAAGAACAGGCCCACCGCGGTCGAAAGGGCAACGGCCAGCAACACCGCAGACAGCGGCATCGACATCGGCACGGGCGTTATGTTCCTGACCAGCACGGCGAGTGCCCACGCCACAAGCGTGCCGGTCAGGCCTCCGGCCCCGGCCAGCATCGAGGACTCAATCAGGAACTGCTGAAGGATGTCGCGACGCCGCGCGCCCACGGATTTGCGGATGCCGATCTCGTGCGTGCGCTCGGTTACAACGGCCAGCATGATGTTCATGATGACCACGCCGCCGACAACCATGAACACCGACACCACGGCGACGGCCGTAGCGGCTATCGCGCCGGTGAGCCGGTCCCAGGCGGCCGTCAGCGAGTCGGAGCCGACTATGGCGAACGTGTCCTCCTGGTTGGGGCGAAGGTGCCGGTAGCTTCTCAGCAGCGCGCGAATTTCATCCTGGGCCTGGTAGTAATGCTCGTGATCCAGAGCGACAGCGAAGATATTCATGTCTCTCTGCGTGCCGAACATTTTGAAGTAGGTCTGGATGGGCACCATGATGAAGTTGTCGCGGCTCTGGCCGAAAACGCTGCCCTGCGTCTTCGCAACGCCGATAACTTCGAACGGGCGTCCCTCTATCTGGAGCGTCTTGCCGATGGGATCCACTCCCCCGAAAAACCGGTTCCGAATATCGGCTCCGATAAAAGCAACCGCCTGGCGGCGCTGGTTGTCCGCGCCGGTGATGAATCTTCCGCTGGCTACCTCGATGTTCGCGATGGAGGCCAGGTTCGGTGTAGCGCCGCGGATCTGGACGCCCTCGGCGCGCTCTTTGCCGCGGACAACCGGCGCGCGGAGGGTGCTCTCAAGGCCGATATCGCGGCACAGCGTAGCCCGTTCGCGCACGTAATCGTACTCCTCAACGCGCAACCGGGGATTGCGGCGGAGCATCTCCATGTACTTCTTGGGATCGCTCTCGCCGATCATCGCCAGGCGCACGACACGGAAGCCGTCCGCGCCCATGTCCGAAACCTGCTGCGCGATATAGACATCCATGCCGTGGATCACGGACATGACCGCGATCAACGTAGTGGTGGCGAGGATTATCCCCAGCAGGGTGAGGAAGCTGCGCATCTTGCTCGACCGCAACGATCCGGCGGCCACAGACACAGCTTCCCCGATAGATGCGTTCGACCTCATCACCCGAAAGACGATGCCCGGCGCTGGTTTGTTCCGCAGAGCGCCCGATCCCCATTGTAGGCCCCGGCCGTAGCATACTGATCAGGTGCGGATCCCCATCTACCAGATCGATGCGTTCACCAACAGGCTCTTCGGGGGAAATCCGGCCGCGGTGTGCCCGCTGGAACGGTGGCTCGAAGATGCCGTTCTGCAGTCCATAGCAGCGGAGAACAACCTCTCGGAAACCGCGTATTTTGTGCGCAATGGAGACCGCTACGACCTTCGGTGGTTCACTCCGGCGGCGGAGATAGACCTTTGCGGCCACGCGACGCTGGCTGCGGCCTTCGTGATCTTCCGGTACCTCCGGCCTGAGCTTCAGGAGGTGCGCTTCGATACGCGCAGCGGCGAGCTCGCCGTGGCGCGGGAAGGCGATCTTCTTGCGATGGATTTCCCGTCGCGCCCGCCCGCCCCGTGCAGCGACGGCATAGACGCGGTGGCAGCCGCGCTGGGCTCACGCCCGCGCGAGTTGTGGGCGGCCCGGGACTATATGGCGCTCTTCGATTCAGAAGACGAGGTTCGGGCCCTCCAGCCCGACTTTCGCGCGCTGGCAAAGCTCGGACGCATGATCATCGCCACCGCGCCTGGCAGGCAGGCGGACTTCGTTTCACGCTTCTTCGCTCCCGGCCTCGGCATCGACGAGGACCCGGTGACAGGTTCCTCGCACAGCACGCTGATTCCCTACTGGGCCGGGCGGTTGGGAAAGACGACTCTCTACGCGTTGCAGGTGTCCCGGCGAGGCGGCGAGCTGCACTGCGAGCACCTCGGCGACCGTGTCAAGATCGCCGGCAACGCTGTGCCGTACCTTGAGGGTTGGATCGAGGCCGCCTGAGATGGGTAAGCAACTGCATTTTCCGGGCATCTCCGACCGGCCCACTTCTGGAGACGTGAAGGCGCTCGTGAAGGCGAAGATGGTCGGCTTCGAACTCAGGCAGCAGGAGCGCGCACGCAAGCGGGCCAAACGTGCTCAGAGCGTGGCGGCGCGGAAGAGGCCGCGCATCTCGCAGCCCGATCTGTTCGGGCCGGCGCGCTGATAGCGGAAAATCGCCAAACCCTCGAAACCGGAAGCACCGCGCGTTTTCCGGCTGCCGAAGAACGTGCGCGCATCCACGCGGCGGGCAGCCGGACGGCACGGGATATTATGTACGGGGGAGGTCAGGTCATCGTGCATCTCAGCAGACGGCATTTCTTCTTCGGTCCGCTGCTTGCCGGCGCGATCCCCGCGGGTGGTTTCGGCAGCGTCCCTTCACTACAGAGGCTCGGGTACAAGTCGCCCAACGAAAAACTGAACATAGCCTCCATCGGCGCGGGCGGAAAGGCCGAAAGCGATATCCGCGGCTGCGCAGATGAGAACATCGTCGCCCTCTGCGACGTGAACGAGAAGCAGGCGGCGAACACGTACAAGAAGTACCCGAACGTCCCGAAGTACAGGGACTTCCGGCGCATGCTCGACCGCGAGGGCAAGAACATCGACGCGGTCATCATTACTATTCCAGATTTCATGCACGGCACGGCGGCCATGTGGTGCATGGAGCGCGGGAAGCACGTCTATGTGCAGAAGCCGCTGACACGGACCGTGTGGGAAGCGCGCGCACTAAGGGACGCCGCGCGCAAGTACCGCGTCGCGACGCAGATGGGTAACCAGGGTTACTCAAATGAAGGCACGCGCCAGGCCGCCGAGATGATCTGGGCCGGGGAGATCGGCAACGTGACCGAAGTTCACGCCTGGACTGACAGGCCGATGTGGCCGCAGGGGCTCACCGAGATTCCCCCTCCGACGCCCATCCCCGAAACGCTCGACTGGGATCTGTGGCTGGGAATCGCCGAGGAGCGCCCCTATACTGCCGGCGGAGAGGGCTATCCAACGCGCTATGGCGACTTCTACGAGCCCTTCAATTGGCGCGGGTTCTACGATTTTGGTTGCGGCGCGCTGGGCGACATGGCCTGCCACATCCTGGGCGCGCCCAACCTCGCGCTGAAACTCGGGCCGCCAACGAGCGTCGAGTGCGTGAAGAAGGAAGGCACAAGCAGCTTCATGTTCCCGAAGAAGTCGGTGATCCGCTTCGACTTCCCGGCGCGTGGCTCCATGCCGCCATTGAAGTTGCTCTGGTACGACGGCCTGACCGAAACGCCGAGAATCGAGGGCGTGCCCGAGGGCGAACTGCTCGGCGATCTGCCGCGCTTGGTCCCCAGCCAGCCGTCCGAAACTCAACAGGGCGCTCCCGCCCGTCCGCCGTTCACCGGCTTTATTGGGGAGGTGTTCGAGTGGGAAGCCTACGAGCAGATGCGGCGGCAGCCGAACCTCCAGATGCCGCCTCCCGACGGTTGCCTCTTCATCGGCGACAAGGGGATGATCACCACCGGAACCTACGGTGAACAGACGCGCCTCATACCGGTGGAACGGATGAGGGATTACCGCTTCCCCGAGCCGCTGCTCACCCGCTCGCCCGGCCACTACCGCGACTGGATCCGCGCCTGCAAGGGCGGTGATCCGGCGTGCTCCAATTTCGACGTTGCCGCCCCGTTCGTCGAGTGGATGCTGCTGGGCGTGATCGCGCTGCGCGTCGAGGGCAAGCTGGAGTGGGATGCGGCCCAGGGAGAGTTCAGGAATAACGCCGAAGCGAACCGCTACCTGAAGCCAACGTTCCGCAAGGGCTGGTCGCTGACTTAGCTCTGGCTGCCGCTGCGAGCCTTGTCCACGTCCGCGGCAGTGCGCTTGGCGTTGTCGTGCGTGGGTCTGCGAGTAAGTCTGTATCGCGGGAGGGTGGAGCGCCCTCCCGCGTACGTCCGTATGTGAGGCTGCTACCGCACTGCCGCAGCCTCGCCCGCCCTAGCGCGCGGCCGGTGCTTCGAGTGCGCCGCCGCCCACGCAGGCCGGAACCGGCGATTCTGTTTCTGCCTGCTCGACCTCTTCTCCGGGCACCCGGTTGACGAGCAGGTTCGCCATGCCCTCGCGCTTGCGCAGCTCGAAGGCGTCGAACAGCCGTCCCGTCACCGTGCGGGCCTCGTACGTGAGGCGGTCGCCGTCGATGCGTATGATCTGGACCAGTTGGACGCCAGAGCCGGACTTGCGCATCCAGTCCGCGGTTTTTCCTCTGTACATCTTGGGGCCGGACACTGAAAGCACATACATCGTCCTGCCGGGCAACCTGGCGCCCGCGCCGGTGACCAGATTGGTTCGCGCGTAGGTGTGGTCGTGCCCGTTGAGCACGAGGTCCACGCCGTACTTGTCGAATATCGGCTGCCACAGTTCGCGCAGTTCCTCATTGTTGCGCAGCTTGGCCGCGGAGTAGACCGGGTGGTGGAATGCGACAACCGTCCAGCGATTCGGGTTGTTCGAGAGTACCTGCTCGAGCCAGGCCGCCTGCTCCTGCCGCTTCTCGTTCGAGTTCAGCGCGATCACGCGGACGCCCTGAACATCGATGTAGTAGCAGGTTTCCTCTAGGCCCGGCGGCCCGTTTCGCGGCAGTTCGAACTGTGCCTGCCACTGCCGTGGCAGCCCCTTGTTGAAGATGAAGCCGTACTCGTGATTGCCGGGCGTCAGAATGCTTGGGATAGTGGCGTCAATCCAGCCCGCGGCCTTGAACCACTCACCCCACAGTTCGTCCCTGTGGCCGTTGTTGACCAGATCGCCCGTGTGGAGCATGAACTTCGCGTCGGGCGCCATCTGGAATCCGGCCCGGACAACGCGCGACCAGTGCTCCAGTACGTGCGTCTGAGCGTCGCCGAAAAACAGGAAAGCCAGCGGCTTCGGCTCGCGGCTGGCGGTGCGGAACTGAAACCACTCGCTCCAGTTGTCACCGTCGCCGACGCGATAGGCATACAGCGTGTCGGGTTCGAGGCCGGTAAACGTCGCCGTGTGCATCCGGGCCTCGCCGAGGTTGGATTCGAACGGGACAGTGGTGGCCTCGACCGTGCGCTTTTCGCGCGTAAACTTCGGACCATCTTCGGCAACGGCGATTTCGGCGCGGGCGCGCTTCACGCTCGCGTCCGTCCGCCATGTGACAGATTGCGTGGTGGCCGGGTCGCCGGACCACGTGAGGATGATACGGTCAGGAACCGGCGTTGGCTGGTGGAAAACTCTCTTGGGAACCGAACCGGAGAACCCGGCCGAAGCTCCGAGGAGAACAAATGCAACTACTCTGAAATACATGTACTTCTACCGCTCGTAAGCCCAAGACGACGCATGCGGGCCTGCACCGGTTTCCGCGAACGTCAGAGCCGGGCGATAAGTTGAGCAATTTTAACTAGACGGATGCGTTAAGAGGTTCCATCTGGCCGGATAGCGGTACCGCGCAAGCCCGTGCCAGGACCTCGCAGGTCTACCGGCGCTACGGCGCAAAGATCGCCAGGAACTGCTCGTATTTGCCCTCGGGCGTCACGTAAACGCTCAGCCTCACGGTCCGCCTGTCGTACACCGCAGAGTAGCTGCGGTAGATCATGCCGCCGCGCCGGGACTCGCTCGTTCGCGTCACAGATTTCAGCTCACCTAGAGGCGCAAGCGAGTCTCTGTAGTCGCCGAGCGCGGTCTCGGTGAAGTACGAGTTGGCGTTGTCGGTGAACAGGGCCCGGTCGATCCTGCCGGCGGCCAGTCCCTCGAGAATGAGCCGTATCTGACCGGTCTCGGAATCGGCGGGCAGCGGAGGGTCAGGCGCGAAGACGAGCCTGGCGATGGCGGCAGGCAGGTGGCCGATCAGATCCGCGCCGTCGGCGTTCGACAGCACGACAATAGCGGCGCCGCGGTCCGGGAAGACGCTGTTCGAGGCGAGAAACCCGGAAACCTCTCCCGTGTGAGAGATCCTCCTCATGCCGCGGAACTCCCCCAACTGAAGGCCGAGAGCGTAACGCGTGGAGCCGCCATTGGAGAGCTTCACCTCGCGCGTGAACTCATCGTATGAACGCGGCGAGAGGACCTTCTTTTCGATGAACGCGGCGATGTTCCAGCGCGCCAGGTCCGGCGCTGTCATGCACAGCCCGGCAGCGCCGAAATACCAGCCGTCGCCCTCGCGCGCCGCCGGACGCGGCGGGCCCGCGGCATAGCGAGTGTAGCCCGAGGCGTCGGCCGCGTCCCGTGACTGGCAGTCGCCGGCGCTGTTCATCCCGAGCGGCCTGAATACTCTTTCGGCGAGAAACGGAACGAGCTTCTGGCCGGAGACTTTCTCGAAGATCGCCGCCGCCAACACGTAATTCGTGTTGCTGTACTGCCACTCCGTGCCGGGCTCGAAGTTGAGCGGCTTATTGGCCCAGTGGGCGAGGAGGTCCATAGGCGCGGTGGGCTTTTTCCATGCGGGGATGAAGTAGTCCTGCGGGGCGTAGTCCTCGTAGCCGGAGGTGTGCGCGAGCAACTGGCGGATGGTGATATCGCCGGTGCGGGTGAACTCGGGAAAGTACTTGGAAACCTTGTCGTCGAGCGATAGCCTGCCCTCCTCCTGCAGCATCAGAAGCGCGACAGCCGTGAACTGCTTGCTGACGGAACCCACGGCGTATCGTGTGGACGTATCCGCAGCGCGCGACTTCTCGATGTCGGCCATCCCGAACGCCTTCGCGTAGACGAGCCGGCCCTGGTCCACCACGGCGACCGAAACGCTCGGAGCGCCACTGGATCTGAGCATCCCGGCGATCATCGGCGACAGCTTTCCATCGAGATCCGGGGACTGCTGGCCAGCGAGCGGCAGCGCGCACCACAGGAGAACCGCAAGGAGAAAACGCATCATGGCGAGATAAGATTGTACGCCGCGCGGAGCGGCGGCTGCGGAACGCTGCTCCGTTGTAGACTCATACCAGGCTCAGGGAGGCGCAATGTCCATCAGGCCGGTCAAGCGCATCGCCCGGTCCAAACCGGTGATAGAGGGCGCGGGCGTACATCTCAGGCGGGCTTTCGGCTTCGGCAACACGGCCGACTTCGACCCGTTTCTCCTTCTCGACGATTTCAGGAACGAAGTCCCGCAGGACTATCTCGCGGGATTCCCGTGGCACCCGCATCGCGGAATCGAAACCATCACCTACGTCCTGGCGGGCACGGTCGAGCACGGCGACAGTCTGGGGAACCGTGGCGTGATAGGGCCGGGCGACGTTCAATGGATGACCGCCGGCAGCGGCATCATTCACCAGGAGATGCCCAAGGGAGACCAGACGGGCCGCATGCACGGATTCCAACTGTGGGGGAACCTCCCGGCATCGCTGAAGATGACCGCGCCGCGTTACCAGGAGGTCAAATCGGCGGATATCCCAGAGGCTACCGATGACGACGGCACGCACGTCCGTGTCATTTGCGGCAGCTTCTGGGGCATGAAGGGGCCCGTGGAGGGGGTGGCGGCCGACCCGATTTACCTGGACGTTTCGGTCCCGCCGCGCGCACGGAAAACGCTCCCGGTAGAGACTACGCGCAACGCATTCGCGTACGTGTTCGGAGGCGACGGGCGGTTCTGCAACGCTTCCGGACCGCTCGACGTGCCGACTGAACCAGCTCAATGGCTCGATACGTCTCCGCCCGCCCGCGTGGACAATCGCTCGCTGGTGCTCTTCGACAGCGGCGATGAGGTTCAGGTGGAGGCCGGCGAGGACGGCATCCGGTTCCTGTTCATCTCCGGCAAGCCGCTCCGGGAGCCCGTGGCCTGGTATGGCCCGATCGTGATGAACACGCAAGAGGAGCTGCGAAGAGCATTCGAGGAGCTCAAACAGGGCACCTTTCTCAAAGCGCCGAGCCCCGAGAGTTAGTTGCCGCGGAGCGGAGCCGTGCACCTACTCACAGCGAATTCAGCACCGGCGCAACCCGCAGGAGCGGCGACGGGGCGAAGCGGACAAAGCACTCCTCCGGCTTGGCTCCGAGGACTGTAATCTTCCCGGGATCGCCTTGGCCCATACCGGCCTGCGCCATCGCGGAGAGGTAGAGAATTTTCTGTGGATCGAAGCCCATGAGACGCGCGCCTAGAGTGTCGGCAGCGAGCGGGTCCGTGCTGACGAGCGCGTAGCGCGTGTCTACCGGCGTTCCGCGCGAGGGCCCGTCACCCTCCATGCCGGTGAAGCCGTCGATGACGGCGAGATCGGGGAAGACCTCCTGCGCCAGGTGGAACATATTGAAGTGGCAAAGATCGTCCGGCCCTCCGTGCGGCCCGCGGTGCATCAGGAACTTATCGTTGGTTGTCTTGTAGTCGTTCAAGGGCGCGCCAAGCAGAATGTTCTTGAGCGACAGGGTGACGGCAACATAGCCGTGGGTCTTGGGGATCGCCGCCGAGATGATATACAGATTGGGATCGAAGAAGGGCGCGCAGATTCGAATCGGAATTGGGGAGTTATTCTCGTCGATCGTATAGCGGTACTGCCATTCGCCCAGATTCAGGTCCACTAATTTAACCTTGTAAGCCTTCTCCAACGCGCCGTACCCATAGTTCTTGTACCCGGCAAGGGTGCCTTCCTTGGTGGCGGCGGCCTCGGCGATGATGATCTCCTTCTTGTAATGCGGGCGCAGGAACTCCAGAATGCCGCGGACCGCGTCGACGTGGGTGGCGGCGAGCTGGCGGCTCGTCTGGACGAAATTCGGCTTTATGAGGACTGTTCGGCCGCCGATAGAGCTGAATACCTGATCCTCGATGAGTTTGAGAGCGTTATATATGTTTCCAGCGCGATCATTGCCCTTCACCAAGGCAACCGTCGATGGCTCGTCAGGCAACTGGTACAGCTTGCGGCCTCCGCGGCGGCGGAACACGGCCGGAGCCTCCGGTTTCGCGAGTCCCGCGGTGGCGGCCACAATCCCGGCGGTGGAGAATCTCAGCACGTTCCGGCGGCTCGTTACTTCCTTGGTAGCCATGCGTTCTATCCCCTCACGTTCTCCGAGTAACTTCCCAATGCAGCTCGCTCGTGCGTTCCAAACCCGCGCCGGGCGGCCTGACCAGACCCGCCCCCGTAAGCAGTGATAGCGCCGGCATTAAACGCGGCGGCGAGTTTCACGTCCGTTCATCGTATCATTCGATGGAGATGACGGACGAGCGTTCCATTAAAAGGCGCGACTTCATCCGCCGCGCTGGCGCGGCGGGCGGGGCGCTCGCCTGCGGACCACTGGCATGGGCAGGGGACGGGGTATGCCTGGTGGCCGACCCAGCGGACCCGGTTGCATCCTCCGCTCCCGCGGCGTGGGCCGCCGGCGAACTGGCGCAGGAGCTTGCAAAGGCGGGCATCGCCGTCCGCCGCTGCGAACGGCCGGAACAGGCACGCTCCGGAGAGCTTGCCATCATAGCCGCTGGCGCCGGGGCCCCCGTTGCCGCGGCGGCGTTGAGAAGCGCGGGCCTGCCGGCGCCCGAGCAGCCCGAGAGTCTCGCGCTTTTTGAAATCCGGAGCAGCCGCGGGACGCAACTTCTGGCGTGCGGCGCGGACGCGCGCGGGCTTGCGTACGCTCTCACGGAGTTGGCGGATAGGGCCGGCTCTGCACGGAATCCCATGCAGGCGCTGCGGGTCGACCGCCCGATCGTAGAACAACCCGCCAACCGCACGCGCAGCATCATGCGGCAGTTCACCTGCGAGCTTCTCGACAAGCCCTGGTTCTATGACCGCGAGATGTGGCCGCGCTACCTCTCCATGCTGGCGCGCCAGCGCTTCAACCGCTTTCACCTCGCCTTCGGACTGGGCTACGACGCCTTGCGCCGCGTGGCGGATTCCTACTTCCTGTTTCTGTACCCGTTCCTGCTCCAGGTCCCTGGCTACAACGTGCGCGCGACGAACCTGTCCGCGGAGGAGCGCGATCGCAATCTCGATACGCTGCGGTTCATCGGCGAGCAGGCGGTTGCGCGCGGCATCGAGTTCGAGCTGGGTGTGTGGATGCACGGGTACCAATGGCCCGACAGCCCGCGCGCCCAACACACGATCGAGGGACTTACTCCCGACATACACGCCGCTTACTGCCGCGACGCGCTAACGGCTGTGCTGAATGCCTGCCCGTCCATAGCATCAGTGGCGCTCAGGATTCACGGCGAGAGCGGCATCGCGGAGGGCAGCTATGCGTTCTGGAGGACGGTGTTCGATGGCGTGAAGCGGTGCGGCCGCAGAGTTGAGATCGACCTGCACTCGAAAGGCATCGATCGAGCGATGATTGACAACGCGCTGGCGACGGGAATGCCGGTGAACGTAACGACGAAGTGCTGGGCGGAGCATCTCGGCATGCCGTACCATCAGGCCGCGATCCGCGAACTCGAGATGCCGTTCGAAGGCCGCACCGGGGCCGGCCTGATGACGCTCAGCGAGGGCTCGCTCAGCTACACCCGGTACGGCTACGCCGATCTGCTCCGCGATGACCGCAAGTACACAGTGCGGCATCGCGTGTTCTCGGGCACCCAGCGCATCCTGCTGTGGGGCGATCCCGGCTGGGCGGCGGCGTACTCGCGGATGTTCGGTTTCTGCGGCTCCACAGGCGCGGACCTGATGGAGCCGCTCACGTGCCGCGGGCGGAGGGGAACTGGAGTCCCCGGCAGCACGCGCAGCGGCTATATCGACTCGACGCTCGAGCCGCGGTGGGATTGGGAGAAGTACGCCTACTGGTACCGCGTTTTCGGCCGGACGATGTACAATCCCGGCACATCTGCAGAGGTGTTCGACCGGCACTGGAGCGGCGGCGCGCAGGCGCGGGCGCTGCAGGCCGGACTGGCGCAGGCCAGCCGCATCCTGCCCATAGTGACCACCGCTCACCTGCCCTCGGCCGCGTGCGACGCCTACTGGCCCGAGATCTACTGGAATCAGCCGCTGTCAGCCGAAGCGCCCGGGAATACATATACTGATTCGCCTGCTCCGAAAACCTTCCAGCACGTAAGCCCGCTCGATCCGCAACTCTTTTCGGGCATCAATGAGTTCGCAGGCGAGTTACTCGAAGGTGCTGCGAGCGGAAAGTACTCGCCCGTGGAGGTTGCTGTCTGGCTGGAGGAATACGCCGAAGCCGCCGAGAAGAGCCTGTCCGCGGCAGGCAGAGTGGAATCGCCGGCCGAGCACGTCCGCGCCGCAATCGATATCGAAATGCAGGCCGCGCTGGGGCGGTTCTTCGCCGCCAGGTTTCGCAGCGGCGTCCTGTACGCGCTGTATGAGCGAACCGGGGACACACGCGCGCTTGCCGAGGCTGTCAAGGCATACCGCCGGGCTCGCGCCATGTATGCCCGCGCCGCGGAGCGTGCGAAGAATGTGTACGCGACGGACCTTTCCTCAAGCGATAAGGTTTCCGCGCGCGGGCAGTGGATCGACAGGCTCCCGGCAATCGATGCGGATATAGCCGCGCTGGACGAGCGCCTGGCGAACGCCGGCGCGTCCACCGATCCGCGCGTGGATGCGGCCATCGCGGCGGCTCTTGGGCATCCGCGGCGCGCGCCTGTTGCCTGCAAACACAACCCGCCATCGCGATATCAGCCAAACCGGCCCATCGAGTTGAGCCTTTCCGTGAGCCGGCCCGCGTTGTCATGGGCCCGGTTGTACTACCGTCATGTGAACCAGTCGGAGCGGTACCAGACCGCGCCGATGGAAGCACAAGGTTCCACTTACCGGGCCGTCATTCCGGCCGGTTACACCGATTCGCCGTATCCGCTGCAGTACTACTTCGTGCTGAAGCCGGAGAACGCGCAGGCGTCGCTCTATCCCGGTTTCGCCGCGAACCTGTCCAATGAACCGTATTTTGTGATTCATAAATCCTGAGCGCCCGGGCGCGGCCTCTCCTGCGAGCCGGAACGAGCCGATGGCGCGAGGACCGCGCTCCCTATGCCGGCCTCACCCATCGCAGGCTGGGCGACACGGGACTGGCGCGCGAGGCCGCAGGGATGCGGACGCCGATCCAGGGCTTCGAGAAATGCACAGCGAGGGGCACTTCGCAGCCCCGGCCGGCACGCCGCCTGGGCCAGGGAACCAGGGCCGCACTGCGGTTGTCCGATGCGCTCTCCCGATGTTACCTTGGGGCGGGTGTCTCCACCCTTTACGAAGGAGGCAGGCGATGGCCCACAGTATCCCGCTGCGGCGTGCGCGACTGGCCGCAGCATGGCCTGTCGTCGCACAGGCCGCAACGCGCGCGCCCGGAGCAGCACTGGACATAACGGGCGCGAGGAGCTGGACGGTCCGCGAACCGGTGTCGCGCCGGACGTACACGGTCGTGAGGATCGACACGAGGGCGGGACTGAGCGGGTACGGGGAGTGCGCCGCTCTGTCCGCCGCGGAGTTCGAAGGCGCGGTGAGGGCGATCACCGGCGTTCCCGCAACCTCGTTCGAGGCAGTAGCGCCGCTGCTCGCGGCATATCCAACGGCCCGCGCGGCGCTGAACACCGCCATGCTGGACGTTGCCGGAAAGGCTGCTAAGGCGCCGGTGTTCCAGTTGCTCGGCGGCCCGACGCGCGCTAAGGCTCGCGCCTTGGCGCAATTGACGGGGGACTCCGACGCGGCCCTTATCGCTTCGATGAAGCGCGCGCACGCGGCCGGTTTCAGGGCTTTCTCGGTGCCGGTTCCGGCAACGTTGTATCGGAACCAGGGCCAGGCGTACGTGCTCGCAACGCAGCGGAGGCTCAACGCACTGCGCGAAGCCGCGGGCGACGACTGCGATTTCGTCCTTGACGGCGAGAACCGCCTCACCCCCGGCGACGCTCAGATGGTGTCTGCCGCGATCGAACGCTTTCACGTCATGTGGTTCAACGAGCCGTGCCCCACGGTCAACCTTTCGGCTCTTGCCAGGATCGCCGGGGAGAACGTAACCCCCGTGGGCCTTGGCCGGCACGTCCGCGATGCGGCGGAGATACAGGATCTGCTCCGGCACGACGCGGTGGACATCATCCGGCCTGACCTCGGGATCAATGGCATCTCCCAGGTAAGGCGTATGGCGGCCATCGCCGAGGTGTACTACGTCGCGGCCGGGCCGGTGCACAACGGAGGCCCCATAGGGACCGCGGCGGCGCTGCACCTGGCGGCCTCCATCCCGAACTTCTTTATTCAGCAGATCCCGCTGCCCGAAGCGGATGAGGACCGGCGCATGCGGGCGGAGCTGACCGGAAGGTCCATCGAGACCGTGAACGACGGCTTTGCCGAACTACCGGTCGGCGCCGGATTGGGAATTACGGTCAACGAGCAGGCGCTCGAGAAGTACAAGGAGGCGGCGGCATGAGACGGCGGCATTTCTTTGGCGGTGTTGCGGGCGCATTGATGGCGGGCCGCGCCCTGGCGGAGGATTGCGGATGCGCCGAGTATCCTCTGCTGGCCCAGAACACGAAACCGGAACCTGAACGTCAGAGCCGCAGGGCAGCGGGCGCCTCGCCGCAGACGAGCCCCTGGCAGGCGGGTCAATACGACCGGGTGTTGTCCAAGGTGCGAATCACGGGGCTCAAGGTGTTCGGGGTTTCCCTCACTCCGCAGTCGGACCGCCCCTATGTGTTCGTTAAGCTCGAGACGAACGTAGGCGTCGTGGGCTGGGGAGAGGCGACGCTCGAAGGCAAGGCCGGCGCGGCCATGGCGTGCGTAGAGGACTTCCGCGACTTCCTCATCGGAAGCGACCCCATGCAGGTGGAGCATCACTGGCAGTCGATGTACGTCCACAGCTTCTACCGCGCGGGGCCTGTAATGGGATCCGCAATCTCGGGCATCGACCAGGCGCTGTGGGATATTCGCGGCAAGATACTCGGAATGCCGGTGTACAAGCTGCTCGGCGGCCCGGTGGACCCTCGCGGCGTCCGCGGCTACTACCACGCCCGCGCGCGCACCAGGGAGGACCTGGCGCGCTTGCGCGAGACCGCCGTCCGCGACGGCGTCAGCTGCTTCAAGACTGGCCCGGCAGGACGCACGTTCGAGTGGATCGAGACTCACGCGCATATCGACCAGGCCGTGAAGTCGCTGCAGATGATACGCGAGGTGCTGGGACCCGATATCGACATCGCAGTCGACTTCCACGCCAAGACCAGCCCGTCGGTGGCCTCCGTCATTCTTAAGGAGGTCGAGCCACTTAACCTCTTGTTCGTCGAAGAGTTGTGCCCGCCCGAAAACGTGAAGGCGATGGCGCGAATCGCGAGGCGCACCAGCACGCCCATCGCAACGGGCGAACGGCTCGTAGCCGCCTATGGGTTCCGCGAGCTGATCGAGATGGGCGTCGTGGATATCCTGCAGCCGGATATCAACCACGTCGGGGGTATCACGGCACTTTGGAAAACCGGAGCGGTTGCGGCTGCGTCTGGAATCTCGATGGCGCCTCACAACTGCGAGGGCCCCGTCGGAGGGCTGGCCACCCTGCACGTCGACGCGGTGATGCCGAACTTCCTCGTCCAGGAGGTCTGCAGCGGCGTCGAGCCCGGTCCGCAGGAGAAGGCTTGGGAGGAGTGGCTCGGGTTCCCGGCGATGCGAATGGTGAACGGGCGATTCCCGCTTCCGGATAAGCCCGGCCTGGGCTTCGAGCTGAGCGAGGATGCTTTCAAGAAATACCCGTTCGGCGGGACCCGGCCCATGGCCCGCGTGTTTCACGCCGACGGTTCGGTCGCGGAGTGGTAACGAGTATGACGGCTCTTAGGTGGCCGAAGCAGTGGCAGGATGCGGCGGTCCTGGAATTGCTAACGGGATCGCCCGTCAAGTACGTAATTGCGGATGCGGAGACGCGCCAGACTGCTGGAGCGATTCTCGCCCGGGCAGAGGCGGCGGGCATCAAGGTGCTGGACGAGGGTACGGCGCCCGCGGGCGTCCGCATCGTGGAAGCCACTTGGCCGGGTGCCCGCCTGTCTGTACCGAATCCTACCGGCGAAGCAGCGGCAGCGGCGGGGCCGACCGGCGAACCCTGGGTGGACGCCCTCGGCTGGGTGGTTCAGTTGCACAGGGCCAGGCGGCCGGGTGACGCAATTTGGATCGACTCTAAACCTGAGGGCGGCATCATCACCGCCGACGCGTACCTTCGCGCCGTGGCCGACGCCGGCGCCAACGGCGGGCGGTGGATGGTCTCGATCGACGATGAGTTTGCCAAACGCCTCGCGACGCGCGCGGCTGATGCGGTCGAGACGTGGAAAAAGATGATGCAGGCCTGCGATTATTTCGATCGCAACAAGGCGTGGGACACCTATCAGCGTGTTGCGGCGTTCGGCGTCGTATCCGATTTTGAGGGCGACAACGAGTACCTCACCACCGAGATACTCAATCTGGCGACGCGCAATAACCAGCCCTGCCTGGTTCTGGAAAAATCGAAGGCCGCTGGCGCGGACCTGAAAGCCTTGCGGGCTGTGGTCTACGTCGACGAGACTCCGCCCGATCCGCCGCTGCGCCGCGCTCTACTGGCGTATGCGGATTCCGGCGGACTACTCGTTGTGGGACCGAAGTGGGGCGCGCCGGAAGGCACGCCGTCAACACGGAAGCACGCGCGCTTCGCATTCCGCTCGCTGGGCAAGGGCGGGCTCGCCATCGTGACAGAGGATGCGCCGGACCCGTGGAATCTGGCTAAGGACGTTCCAGTCCTCATAAGTCATCGCTACGATGTGATTCGAATCTTCGGCGCAAACGCAGCCATCGTGTACTATACCGTCGCGCCGGGAGGCCGCGCGGGCCTCGTTCAGGTAGTCAACTTCGCGGGGCAGCCGCGCGGAGCATCGGGAGAGGTTACGGTGCGGATTGCCGCTCCGTACCGGGAAGCGCTGTTCCGCACCCTCGATGAGCCTGCGCCGAAACAGGTGAAGATAGCCGTGCGGCAGGACGCTACGGAGATATTCCTGCCTCCGATTCCGATATACGCAGCCGTGGAGTTACTGAAATGAGTACAGCTTGCACTCGTAGACAGCTTCTTTGCGGCGCGGCCGCCGGCCTGGCCGGCGGAGTATTCGGGCGCGCGCAGACAGCCCCAACGGCCCGTGTCGCGATCGCCAAGTGCGCGACCTACGGTTCTGAGATGACCTCGGTACTCTCGAAGATGTTCGACCAGCTCGGAGGACTGGGCCGTCTCGTCAAGGGCAAGACCGTCGCGATCAAGATCAACATGGTGGGACAGATCTATTACAGGGTGGGACACCTGCCTCCGGAGGACACTTACTGGTCCCATCCTGCGATGATCGGCGCCGTGGCTCACCTGATGGCGCGGGCGGGCGCGCGGCGTATTCGCATTCTCGAAGGCGTATGGTCGTCCGCGGACCCGCTCGAAGAATTCATGTTGCAGGCTAACTGGGAGCCGCGCACCATCTTGAGCGCAGCGCCGGGGGTGGAGTTCGAGAACACCAACTGCCTCGGCAGCGGCAAGAAGTACTCGCGCTTTCCCGTTCCTGGCGGCGGTTACATTTTCCCCGCGTACGATTTGAACCATTCCTACGAGAACTGCGACGTGTTCGTCTCAATGACGAAGATGAAGCAGCACGCCACGGCCGGCGTCACGCTCTCCATGAAGAACTGCTTCGGCGCGACGCCTATCTCGATTTACGGCGAAGGGGCGGGAGAGGACGAGCCGAACGAGAATCCCGTCGGCGGCCGCGGCCCGATGCACTCCGGGCACAAGCCGCCGCCAAAGTCCGCGCCTCAGGAGAACGATCCTTCATCGCCGCGCAGCGGAGGATACCGGATTCCGCGCATCGTGGCCGATATCGTGGCGGCACGGCCGGTTGACCTGGCCATCATCGATGGCATCAAGACTATAGCCGGCGGCGAGGGCGCGTGGAATCGAGGCGTCCAGCCGGTCAGCCCGGGAGTGATTATCGCCGGCACGAACTGCGTGAGCACCGACACCGTCGCCATGCGCGTGATGGGCTTCGATCCCATGGCAAAGCGCGGCACGCCGCCGTTCGACGTCGGCGGACCCGGCGGAGGGTGCGACAATTCGCTGGAGTTGGCGGAGAAACTCGGCGTCGGCTCGCGGGACATGAACCGCATCGAAATCGCCGGCGTCCCCATCTCCGAAGCCGTTTTCAACTTCAGCGCGCACTCTCGCAGATCGCGTCGCGCGGGATGATTCCGGCGCGTTCCGGACGCGAAACGCCTTGCCAAAGCCGGCTTACTACGGAG
>JBLNBX010000149.1:0-26520 GCA_050260275.1 bacterium
GGGCGTTGCAAGCGCCCAGGCTGACGCCGCAAGCGCGGCCGCGGCCAGCGCCCGGGCGGCAAGCGGGCGCAGCCGGCTTGGCACCCGTTGCGCTCTCATTGCGCGGGCGGGCCTCCGCGCCCCGGCAGATCCATCAGCGATTCTTGCTGTTCCTGTTGAGCGAGCTTCTTCACCGCATCGAACTCAGCCTGGGCCTCCGCATCGCGCCCGGCAGAGAGTAACACCCTCCCCAGGCGATAATGCGCGTCCGGTTTCGACGGGTCGATGCGGATCGCCTCGCGGAAATGCTTCTCTGCGCCGGCCTCATCGCCTTGGGAGGCGAGGATGATACCCAGGTCGAGATGCGCCAGGCGCGCATCGGGGTTCAGTCGCAACGCCGCGGCGAGCCTCTCCTTCGCGGCCGCTGTGTTTCCAAGAGTCATCTCCGTGTCGCCGAGATAGACAAGAGAGTTCGTATGCTGCGGTTGAAGGGCGAGTTCGGCCAGGAACTCCCGGCGTGCCTCATCCAGCCGCTTCTGCTTCCAGTACATGTAACCGAGCGCGAAGTGAGCCTCGCGCTGTGTGGGGGACACCCTTACCGCCGCCTCGAACTCTTTGGTAGCCTCCTCGGTCTTGTTTGCCGCATCGAGCACCTCGCCCATCAGCATGTGCACGGGCGCCGAGTCCGGATTTCTGACGAGTAACTCGCGAAACTCGTCAATCGCGCGCTGCTGCTGGTTGGTCCACAGGTAGCACTGAGCCAGCTTGTAGCGGAGTTCCAGGCTGTCCGGCTGCGCGGCGACCGCCACTCTCAACTGTTCCGCGGCGGGTGCGAACTTGCGCAGCCCAAAGTAAGTCATCCCGAGCAGGACGCGCGCCTGGAAGCTCTTTGGGTCGGCGGCCACCGCCCGTTCGAACGCCGGTGCGGCTTCCGGAAGCCGGTTCAGCTTGAAGTAGGCGAGCCCGAGGTTGAGGTGGATGCCTGGCAGGGCGGGGTCTAGCTTGGCGGCGGCGCGGTAATGCTTGATGGCAAGCTCGTACTTGCCCTCGCGCGCAAGCGCAAGCCCGGCTGCAGCCTCCGCGGCTGCTTTCGGGTCGGCGGCCCAGATACATCCTGCCAGTGCCAGGAGGAGTGCTGTCGCCCTCATACGCGGCTTCGCCCGCCTGTATCTACGCAAGTATATACCGGGCTTGCCCGCTCGATGGCCCTCCAGGCCGTCATTCCTGGCGGATAGGAGCCGCGACGGCCTCCGGCGCCGCCCCGCACACGGAGGAGCCTACTGCACTGGTTTCGTGCTCACCGCCCCGCTCGGCACGGTGGCGTCGTAACTGATCACCGCGTCCACGATGCCGATCTCCACGCGCCGGTTCTTGCGTCTCGCTTCCGCCGACGTGCCTTTCACGCGCGGGCTGCTCTTTCCATAGCCCTTGCGGTCGATGATCTCCTCAGGCACGCCCGCACGGACCAGGTAATCCGCAACCGCGTTCGCTCGCCGCTCGGAGAGGCCCTGGTTGTACTCGTCCGTTCCGACGTCGTCCGTATGCCCGTACACGAACAGCCGGTACCCGTTCGAGGCCAGCAGCACGCCCGCTATGCGGCTCAGCAGCTCCCTGTTCTCTGGCTTGAGATCAGCCTTGTCGAAATCGAACTTGAAGGAGTCCTCCGCCAGATCGACTACCAGCCCGAGCGGCGTGCGGCGCGTCGGCGCGATGCGGCTGAGCGCCTCCTGCATTCGGTTCAGTTCTTCTTCTCGCTTCTTTCGCAGTTCGGCCAGCTCGGTCTCGGCTTCGCGCGCTGCCTCGCGCGCACGCGCTGCCTCGCTTTCGGCCGCGGCCGCGGCGCTTTGGGCGGCTCGCGCCCGCTCCACCGCGCTGTCGCGCGCGGATGCCATCTCCGCCGCCTCGGCCTTTGCGCGGCTCGCTTCTTCGCGGGCATCGCGCGCCATCCCGATCTGTGCGTCGAGTTTCTGCGAGTAGTCCGCCAGCCTGCGCTCCACAGCCACGGTGCGCTGCTCGATGCTTTCCAGGCCCCGGTTGATACTGCCGACTCTATCGATCAGCAGCCACATCAACGCGACGATAGCAATGAGCACACCCAGGGCAATGGGCGCTAGAACGAATCTTTTCCAGGCTGCCATGTCTACCTAGGATTGTCTCTCCGCAGCGCCGCTGTGCGCTAATCGAGTTGCGGCTCTGCCGTGCGGCTATTCCGGCGGATACAATGTCTCAGTCATGCAAACCAGGCTTCGCACCGCCGCTATAGTCGATGAATTCTCCCCCACCGATCTCGAACGTGCCGCCGCCGCGATGTCGGCCATCGGCATGGACGGCGCGGAGCTGCGCGTCGTCTTCGGCAAGAACATTATGGACCTCGACGACGGCGAGATCCGCCGCGCGTGCGACATCCTCGCGAAGCACGGGCTCAGCGTCGTTTCGCTTTCTTCGCCGCTGCTGAAGTGCGTTCTGCCCGACGCGCCCGAAGTTGACCACCGCTTCCAGCAGGACGTCTTCGGCTCCACGCACACCTTCGCGGACCAGCCGCGCCTGGCCGAGCGTGCCTTCCAGATCGCCGAAATCACCGGCGCTCGAATCATACGAGTCTTCTCCTACTGGCGCACCGTCGCTCCCGAGCAGGTCTTCGACCGCGTGGCCGCCGCTCTGGCCCGCCTCGCGGGCGACGCTGCCAGCCAGGGCATCACGATCGGCCTGGAGAACGAGCACGCCTGCAGCATCGGAACCGCCGCTGAAGCTGCGCGCCTCCTGAATGCCGTGCCACATCCGAACCTCAAGCTCGTGTGGGATCCCGCTAACGCCTTCGTGGCTGGGGAAAAGCCGTTCCCGGATGGCTTCCGCAAGCTCCCCGTCTCGCGCATCGCGCACGTCCATGCGAAAGATTGCTTCGTAGACGGGCACACGCCATGCTGGGGACCCTTAGGCTGCTGCGGCATCGACTGGAAGGGACAGATCGCCGCGCTAATCTCCGGCGGCTACAACGGCTACATCAGCCTTGAGACGCACTGGCCTGGACCGCAGAATGATAAGTTCAATGCGAGCGTCATTTGCGGCTGGAACTTAAAGTACCTCGTTATGGGTTAGCGCTGGCTGCACCTCCAACGGCTGCGCTATGCAATAACGTCGGTTCTGTGCAGAGGCCTGGCTTATCGAGCAGCCAGATAGACTATTCCCGCCAGATAGACTAGCTGCGACCAGACCCATGTGTATGGGCCTTGTCCGCGGTGTGTTGGGGGCGGACTTCATTCCGCGCGGAGCTTCATCTCCGCACCGGCCCGCGCATCTGCTGCGGTTCTCCCGCTGTCCTCAACGCTATCCACCCGTGCAGCCTGTGAAACCAGGCCGTCCCCGGCAGGAACATGTACGGGCAGTACCCGGCCACCAGCTCGACGCCGTTGTCCCGGCACAGTTCGCTCACCCGGGGGTCAACCCGCTTGGGACCCAACACACCCCACACCCATACGCGCCTGACACCCGCCTCGATCGAGTCGCGCACCGCGCCCTCTATCGCTCCGGAAGGTAAAATTATCAGCGCCCCATCCGGCCGCGGTTCCACCTCCCGCACGCTCGCGAAGCACCTCTTTCCTTTTATTTCGCTCGTGTTCGGGTTCACCGGCACGGCGTCGTAGCCGCGTTTCAGCAGCTCTCGAAATACCCAGCGGCTGAAACCTTTGGGGTCGCGGCTCACGCCTACTACGGCAATGCGGTGTTGCGCGAGGAACCGTTCAGCCGCGCTCGTGCGTCCTTCGGGCATGTTTCATTTTACCGGCTGCTGCGATGCTATCCTGAGTACATACGAGGGGCTAGTGGAAAATGCGGTTCCGTAACTATATTCGGGCCGCCGCCGCAGCCGTCTGCCTGTGGGGCGGGTTGTTTGCTTTCCAGCAGGTGGGTTTCCGCGTTCCCACCGACTACGACAATGACGGTGCGCCAATCCCCCCAGATGCGAACGAGAAGACGGAATGGGCATTTGCGCGCCTGAAGTACCCCTCATGGGGCCGGCGCTGGTATAGCTCCCGTTCCTGGATGGTCGACTACCCGAAAGCCGATCGCCAGTTTGTCCAGGGAGTCCGCCGGCTCACCCGCATCCATACTTGCGCCGGCGAGCGCGTTATCGACCTCGACACCGATGAGATTTTCTACTGGCCCTGGGTCTACGTCGTCGAACCCGGCCAGTGGCGCCTCACCGACGAGCAGGCCGCACGTCTGCGTGAGTACATGCTGCGGGGCGGCTTTCTCTTCTTCGACGACTTCCACGGCACCCGCGAGTGGCAGATATTCGAGGCCGGCATCGCGCGGATTTTCCCTGACCGCCAGATTGTCGACATCGCCGACACCGACGAGATCTTCCACGTTCTGTACGACATGGACGAGCGCGTGCAGGTGCCAGGCATTCAGTATTGGTACAGCGGCCGCACTTGGGAACGCGACGGCATCGATCCCAAGTGGCGTGGCATCTACGACGATAAAGGCCGCCTCATGATGGCCATCCACCACAACATGGACCTGGGGGACGCCTGGGAATGGGCCGACCACCCAAGCTACCCCGAAGCCTGGGCTTCGCAGGCTTACAGGACGGGCATTAACTCCATCATTTACGCAATGACCCACTGAGACCCGCCCATGTTCGACTGGCTATTCAACCATCCGTGGACGGCGTTCTCCAGGGGAGACCTGCTCTTCCTGTCCGGCTGGCCGGCTTGGCTGCTGATCGCGGCAATTGCGGCGGCGGCAGCGGCGCTTGCGGCTTCCGTGCTGCGCGTGCGCAGCGCCCGCCGCGCGGCGCTCTGGGGCTTGCAGGCGGCCTTCGTTTCCCTGCTGATCCTTATGCTGTGGCGTCCCGCAGTGAGCGTATCCGCCCTGAAGCCGCATGCGAACATCATCGCCGTTCTCGTGGATGACTCCCGCAGCATGGCGATCCGTGAAGACGGGCGGGCGCGCATCGATGCCGTCAAGGAGTTGCTCGCCGGAAGCGCGCTGGCGGACCTTTCCTCCCGGTACGACGTACGGCTCTACCGTTTCTCGAACTCGGCCGAACGCATCGAGAACGCCGCCGCGCTCCAGGCCTCCGGCTCCTCATCGCGTATCGGCGAGGCGCTCGACCGCGTGGCCGCCGACGCCGCCAGCGTGCCCATCGGCGCGGTCGTATTGCTGAGCGATGGCGGCGACAGTTCCGGCGGCATCGACCGGGACAGCGTCGGCCGGCTCCGCCTCCGCCGCATTCCGGTGCACGCCGTGGGTTTCGGGCGCGAGTCGGCCGGGCGCGATGTTGAGATCGCCGGCATCACGATTCCGAGGCGCGTTCTGCCTGGCTCGCGGGTCCGCGTTGAGGTTGCGCTACGCTCATCCGGCTTCAAAGAAACGAAAACCCGCATCAGCGTGCGCGACTCGGGCAGCGTGCTCGCCTCGCGCGATATCACTCTCACGGGCGTCGAGCAGAATGAGACGCTCGAGTTCAGCGCGGGCGAAGCTGGCGCGCGGACGCTCGAAATCGCCGTCGCTCCCGTCGCCGGAGAAGAGAACACCGCGAACAACCGTGTTACCCGCATCATGGCCATCGATGCGCGCAGGCCGCGCATCCTTTATGTAGAAGGCGAGCCGCGCTGGGAGTACAAGTTCATCCGCCGCGCGATGGACGACGATGCCGCGGTGAGCGTCGTCTCGATGCTGCGCACCACCGAGAACAAGATCTATCGCCAAGGCATACGGGATGCCGCCGAACTCCAGACGGGTTTCCCGTCATCGCCCGAAGAGCTGTTCCGCTACGACGGCCTCGTCATCGGAAGCGTGGACAGTAGCTGGTTTACCGTTTCCCAGCAGGAGGCTATCCGGCAGTTCGCGGCGGTCCGCGGGGGCGGCGTGTTGTTCCTCGGCGGCCGCGCGGGGCTGGCCGACGGGGGCTACGGCCGCGGCCCGCTGGCGGAAATGCTCCCGCTCGAGCTGCCCGAGCGCCGCGGCACTTTCCACCGCGACCCTGCCGCGCCCCGCTTGACCTCCGCCGGCATAGAGAGCCCCATCGTGCGGCTCGTGAACGACCCCTCGGCGAACGCGTCCCGCTGGCAGAGCCTGCCGCCTCTTGCCGATTACCAGGAAACCGGCGCTCCGAAGCCCGCCGCGGTTGTCCTCGCCGAGATGACCGTTGGCAACCGCACCATGCCGCTGCTCGCTATCGAGAACTATGGGCGCGGCCGGACAGCTATCCTCGCCACCGGCGGCACCTGGCGATGGCAAATGCGCCTGGACCACGCCGACCAGACACACGAAACCTTCTGGCGCCAGTTGCTCCGCTGGGTGGTGGAGGGGACGCCCAGCCCTGTAGAGGCGGTCACGCCGCTCGACGTGCTTTCGGATGACACCCGGCTGCGGCTCCGCGCCGAGGTGCGCGACGCCGGTTTCCGTCCAGCGCCGGACGCGCGCGTCGAGGCGCGCATCCTCGCGCCAGGCGGAGCGGCGTCCACCGTCGAGCTTGCGCCAAACAGCGAAGAACCGGGCGTCTACACCGCCGAATGGAACGCGGCGGCGCCAGGATCCTACGTTGCCGAGGTTGTCGCCTGGCGCGGTGAGGAGGAACTCGGGCGCGATGCGGTCACGGTGCTGCGAGAGGACGGTGTGGCGGAGAACTTTCGCACCGCGCAGAACCGCCCGCTGCTCGAGACGCTCGCCGCTGAAACCGGCGGGGGTTACTATCGCCCATCGGAGGCATCCAAGCTGGCAAGAGACATCGAATTTTCGGAGGCGGGGGTGACGGTGCGCGAGGCGCGCGACATCTGGAACGTTCCTGCAATGCTGATCCTAGCTCTGATGGTGCGCTCGGCTGAATGGCTGCTCCGGCGGCGCTGGGGGTTTGTATGACGAACGCGCCGCGGGCACGATGGGCAGTGCTTGGCTCTGCCTGCCTTGTGCTCGCCGTTACGCCGGCTCTCGCCGAAACCCACTCGGTGGTCATCGGCGGCCTTGGCGGCGATCCCGAGTTCGCCAAGCGCTTCGAGTCCTGGTCCGCCGAGATCGCCAAAGCGCTCCCCGGCACGCTTGTGTTCAACAATGCGACCGCCGCCCAGGTCCGTTCGGCTCTCTCTAGCCTCGCGCAGCGCTCCACTCCGCAGGACGACGTCGTCGTCATGCTCATCGGCCACGGCACCTTCGATGGCCACGTCTACAAGTTCAACCTGCGCGGGCCCGATCTCACAGCTCAGCAACTTGCCGAGCTGCTCGACGCCATCCCTTCGTCGCGCCAGCTCGTCGTCAACATGACAAGCGCGAGCGGCGCCGGCCTCGACGCCCTCCGCAAACCAGACCGCATCGTCATCACTGCCACCCGCAGCGGCACCGAAAAAAACGCCACCATATTCGCCCGATACTGGGCCGAGGCGCTGCGCAACCCATCCGCGGACACCGACAAGAACGAAAGCATCTCAGCCCTCGAAGCTTTCCGCTTCGCCGAGGACCGCGTGGCCCGCTTCTACAAGGAACAGAACCGCCTCGCCACAGAGCACCCGCGCATCGAGGGCAACGGCGCGGCCTTCGTGCTGGCGCGCTACGGGCAGACCGCTGCGGCCAGTTCCGATCCGGAAAAAGCCCGGTTGCTCGCCCGCCGCGAGCAGCTCGAGCGCGACATAGAGGATCTCAAGACGCGCAAAGCTGCGATGACGGACGCTGCGTATCGACGCCGCCTCACCGCGCTGCTTCTTGAACTCGCCCGCGTTCAGGAGGCGCTAGATAAGTGAGGTTCGCCGCAATCCTGCTCGCCCTGTCATTCGCCGCGCAGGCGCAGACCGCCCTGGAGAGCGCCGAGCGCGCCTGGCGTGAGGAGCGCTGGCAGGACGCCAACAACTTCTTCCGCGCCGCTGCGGATAGCAACCCGAAAAATCCTTACATACGAGTGCGTTGGGGCCGATTGTTGCTGGAACGCTTCAATCAGGAGGACGCGCAGGGGCTCTTCAAAGAAGCCCTCGACCTGGACCCCAACAACGCCGGGGCAATGGTTGGCTTGGCGTTGATCGCGGCCGAAAACTTCGATCGCCGCGCCGTGGAACTGGCCGAAGCGGCGCTGAAGGCCAAGCCAGATGACGTCGAAGCGCGCGAGCTTCTGGCCCGCCTCGCGCTCGAAGAAGGCGACGAGGCAGCGGCTACGAAGCACGCCGCAGGAACGCCGCTCGAGCCCGCCGTGCGCGCCACCATCAAGTGGCTCGCTACCGACCTCGACGACACGAAACTCGACGCCGCCGGGTATCTGTTCGCCGCCCGCATCTTCGTCCTGCGGATGCGCTACGACGAGGCGATCACGCTTTACCGGCGCGCGCTGGAACTGAACCCGCGCCTTTGGGCCGCGCACTCCGAGTTGGGTATCAATCTCATGCGCCTGGCGCGCGACGACGAAGCCCGCCGGCACCTCGAAACCGCCTACGAGAACGGCTACCGCAATGCCGGAACGGTGAACACGCTGCGGCTGCTGGACAGCTACGATCGCTTCTCGTTTTCAAAGACTTCGCGCTATGTCCTGAAGCTCCACGCGAAGGAGGCGGAAGCGCTCAAGCCTTACTTCGACGCGGAAATCGCGCGTGCCACTGCCGTCTATGAGAAGAAGTACGGGCACCGGCTCTCGCGCCCGGTGCGCATCGAGGTGTACCCGGACCACGAAGACTTCGCCGTGCGCGCCCTCGGGATGCCCGGCCTCGGCGCGCTCGGGGTCACCTTCGGTGATGTCGTCGCCATGGACAGCCCATCGGGGCGCCCGCGCGGCAGCTATCACTGGGCCAGCACGCTCTGGCACGAGCTCAGCCACGTGTACGTGCTCTCGATGACCAACCACCGCGCTCCCCGCTGGTTCGTCGAAGGCGTCGCCGTTCACGAGGAAACCGCAACGCACGCCGACTGGGGCGACCGCCTGACTTTCGAGGTCCTGTCTGCCATCCGGGACAAAAAGCTCCTGCCAGTCATGCAGTTGGACCGCGGCTTCATGCGCCCGTCGTACCCGGCCCAGGTGGTGGTGTCGTACTTCCAGGCGGGCCGCTTGTGCGACTACATAGCGAAGACGTGGGGCGAGCAGAAGCTCGTCGAGATGATCAACATTTTCGCGCAGCGCAAAGGTACTGAAGAGGCTATCCGCACCGCGCTCGGCATCGCTCCTGAAGAACTGGACCGCCGCTTCCTGGCCGCGCTCGAAGCCGAGACGGCTCATCTCACAGCGGGGCTAGACGACTGGCGCAAGCGCATGACGGAGCTGAACAAGGCGGCTGCGGCCGGCAGGCACGACGATGTCATCCGCCTGGGGCCCGCGCTCCGGGACATGTTCCCGGAGTATGTCGAATCGGGGTGCGCCTATGAGCTTCTGGTGAACGCGTACTCCGCGCGCGGCGACACGGCGGCGGCGCTTGCCGAGTTAGAGCGTTACTCTAAGGCCGGCGGACGCGACCCGGGCCTTATCAAGAAGTTAGCGACGGAACTTGAACGGCGTAACCGCAACAAGGAAGCTGTGGCGGCGCTTTCGCGGCTGCTGGCGGTGGACCCGCTCGACGAGGAACTGCACGTGCGATTGGGCGGGCTCCTGCTCGAAGCGGGCGATGCCGCCGGGGCTATCCGCGAGTACTCCGCGGCGCTCGCGCTGAAGCCGCACGATGCTGCCGCAGCGCATTACAACCTGGCGCGAGCTTACCGCGCCGCAAACCGTCTCGAGAACGCCAGAGAAGAGCTGTTGCTGGCGCTCGAGATCGCGCCGGGCTACCGGCCCGCGCAGAAGATGTTGCTGGAACTCTTTCCAAACTAAGGGGATTCATGGCGACTGCCACCCAACTCGACGCAGGCGAACTGAGAACACGGATCGAGCGCTTCCACGACGCGCACCGGCGCATCGTCGGGGAGGTGCGCAAAGTGATTGTCGGCCAGCAGGAAGTGCTCGAACAGGTGATGATCGCCCTGTTTGTTGGCGGCCATTGCCTTATCACGGGCTTGCCGGGAACGGCCAAGACCTTGCTCGTGAGGACGATAGCCCAGGCGCTCGGCCTTGAGTTCAAGCGCATCCAGTTCACGCCTGACCTTATGCCGTCCGACATCACCGGCACCGATGTCATCGAAGAAGACCCCGTCACAGGCCGCCGCACCTGGACGTTTGTGCCCGGTCCGATCTTCGCGAACGTGCTTCTCGCCGATGAGATAAACCGCACGCCTCCAAAGACTCAGGCCGCCTTACTTGAAGCGATGCAGGAGCTGTCCTGCACCGTGCGGGGCACGCGTTACGACCTGCCCGTGCCGTTCTTCGTGCTAGCCACGCAGAACCCCATCGAACTCGAAGGCACGTATCCTCTGCCCGAGGCCCAGCTCGACCGGTTCCTGTTCAACACCGTCCTCGACTACCTGACGGCGGAAGAGGAGATGGACGTCATCAACCTCACGACCACCACTGAGCTGCCACAGGCGGAAGCGGTGACAAACGCGGAGGAAGTCGCCAGCTTCCAGCAGCTTGTGCGCATGGTGCCGGTGGCGGACTCCGTAGCACGGTACGCTATCGATCTCGTGCGCGCCACGCGCCCCGGGGAGCCCGGCGTGCCTGACTTCATCACGAAGTACGTCAACTACGGCGCCAGCGTGCGCGGCGCGCAGTTCCTGATACTCGCGGCGAAAGCGCGCGCGCTTTCCCGCGGACGGTATCACGTTGCGTACGAAGACGTTCGGGCACTTGCGGCGCCCGTGCTCCGGCACCGGCTGCTGCTGAACTTCCACGCCGAATCGGACCGGCTGAAATCCGATGACATCTTGCGGCGGCTGCTCGAGGCGGTCCCGTCGCCGGCGGAGAGATGAGCATGCAGGTGCGGTATCTCGACCCGAAGGTCCTCGCTGGCATAGCGAACCTCGAACTCGTGGCGCGCACGGTGGTGGACGGCTTTGTTGCCGGACTGCACCGCTCGCCCGATTTCGGCTTCAGCCAGGAGTTCGCCGAGTACCGCTCCTACACGCCGGGTGACGACCTCCGCTACGTGGACTGGAACGTGTTCGCACGCACGGAGCGCTGCTATCTGAAGCGCTATCGTGGTGAAACTAACACGCAACTTACAGTGATGCTCGATGCCAGCGCGTCTATGGCGTTCGGATCAGGGCAGATAAACAAGCTGGAGTATGCGCGCTACCTGGCCGCATCCCTCTGCTTTCTGGCGTCGCACCAGCGCGACGCCGCCGGGCTGATCGTTTTCGATGACGAGGTTCGCAACTACGTACAGCCCTCCGGCAGGCAGGGGCAACTGGCGCGCGTGATGCACGCGCTCGAGAAGGCAAGCCCCGGAACGAGAACGGATTACGCCAAACCGTTCGCGCATTTTCTCAACTTCCTGCGCCGGCGCGGTATGGCCGCGGTCATCTCAGATTTCTATGCGCCGCCGGCTGAGATCATCCGGACCGTCGAGCCACTTGCCCGGCGCGGCACCGAGGTTATCCTCTTCCACCTGCTTGACCCTGAGGAACTTGCGCCGTCGCTGCGCCGCCCGGCGCTTCTGGTGGATATGGAGACGGAGCAGGGCATCGAGGTGTCGCCGGAATACGCCCGTCGCGAGTACCGCGAACGTATCGACGCCCACACGGCAGCGCTGAGGAAGGGCTCGCAGGAGGCTGGCATCGACTATGTGCTGATACCGACCGACAAGCCGCTAGATGCCGCCCTGCGCGAGTACCTGGCGGCGCGCCAGAGGAGGCTCTGAGGCATGGGTTTCGCCGCTCCGTGGTTCCTCGTTGCCGCCGCCGCCATAGGTCTGCCGCTCTACCTGCACCTGCTGCGGAGGAGCCGGAGCGAGCCGCGCCCGTTCGCGTCCGTGATGTTCTGGGAGGCGCGGACCGAAACCTCGGCGCGCCAGCGGCGTTTGCAGTATTACTTACTTCTTACATTACGTTCGGCAATTATTCTGTTGCTGGCGCTGGCTTTCGCTCGACCGTACTTCGAAACCAGCGGAGTGGCAGCGGGCGGGCGGAGGGTGGTCCTCGCAGTCGATGTCACTGCCAGCATGCGCGAGGGAAACCGGATGCAGCGGGCGAAAAGCCTCGCGGCGGCGGAGCTCCGGCGCTCTCCCGATGCACGCGCCATAGCGCTCGGGCGCACCGGAGTGGTTCACGACGCTTCGGCCATTCAGGGCTTCCAGGCGACCGCCGAGACCGGTTCACTGGCTGAGTTGGGGCGCGCTGTGGCGGCGCTAGGCAGCAGCGAACCGCTCGAGGTGCACGTCTTCAGCGATTTCCAGAAGACTGCCATGCCGGCTTCGTTCAACGACCTGCGGCTGCCCCCGAACGCAAGCCTTGTGCTGCACCAGATTGTGGACGAGGCGGTGCCGAACTGGGCCGTGGAGCGGGCGGAAGCCCCGGCTCGCGTTTTTGGCGCCGATACAGCGCCCGTTAGCGTGACGGTACGCGGATATGGCACTCCGGCGGAAACGCGCCGTGTGTCGTTGCAGTTGAACGGAAAAGTTGTGGCAGAACGCGAGGTTTCGGTACCCGCTGATGGCCGCGCTGTCGCCAGCTTTGACCTGCGCGGCTTGCCGTACGGCCTGAACCGCTGCGAAGCGCGCATCGAGCCTGGCGACTCGCTGGCGGCTGACGACCGCTACTACTTCTCGATCGAGCGCGCGGAGCCGCGGCCGGTCCTGTATATAGGGGACCGCCGGGGCGCGGTGTACCTCCGTGCGGCGCTGGAGTCCGCGCCCGGCTCGCCGTTCCGGCTGCGGGAGGGGAACACCGAGGGCGAGTACGCTTTCGTCGTTGTGGCGGATGCCGCGCCGCCCGCCTGGGTTGTCGAGTACGTGCGGCGCGGAGGCGCGGCTCTGTTTGCGTTCTCCGGACGCCAGAAGCTGGACGCATTGGGTGAACTCACGCCGCTGTATTACGGGCGCGAGGGCGATCGTTTCCAGACCGTGTCCTGGATGGATGCGCTGCATCCGGTGCTGCGCGACGCGAACTTGTGGTCGGGCGTCCGCTTCTACCGGGTGTCGCGTGTGGAGGGCTTGCGTGTCCTCGCCCGGCTGGCGGACGGGACGCCGGCGCTGAGCGAAGCGGCGATAGGCGCGGGCCGGTTGCTCGTTTTCGGCTCATCGCTGGACGGCCTCGCGAATGACCTTCCGCTCCACAAAGCTTTTGTTCCATTCGTGTTGCGCGCGGCGGGATACCTCAGCGGCCTGGGCGAGGCCACGCCGCAGCGCGTGGCAGGCTCGGCTGTAGAGTTGACCCCGGGGGTCGCGGTGGAGATACTCGACCCGCACGGGCGCCGCGCGCTCTCGATGTCCGAGGCGCGCACGGCGGCGTCGTTCGACGCGGCCGAGGAGGGTTTCTACGAACTGCGGAGGGCGCGCGGCCGCAATGAGTTGATCGCGGTGAACTCAGACCGCCGCGAATCCGATCTTGCGGTAGCGCCCCGCGAGACCCTGACACTGTGGCAGAACTCGGCGGCAGGCGGTGAAGAACGGGGTTCCGCGCGGGAAACCAGGACGCGGCACGAGTTGTGGCCGTGGCTGATCGCACTGGCGGTTGCAGTGGCGCTCGCGGAGTCGTTCGTTGGGAGCCGGTACTTCGGCGCGCGCCGTCCTGAGGTGTTGGGAGTGGAAGCTGTCGGGAAAGGAGCTTCGCATGCGGCGCGTGTGTAGAAACCGCCATCGCGCGGCGGCCGGGCATCCTGGCGGCCTGGAAGACCGCCACGAGCCGGGCGCGCGCCTCGCGTGGGGGCCCGGGAACGCTGTTTCGAGCGGAGACAGAACATGAACGCTATCGAGCAGCTCGACGCATACCTGGCGGCGCTGGGACGCCGCCTGACGGCCGTGGCGGTGGCACGTGGTGCGGCGGTTATGGCGGGGACCGCGCTCGGCGCGACGCTTGCGCTCGCCATCCTCATGAACTGGTTCGGCTTCTCGCTGCCGGCGATCAAGGCGGCGCGTGTGGCGCTCGCGCTCTCGGTGGGCGCGGCGGCGGCGCTGGCGATCATCGTTCCGGTGCTGAGGCTGACGAGGAAGCGGGCCGCGGTTGAGGCCGAACAAGTCGCCGGCGGGCTGAACGAGCGTTTGCTAACCGCTGCGGAGTACCGGCGCACCGGCGATGACCCGTTCCTTGAGCTGCTGGCGGACGATGCGCTCGCGCGAGCGCCGGAGCCTGCTGCCGTTGCGCCTACGGGGCGCATCGCCGCGTTCGCCTCGGGCGCGACGCTCGGCTGCGTGTGCCTGATATGGCTGGTGGCGGCGAAGCCGGGCTTCGTGGGATATGGCGCATCGCTGTTGTGGGGGGCGGGCTCGAGCACGCCGCTCTACGCCATCCACGTCTCTCCGGGCGACCACACCATCCGCCGCAACGCGGACCAGGTCATCTCGGCGCGGTTGGAGGGCTTCCGGACCTCTCGCGCGGTCGTGTTCGCGCGATATCGCGGCGCGGCGAGATGGGAGCAGGCCGAGATGCAGCCGGTGGGTGACGCATTCGAGTTCGTCTTCCCGGGCATTCCCGATTCGCTCGATTACTACGTCGAGGCGCGGGGAGTCCGGTCGCGCACCTTCAAGCTTTCCGTTAAGGATCTGCCCGTAGTTAAATCAATCCGGGTGACTTACCACTATCCGGCGTGGTCCGGACTGCCGCCCTCAACGGAGGACCCCGGCGGCGATCTACGCGCGGTGGAAGGCACCGAGGCCGAACTGGAGGTCACAACCGACCGCCCGCTCGACTCAGGCGTGCTGGTTATGGAGAGCGGCGAGACGATCCGCCTCGCCGGCGGCCGCGCTCGCGTGCCGATCCGGAAAGACGGTTCGTACTATGTCGCCTCTAATGAGAACGGCGAGATCGTCCGGCTCTCGGACGACTACTTCATCGAGGCGCAGACGGACCAGGCGCCGGTGGTGAAGATCGAACGGCCGGGGCGCGACTCGCGCGTGAGCGCCATCGAGGAAGTGACGGTGGAGGTCTCCGCGGCGGACGATTTCGGACTGCGCGCGGTGACGCTGAACTACTCCGTGAACGGCGGGCCGGAGCAGACTATAGAGCTTCGCGGAACGAAGCCCGACTCGGTGCGCGCGAGCGCCACGCTGTATCTGGAGGACTTCAACCTCGCACCCGGCGACATAGTGAGCATGTACGCCACGGCGCGCGACGCGCGAAGCCCGGCGCGCACAGATATCTACTTCCTGCAGGTGGAGCCGTTCGAGCGGCGGTACTCGCAGGCGCAAGCCGCGGGTGGCGGCGGCGGCGACATGGACGGCGATGGCGGCGGTATCTCAGAGCGGCAGAAGGAGATAATCGCGGCGACGTGGAACGAGATCCGCGGACCGGCGGATGCGGCGCGCGCTGCCGAAAACGCACGGTTCCTCTCCGGCGTGCAGGCGACGCTGCGCGACCAGGCGCAGTCGCTCGCGCGACGCATGGGCAGCCGCCAGCTTTCGGGGCAGAATGCCGAGTTCCAGGCTTTCGCGCGCGAGATGACCGAAGCCGCCAATGCGATGACTCCGGCGGCCGAGCAACTCGGCCGTGCCAGGTGGCGCGACGCGCTCGGGCCGGAGCAGAAGGCGCTCCAGCACCTGCTGCGTGCCGAGGCGCTTTTCCGCGACATTCAGGTGGCGTTCGGGCGTCAGGGTTCGGGAGGCGGCGGAGGAGGTGGCGCGGGGCGCGATCTCGAAAGCCTGTTCGACCTCGAACTCGACACCGAGAAGAATCACTACGAGTTGGGGTCGCGGGCGTCGAACCAGCAACGCGATCAGACGCTCGACGAAACCTTCCAGAAATTGCGCGAACTGGCGCGCCGGCAGCAGGAGCTGGCCGCTAACCGCAACCGCACGCAGACGCCCGAGCAGCGCTGGCAGCAGGAGATGCTGCGGCGGGAGGCCGAGGAGTTGCGGCGGCGCATGGAGGAGATGGCGCGGTCAGGGCAGGCGAGCAGCGCCGCGCGGGCCGCGGCCTCAGAGATGCAGCGGGCAGTGGAGGATATGCGGCGCGCCGCCTCGCAAAGCCGGCAGGGTCAGGGCGGAGATGACGCGCAGCGCGCCTCGGAGCGGTTGCGCGAGGCACAGCGGGCGCTGGAGCAGGAGCGGCGGACGGAAACGGCATCCCGGGCGGACGAGGTTGCGCAGCAGGCGAGGCGGCTGAATGCGGAGCAGCAGGATTACGTTCGACGGCTTCAGCAGCGATTCGGAGATCCGCAGGCGAACGCGGCGCGCCGCATTCAGGCCGGCGATCTCGCCGCTGAGCGCGAGCGTATGCTGAAAGAGTTGCAGAAGCTCGAAAACGACGTTCGGGAATCGGCGCGCGCGCTCGCTTCGACGGACCCGGAGGCCGCGGCCAAGATGCGCGAGGCCCTCGGCCAGTTGGAGTCGGAGGAAGTGCGAACGCGAATCCGGTTCAACTCGGAGCTGCTGAGGCGCGGCCTGGGGCAGTACACGGTGATACGTGAGGCACCGGTGACGCAGGCGCTGCGCGAGCTTGCGGAGAACCTGGAGACCGCGCGGCGGTCTGTGGGGCGCGAACCACGCGAGGGTGCGACGCCCGAGCAGGCCGAGCGCGCGCTGCGGGCGGTGGAGGAACTGCGCCGCGAGTTGGAGGGGGCGGAGCGGGGCGGCCGCAGCCAGGGCCGCGGCGAGTGGACCACCGGCATCATGCGCGTGGGCCGCGCCCTGCAGAACTTCCCGGAATTGGACCGCAAGATACGGAGCGCCCCTCCGGCCGAGCTTCGGGACAGGCTGGCGCAGGTGGAACTCGAGCTGCGGCGGCAGTTGGGCGAGAACGTGGCCGCGGAGGCACGCACTCAGGCGGCCGAGCCGACGCCTCCGGGATACGCCGAGGCGGTGGCAGAGTACTTTAGAAGATTGAGCAGGGGGCGCTAGAACGGCGCGGGAGCCGCGCGATGGCGATGGACGCCGTCGCGCTCCCGGAGTGCTGTATCCCGTTCCGCGAGGACGCGCTGCGGGGCGCATAATGTGGAGCAGAGGCGGAGCTTCTGCGCAGGCGTTCTCCGTGTCGCGTGCGCGCATTGTGAAGGCGCCCGGGCGCCGGATTGTCAGATCCGGGCCGCTCGCGGGAGTTGGCTAACACCCGTCATATTCGTACATAAGGAGCGAATTCGTGGATAGGAGATGTTTCCTGACGTCACTAGCCGCGACGGCCGTATGCCGCGCATCGGCTCAGAGACCCGCCCTTCAGGAAGCGGGCCCGTTTACGCCGAGCGAGGGCCTGAACAATCCGATTGGTGAAGGGAAGGGAATCCACCCGGGCCGCGTCGTGTGGATGCGCGATGCGAATGCGACCTCATGGGACGGCAAGACCGGGTACTGGTGGGACGACGCCAATACGGATCAGCGTGTGGTGAACAACATGGTGTCGCGCACGCTGCTCGAACTCACCGGACAGAGGAACGAAAAGCAGGCCTGGGACGCTTTGTTCCGGCATTTCAACACGGCGCAGAAGCGCGGCGGCTCCGGCTACCGCCGCGGAGAGAAGATCGCGATCAAGATCAACGGCAACCAGGACAGGGGCCCGGATTGGACTAATATGTTCCGCACGTTCCCTCCGGGACGCGGACCCGCGCAGCGTCCAGGCGGCGGACCTCGTCCGGGCGGCCCGGGGCCTGCGGCCAACAGGCCTCCTCAGAACGGCTTCACGAGCCCGCACCTCATCGCCGCGCTCGTGGCGCAGCTCATCAACAACGCCGGCGTTCCCGGAGAGGACATCATCATCTACGAGGCGCTGGACTATCACAACATCGGCCAACCGATCTTCACAAAGATCCGCGGTATTCCCGGGCGCGACTTCCAGGCCGTGCAATTCCTGGCCGGGTACGATTTCGGACACGGCGGGCGGATCAACCCCACCGTCGATAAGGAACACCCCGTGCGGTTTTCGAAAGCGGGTGTGCCGACGGCCTACCTGCCGCGGGAAGTCGTGGACACCACCTACATGATCAACGTGGCGTTGATCCGCGCGCACACCATAGCGGGAGTGACTCTGATAGGGAAGAATCATTTCGGCTCCGTGCATTTTCCGGAGAACGGCTGGACTCCCGCGCCGCTGCACTCGTACATACAGCGGACGTCGCCGATGGGTTCTTACAACGTGCTAGTGGATCTGATGGGCCACCAGCACCTTGGCGGCAAGACCATGCTCTACATGCTGGACGGCATATACGGTTCGGAGCACAACGAAGGCAACGTGTACCGGTGGGCAAGCGTTGGCGACGACTGGTCTTCGTGCCTGCTGGTGTCCCAGGATCCGGTGGCGCTGGATTCGGTGGGCCTCGATATTCTCAGAAACGAACCGCGAGCCACCCAGGTCCGGGGTAATCCGGACAACTATATGCACGAAGCGGCGCAGGCCGGTAAGGCGCCATCGGGCACGGTGTACAATCCCGACGGCCGCGGCCCGCTTGCCAGCCTCGGTGTGCACGAGCACTGGAACAACGCAACGGAGAGGAAGTACTCGCGCAACCTTGGCCGCAAGGAAGGCATCGAGCTGATAGCTTTGGTGTAGCATCCAGCAGCGGCCGCGGGCGTTTGTCGTTCGCGGCCGCGGCCCTTCTCGGCCCGACTGAAGCCGGGCCCTGATTAGAGGCTCTTCAGGCGAGTTTCAGCGGCACGGGGAAGCCGGACCAGGGGGGCCGGCGCGGACGAGGGCGTCCGCCCCACCGGAGGCGCGGACTCTGCATTAAGAGCCGGTCGGAACCGAAGGCGGGAGGCGGACTTCAGTCCACGCGGAGCTTCAGCTCCGCACAGAGCGGCTTGCAATCTTCTGGCAGGGCTGAAGCCCTGCCGCAGACCACTAGAGCGGGACGGGTGGAGACGAGGTCTTTACGGCCACGTGCGTCTCCAGACTGCCGCCGCTGTACTCGTGCGCGGAGCCCTTTGCGATGGCGTTGCGGAACAGATTGACGGTGAACAGCACCAGAGAGACGAGCACCAGCATGGAACTGGCGGCGATCACCGGCTCCAGTATGGCTTCGTTGCTCTGCACCAGCGCGAGGCTTGCCATCATCACCGGCAGCCCGATATTGTGCCCCCAGAAGTGGAGGCCTGCCAGACGGCTACGCGCGCAGCCCGGCATGAGGATGTAGATGACGCCGGTGAGCGCCATGGTCGCCCAACCCAACAGCGCCAGGTGGGCATGGACGGACATGAGGGAGAAGTCCCCCGCAATGCCCATCGCCACTCCGAGCACGAGGCCTACGACAAGGTAGACCGCCGCGATCTGTATCAGCCTGATACCAACCATCAGTTACTCCTGTAGCCTGACCGGCCGGAAGGTGGAGTAGACAACTACTGGAATACTCTGGCCGCCGGCGGGCGCGGTCTGTGACTCGAGTCACTATCGCAGAAGAAACCTTTAGCAGGGCGAGCTTCCCCGTACCACTGAACCGCGCTTGAAGAGCCTCGTATCAGGGCCGGCTTCAGCCGGGCCGTAGAGGACATCCTTAGTTGCGGGCTTCAGCCCCTGCATGGATATCGTCGATAACAGGGGCTAAAGCCCCTTCGTTCTGATAGGCCTTTTTGGCACGGCTAGAGCCGTTCCCTGATACGAACCACAAACGGGACTTGGCCGCCTTCGGAAGAACCGGGCGTCATTGCCTCCACGCCTCTCGCAACGCAACTGCGGCGTTGTGCCCGGCGTAGGGATGGCCCGTTCCATGCGGGAAACCGTGGCCGCCGCATGCCCCCGGGACTGCACCCCTTATTGAGACACGGAGATCAGGGACAATTTTTGTTAAGAGCAGAGGCGGCGAGCTGTTCATCCGTATCTCACAGATTTATTGACCCGAAGATGGGACATCGAATCCCTTCGCGAGCGTGGCGTCTGGTGATCATCGCAGGGCTCGTCTGGACGGCTCCAGCGGGAGCCCAGGAACTCGGGCACAAGACGCTCGGAACACTCGGGTTGCGCGCCGGTTCACAGCCGGATAGCGGCCTCTATGTCATCGACATGCCTGTCTTCTATAGGGCGGACGAGGTCATTGACAGGAATGGCGACCCCATTCGCCTCGCGCCGAGCGTGAGCGTGAATGCGAACTCCGTCGGAGCGCAGTTGACGTTCAAGTTGCCCTGGCATTCGATGTACATGAACGCCACGATAGGCATACCCACCGTGCGCATCCGCGTGCGAATCAGCGTCCCGGAGGCCAGCCTGGACAGGTTCGGCTTCGGAGATCTTTACGTGCAACCCGTCAGAATCGGATGGAAGAAGGCCCGCGCGGATATAGTGGCGGGCTACGCGTTCTACGCTCCCACAGGACTGTACTCGCCGCGAGAAGGCGTCAACCTTGGAAAGGGTGAATGGAGTCATCAATTCTCGCTCGGCGGCGCAGCCTATTTCGGCGCGCGGAAGTCGTGGAATATATCCGCCCTGTCGAGCTATAACCTGAATCAGCGCAAGCGGGAAGTCGACATCACGCGTGGCGATACGGTCCAGATTCAGGGAGGAGCAGGGAAGAGACTCGGACTCTTCGATGTGGGCCTGGCAGGCTACGGTCTGTGGCAGGTGCGCGACGATCGCGGCGCGGACCTTCCCGACTCCCTTCGCGGCGCCCGTACCCGGGCCTTCGGTTTGGGTCCCGAGGTCAACATGACTGTCCCCCGGATTCGCGGCCGGATCACAGTCCGTTACTGTCACGACATAGCTGTCAGGGCACGTCCGTCAGGACAGATCCTGGTGATCGGACTTACAATACGGGCGGCCAGGTGGGATAGCCCGCGCCAACGGGACTAAACTTACAATGCATTCAGTTTGCAGGCCAGCCACTGAATAGAGAGTCCCTGTGCAGACTTGGTAATGAGCGGGGCCGAAGCCCCGCTCATTCTCGGTTGAGCATCCCTGGGACAACCTCCTGTGCGGAGGCCAGACATGCGCCCGTTACTGGATACTTTCGATAAAGAACGTATCCGGAGGCATGATCAGAACCCTGTCGTCCAATCCCGGCTGTGTTTTCAGGAAGGTGAACACCGCTTTCCTATACGCAGGGTTGGACAGGTTCAGACCATCTACCAACACGGTTTTCGGCACACCGTTGAAATTCGCCTGCGGCCCCATGTTCCTGGCCACGGCGCTGATATACCTCCCGGTGTCCGCTATGCCGTTGTAAGCCAGGATTATTTCGGCAACCTCGGGCGCCGCGATCGGCTCAACACGGTACGGTTCAACGCCCAGATAGCTCTCCGGATCGGAGACCGCATAGAAAGAGTCCTTCGGGGAGAAATCGCGGTTCCACAGCAGTGGATTGTGGCCGCTCCGCCAGTTGATATAGTCTGTCAAGCCCCAGAAGGTGACTCGGTCTATGTGTGCCGCGTAATTCTTGAAGATTCTGAAGTACTCGGCGTACACCTGGGCCTGAACCACCTCGATCTGGGAGCCGTTGGTGAAGCCGCGGTTGATCCAGTAGTACCTCTGCTCGGTGGTGCCATTCGACCCGATGATGTCTGCGGCCTGACGATCCCTCAAGTCTTTGTAACCACCGGCCGGCTGGGCGTTCCAGGGGAACCAGCAGAACAGGTCGAGCTCGCTGACCGCAAGATCCACGCCAGCCGCGAGGAGATTCCGGAAGCCGTTCTCCACGCTCGATGGGGGCGTATCCTGGATGTAATTGTGGCCCTGGTCGCCCACGCCCTCGATCAACGGGCGCGGATCGGAGGGGTACTCATTCTTGTACCGCTGGTTGAGATCCATCACCATCAACGCGACCAGCTTGGACTTGCCATCCTGGTACATGTTGAAGTCGTTGTAGAACAGCTTGGCGTTGGTATACCTGCGGGCGAACACGAAAGCATCGTAGATAAAGTCGCTCGGATGCTCGCCTGGCAACATGCCGTTGCTGTAGGCTTTGTACCAGCCGCTCTGGTTTCCCTGGCGCAGATAGTTTCTCCAGTCTGCGCCTTCCGGAATGGAGCCGACTCCATCCACGAACGCCTCGTTCACGACATCCCAGGAGATGACCGTGCCGGGATAGCGGGAGTCGAAGTGCTCGACAACGGTCTTGATGTAGCGCTCCATGTTCGCCCTGGCCTGGGCCCTGGTGTAATTGCCGCCTGTTCCACCGTTGATCCAGTTCGGCGTCTGGGCGTGCCACACCAGCACGTGGCCGTGGACCTTCATGCCTTTTTCGATAGCCCCGGTGCAGAGCGTGTCGGCGGTGGCGGTCAACCCCGGGCCGATCCTGAATGTGCCCTGAGTGCCGGCGCCGCCGGTGGAGAGAGCGTCAGGTTTCATGCAGTTCTGGCAGGTGAGGACGTTGAAATGGGTGGTAGTCAGCCTGCCGCGGTCATTGGCCGGATCCAGGTTAGAGGAATTGTCGAAGATGGTTCCCATCAGGAAGTAGTCCTGATAGGTCTGCCACAGTGACTCAGAACCTTTCGCGGGTCTCAGCGCCGCGATGGCCGCGTTCAATGCGGCGGCCGCATTGTCGACGGCTTCCTGCGTCGCGCTGGCATCGTCGAGGACGACCTGCGCTTCGTCGCGTTCCATCTGGGCCAGCCGGTAGGTGGCTGGCGTATAGGCGTTCGCATCAAGCGCCGCAAACGCGTTTATGGCGGTTTGCAGGCCGGTTTTGTCAACATCCTGGGCGTAGGCCGGCGTGGCAAGAGTCACCGTCAGGGCGACCGCCATGCAGACCCAGAGCATCCCTATTCCCTTTCTCCTTTGCATACCCTTCGCCTCCTCTAGGCTGAGTTGTGCAACTCGGCCATCAGGCCGGCAGCGGAGTAGTGGCGCGATTCGGTGCGCGTACCCCCCGCGTGCCGGGTCGAGATGTTATCAGATACTCTCGATGACGTCAAGCAGATTGCGCTGATTTACACCCGTTTTTAGCGCCGATATTAGGGTGCGTTTTGATATATCTCTGCGGCTAACACACTTGCACACAGCAACTTGGATCCGGTAATACCAGCGCTGCTATGCGCCGCAATATAGGCATAAATGAGAAAACGTTTTCGGCATAGTGTGTCGGCAAAGCCGGAAATGTGCTCAATGCGAGAGGCCGGCGGGAACAGATCTATCCGTCAGATCGAGGCTGAAGCGCGTGGACATCTCAGGCCTGTACGGCCCGACTGAAGCCGGACCCTGATACGAGGCTTTTCACGGGCACCGGCGGGGGCGTGTCAGGGCCGAGGTGAACTACCGTGATCTCAAGCAGAGGAACCGCAGCGTACTGCCGCCGGTCAAGCTGAGGGGGAGAGTCGGCCGGCATCGATCTCGATAGCGGCTGGGGTGGGGGAGGCACCTGGGCAGGATACGCTGCCGGCACGGCGTTGGCGTGGCGATCGGAGCAGCCATCGCCGGGGCTAACAACGTAACCTAGCAGGTCGTTGTACAGCCGCTGACGGGCAATGCGTATGTCTCAAACCTTTCTGCAGGCTGCGCCACTATTCCGTCCGGCGAATCAGTGGTGTACCAGTGTGGCGGCGCGTACTTGCAGCCGTACTGGGGAGGGAACGGCTGTTGTGTTCGAAGCTGTTCCGCACCTGTGATGGAGGCACCGTCAAGCGGAGCCTCGCATCAAGCGGCGCATCGAGGTCTTACTCGGATGCTGCGGATTTCCTGCGCTTTAGCAGCGCGTCGATGCTCCAGGCGCCTGCGCCCGCGAAAACCATGTAGAGGTACGTGAAGCAGTACAGCGCCGCCAGTTCGCCGCGATTCTGAAGCGGCCAGAAGCCCCTCGGCGCGTGCGCCTGAAAGTACGCCACGGCCATCAGTCCCGAGAGGAGGAATGCGACCGGACGTGTGAACCATCCAACCAGCACGAGCGCGCCGCCGAAAAACTCGAGCACTCCGGCGACCCACATCTGTGAAAACAGCTCCGGCGCCGTCGCGTTGGCCGGCCCGAGGAAACCGAACAGCTTCTGAGCTCCGTGCTGCATGAACATGAACGCAGCCACGATGCGAAGAATGCTGAGCATGCGCGGCGTCCAGCGGCCTGCGAACGAGTCCCGGTCCATCCTGGTTAGTTGCGTTTCCTTACTCATCGAGTGTGCAGTACTGAGCGGCATCAGCGCCTCCTTAAGTAATCCGCGAACGCTCGTGGCGTGGCGGAGCTTAGGTTCTTTACGCATTCGATGATGCTCCAGGGTGGGCGGATTCACGGAGCGGTCGCCGGATGTGCATGGCCGCGCTTTGCGGCGGGCGGTTCCCGACCGCCGCGGCCGCAGCCCGGCAGACCTGGCCGGGCCGCGGACGCGTACAGGGGGCTAGAAAACCGTGATGTTGTAAGGCGCCGAGGTGTGGCCGTCGAAGGAGATCGTGATGGGCACGTCCTCGCCAGCCTTGATAGCCTGGGACACGGCAACAACGATGCCGTGCTCGCCGGGTCGGCCGGACCACGGGATGATCTGGTCCCAGGGATCGTGCGGGATGCCGCCGATCCACACGCGGACACGGTCCGTGCTGATGCGGGCGTCGGCTCCGCCGAGTCCCGCCGCTGATATCCCCAGCATCGCGCCTCGCAGTGCGGCGTTGTGCCCGGCGCTCGAGAAGACTCCCGTGATTCGCGGCGGCGCGGGGGCGATGCTGGCGATCACGGGATCCGCGAGGTCGGTCTGGCCGCGCATCAGGCGAACTATGGAGGGACCCGCCGGCACGTCCGGCACCTCAAACTCGATGAACGAATCGGAAACCGACACTATGCGCGCGGGCAGATCGTCGACGGTGAGCGCGAGATCGGGCGTGGCGGCACCGACGCCCGAGACCGGCATGGCCACCACAGCGCCGGCATGGACGTAATCGCCGCCGCCGGGTGCAACTGCCAGGTTCGAGTCGAGCGACGGACGCCCGTCAGGCGGTTCAATGATCAGCCCGGAAGCGTCGATGCGGTCTAAGCCCGAGAAGACCGTGAGGGTGATCGGACCGGGAGCGGCCCCGGGGAGCACGGCGACGCTGGCGCGCAGCAATGTGGGGCCGGCAACCAGGATGTTCCGAACCGTCACCGCATCGCTCGGGCTAGTTACCTGAACCACGCCTTCGCTGAACCGGGTGTTCACACCCGCTATGTCGATGACGGACTCTGTGCCCGCAGTAAGCGATGCCCGCGAGAGCGAGATGGAGGCGCCGGGAGTGCCATTGAAGTAGACCGGCGGTTCGTGAACGAAGCTGGAAGTCTGGCCGTCGGGGTTGAGCAGCGTGACGCGCGCCTGGTGGCCGGGGCCAGCGGGCGGGGGAGCAACGGTCAGGATGCGCTGCTCGGCGTCGTAGCTGAGGACGGAGCCAGGAATGCCGTCGAACATGACGGTCGAGTAGAGGCCGATATTCGAGCCGCGCACCAGGACAGTGGGGCTGCCGTCTTCAGTGGCTGGGCCGGGCTCGACGGACTCTATCGCGGGCGGGTCCAGCATGCACATGTTGATGGCTGCGGGAAGGATGTGCAATTCGCCGTCGCGCGTGAACGCCATGTGCCGCGGGCCGGTGATGTTGAAGAAGCTGAAGCGCAGGTTGATCTGGAGAAACTCGGGCCGGGGATCCCAGGGGTAGCGGAAGACTCCGTCGTTTGGGACGATCACGGAGTTGCCCAGGATGCTCACTTTGAGGCCGGGAGCGGGTTCGCCGTTCTCCAGGAGGCCCTCTCCCTCGACGACGAGGAAATGGCGGTTGGGGCGAAGCGTGTTGATGTGCCCGGAGCGGACGGCGACCTGAGCCGGGAAGCTGAACCGGACGACGTCGTGGATCTTAAGCTGGGAGGCCGCCTCGACGCTGAAGTCGATGGCGGGAGTGTTCTCGCCGGCATTCACGCGGACCGGACGGGCCTCGGCGGGGTCTGCTGTTCCGGGGTACAGTTGCGTCTTGAACAGCGGGCCGGCGGGGATCGGATTGCCGTCCGGGCCAGTGGGCAGGACTATATCGCCGGGCCCCAGATCCTGCTGCCATGCCTGCGGCAGGGCCTGGACGTAGACAAAGTACTCGCCCGCGCGAAGGCCGTCGATACGGTAGGTTCCGTCCGGGGCGGTTAGCGCGTTCACGGCATCGCCCGCAAGCGTGAGGGCGACAACCGAGGCCAGATGCACGCCTTCGCCGTTCAGGGTGACGCGGCCGGATATACTGCCGAGCCGCACGCCGAAATTCTCGACGGGGTAGAGCAGCGAGATGGCGGCGATGTCGTCGGCGGTCACCGGTGAGGCGGGGGTTACGGCGCGAGATTCGGCCGCGGACATCAGGCCGCCGGTGAAGGAGTGCTGAAGGCCAAGCGCGTGCCCGAACTCGTGCGCCACGGACATGAAGAACGAGGGATCCCAACTCGGGCGCGATGAGAGGTCTGACTTGAGGATCACGACCGAGCGGCGGATGGGCTCGAACGGGCGGTCACCGGCGTCGTCAATGTCAACGGGACCACCCAGAGCGAACACGCCGGGGAGTTCCTCCTCGCTGGCGAAAGATACCTCTATGCGCGGAGCCGCCTGCGGGCTGCCCGGAGCCAACAGACCGCCGAAACCGACGCGCAGGGCCGAGTTGGGTATGGAATCCCAAAGGCCAGCCGCGCGGCGGATTTGAGAAAGCACGGCGGTGGTGCTATCGCCATCGGCCAGCCTGGAGGGGCTGTTCGAATCCACGTAGAACAGCACTCTGCTGCCCGCGAGCGCCCGA
>JBLNBX010000150.1:0-4061 GCA_050260275.1 bacterium
TGAGCAGCACGCGCGGCACGTTCTGGGGCGCGTCCGGGTCCTCGGCAGCCATTTTCATGCGCCCCGATTTCAGCAGTTCCACCGCGTACGCCGCGATCTCCTCGCTGGTCTTCGCGCCCGCGGCGATGGCCTCGTCGCACAGGTCCAACGAGTTTCTGTCGAACTGCGGGTAGAACGGCATCCACCCGAGCCTGGCCGCGACCACGTTGTAGTCGGCTATGTGCGCCTTCGCCTCGGCTGCGTACGTGGGCGGCATCAGCGCCTGCGGCGGAATGTTTTCGTAACGCCAGATGTCGCTCGCGAAGTAGTAGAACGACGTTCCGTTCTGCCCCCTGGGCGCGGCCACCCAGTCCGCTGCGGTCGCCAGCGTCGACCAGCCGCCGTAAGGCCACACGCGCTCCTGCCCGACGTAGTGCGCCCAGCCACCGCCGTTCACGCCTTCGCACGCACACAGGTGGACTAAGTTGAGAATCGTCCTGTAAGTTGAGTCGCTGTTAAACCAGTGGTTGCTTCCCGAGCCGAGGAATATCATGCTGCGGCCGTTCGTCCTCTCGGCGTTGTCCGCAAACTCCCGCGCGACGCGGATGGCATCCGCGCGCCGCACGCCTGCTATCGGCTCCTGCCACGCCGGCGTGAACGGCCGCGGATCGTCGTAGTCGGAGACCCAGGCGACGTTCTCAAATTCGGGAGCTTCGAGGGCCCGCCGCGCCGCTTCGGAGAGCTTCGGCCGCCGGTCCAGGCCCACGTTCGCCATCAACAGGTCGAATACGGTTGTGACCAGCAGTTCCCCGCCCTTAGCGCTGACGCGCCTCACCGGCACCGCGCCGAGTTTCGTCCGCGGCGTCTCTTCGTGAAACACGGGAAACGACACCGGCACCCACTCGGCGGAATCCGCGCAGGAAAGCTCCGGTTCGATGACGCTTCCCGATATTGAATCTTCCAGCTTCAGGTTCCACTTGTTTCCTTTGTCCCAGCGGGAACCGATGGTGCCGTTCGGCACGACGAACTTCGACCGCCGCGTGTCGAATACCGCAAGCTTGCACTCGGCGTTCTCGGTTTTGATGCCCAGATCGGATGCGCGCATGAACCGGTCCGATATGTACGCGTCTCCGGCTCTTTTCAGAACTACGGCAAACGGCAGGTCCGTGTAAGTCTTGACATACTCGATGAAGCGCGGCACCTGGCGGTCCAGATAGAACTCTTTCAGCACGACAAACGTCATCGCCATGGCGAGCGCGCCGTCGTGGCCCGCGTCGCACGGAAGCCAGGTGTCGGCGAACTTCACGTACTCCGAGTAATCCGGCGCAACTGCTGTGACTTTGGCGCCACGATAGCGCGCCTCTGCATGAAAGTGCGCGTCGGCGGACCGCGTCTGCGGCAGGTTTGTGCCCCAGACGATCATGTAAGTGGCGTTGAACCAGTCGGAGCTTACGGGCACATCGGTCTGGTCACCCCAGATCTGGGGCGAGGCCGGCGGCAGGTCGGCATACCAGTCGTAAAAACTAAGTATGGGAGCGCCGAGCAACGTCAGGAATCGCGTGCCCGCGGCAAAGCCCACCTGCGACATGCCGGGAATAGGCGTGAAGCCGAAGATACGGTCGGGACCGTATTTCTTGATCGTGTAGACGAGCGATGCGGCTACGATCGTTCCCGCCTCGTCCCACGACGACCGCACCAGGCCGCCCTTCCCCCGCGCGGTGACGTAAGCCGCGCGCCGTTGCGGGTCCTCGACGATGCTGCGCCAGGCCAGCACAGGATCGCTGTTCACTGCGAGCGCTTCCCGCCACAACCGCAGGAGTGCCGAACGCACGTACGGATACTTGATTCGGACGGGGCTGTATATGTACCACGAGGTGGACGCGCCGCGAGGGCAGCCGCGCGGCTCGTAATCGGGCGCTTCGCCGCCGGCTTCGGGATAGTCCACGGCGAGCGCGTCCCAGGCCACAATGCCATCCTTCACGAAGACGTGCCAGGAACACGATCCCGTGCAGTTGCAGCCGTGAGTGGAGCGGACTACCTTGTCGTGCTGCCAGCGGCGGCGGTAGTAGTCTTCCCAATCACGGTGTCCCAGGTGCAGCTCGGTGAAAGAACCCGCGTCGGTTCCCTCTGACAGATTCTCCGCGGTCGCGGCGGAAGGCTTGAGCAGGCGGAACAGCGAGCGTCTGTATGCAGCCATCGATAGCCCCGGTGGCGCAGGCCCAACTTCTGCGCCGGGCCGTGAGTGACCGGCCCTGTCGCCGTTTATTGTAGCGCCGCAGCGCGAACGGCGCTCCCGCTTTTGTGCGGGCAACACTTCCATGTGCGGGCGATGCGGCCTGGGCACAAATCCGCCGCACCGTCGTGCGCCTGGACGTCCGGGGCGACGCCTGTCTCTCTGAGGGTTTTACTGCGACGCCAGCACTATCTGGTTGCCTTCGGAATCCTTCATGATGACGAAAGTCCCCCAAGGCTGAACCTGAGGCGGGCCCGCGAACTCCACCCCCTTGCCCAGCAGCTCCTGGTAAGTGGCCTCGACGTCGTCGACCTCCCAGGACGTGTTCACGAAGGTTCCGACGCGATCCTCCTGGCCTTCAGGAGTGAACAGCGAGATACCCGTCTGAGCGCCCGGGATCGCCAGCTCGATCCACCGCTGCTTTTCAGAGAACTTCTGGTCCGTGATCACGCGGAAGCCGAGTTTCTCCGTGTAGAAGCTAAGCGCGCGATCCTGGTCCCGAACGGGGATGCCGAGAAACTTGATTCGCTTGATCATAGGTGTTCAGCATGCCAGCACAAACCCGGCGTTTCAACCCAAATCGGAGATTTGACGCCTGTTCCGAGACGCCTGGCAACACCACAGATTCACCCGATGGCGGGCTGTGTACGGCCGTGCGCGAAACGATATCCTAAATGGAAGCGGGACCGGCAATCACGTTCAAGCCCGGTATCTCACTCACAAACGCCTGGAATTTTGAACTATGGACTGCATCTCAGCTCTCAAGACACGCCGTTCCGTTCGCGCCTACACGGGCGAGCCCATATCTAAGGAAGTTCTCACTGATATCATCGACTGCGGCCGCCTCGCCGCAACCGCCAACAACGTTCAGCCATGGGAGTTCGTCGTCGTCACGGACCCCGAAAAACTCCGTGCCATCGCCGACATCACCGAGTACGGGAAGTTCATAGCCAACGCGGCCGCGTGCGTCGTCGTCCTGTGCCGCGACTCGAAGTACTATCTCGAAGACGGCTCCAACGCCAGCCAGAACATCCTGGTCGCGGCGCACGCTCACGGCCTCGGCGGCTGCTGGGTGGCGGGCGATAAGAAGCCCTACGCCGATACGATCCGTGAGCTCGTGGGCGCGCCGGAAGGGCTCAAGCTCGTCAGTCTGCTGGCCCTCGGCCACCCGGCAGAGAAGCCGGAAAAAGAAAAGCGTCCGCTCTCGGAAGTCCTGCACTGGGAGAAGTTCTGACGCCTGAGGGCGGCGGCGCTTCTCACTCCGCCGCCGCCCCGACGGCTCCCTCCGCGCGATCTCCCCTGCCCGAATCCCACTCACACTGGTAGACTGGATTGTAAAGAAGTCTTAATCAAAGGGGCGGCGGCTGGGCTGCATGAGGCTGGTGATCTTCGGATTATCGGTAAGCTCTTCCTGGGGAAACGGGCACGCAACGCTGTGGCGGGGGATGATCCGGGCTCTGGTCCGGCGGGGGCACGAAACCGTTTTCTATGAACGCGACGTGCCCTACTACGCCGAGCACCGGGATCTGACGGCGCTGGACGGCTTGCGTCTTGAGTTGTACAGCGACTGGGACGAAGCGCGGCGGCGCGCCGAAGCCGACTTGCGCTCGGCCGATGCCGGCATCGTCACCTCGTACTGCGCCGACGGCGCGGCAGCGTGCGAGCTGGTGCGGGCATCCCGCGCAAGCGTGCGCATTTTCTACGACCTGGACACGCCCGTGACGCTTCAGCGGCTGTCGCGCGGCGAGCAGGTCCCGTACCTCCCGCGCGACGGGCTCCGGGGATTCGACCTTGTCCTCAGCTACACGGGAGGAGACGCCCTCAGACAACTCAGGACGCGTCTCGGTGC
>JBLNBX010000151.1:0-7906 GCA_050260275.1 bacterium
GGTTCTCGAAAGTTATTCACGACGAAACGGAGCGCCGGCGTGCGACTGAGGTTACGCTGCAGCGGCAGAAGTTGCAGAGCGTGGGCCTGCTTGCCGGCGGGATCGCGCATGACTTCAACAATCTCCTCACGGGCGTTATCGGGAATGCCAGCCTGCTGCTGGAACAGGTGCCGCCCGGTGCTGTCGGCCGCGTGCGCCAAATCCTCAGCAGTGCTGAGAGGGCCGCCCACCTCACGAAGCAGTTGCTCGCCTACTCCGGCAAGGGCAAGTTCGTAGTTGAGGAAGTCGACGTCTCGGAGGCCGTCAATGCCGTCAGCGGGCTGGTGCAGTTCTCAATCCCAAAGGGCGTTCAGCTAGAGCTGGCCGTTCAGACGCGCCTGCCATGCGTCGAAGTGGATCCCAACCAACTACAACAGATCCTGATGAATCTGGTTATCAACGCCGGCGAGGCGATTGGCGAGGGTCACCCGGGCAAGATCACAGTTGCGACAGGCATGAGCGACGTTGATGAACCGTTCGTTGATGCCACCGGCCAGGAGGTTCAGCCCGGGCGTTACGTGTGGATAGAGGTGCGTGACACAGGCACCGGCATCGCCGAGGAGGACAAAACCCGGATCTTCGAGCCGTTCTTTACCACGAAATTCACGGGACGAGGCATGGGGCTGGCGGCTGTCGCTGGAATCGTACGAGCGCAGAAAGGGGCCATAACCGTCGAGAGTAAACTCGGGCGCGGCAGCACGTTCCGGGTCTATCTACCGGCGACGAGCAAGCATGTCGCTCCAGAGCAGCCCGTCGCAGCCGCTCGCGCCACCGTTCTTGTGGTGGATGACGAGTTCACTGTACGGGATGTGGCAACGGCAGTGCTGAGCGGGCGTGGATACCGCGTTCTGACTGCGACCGATGGGCGCGAGGCGTTAGCACTGCTTGCACGCAAGGAAGAAAGCATCGATGCGGTAGTACTCGACATCGTCATGCCGGTGATGGGGGCGCACGAGTTCTTGCCGGTCCTTCGTGCACATCACCCGCACGTGAAGGTTCTGCTCACCAGCGGGTACAGCGAATCCGAGGCGCGACGTCTCGCCGGAGCGGGCCCGGAGTCCGCTTTTCTGCCGAAGCCGTTTACGGCGGATCAGATCGCCACTGCAGTTGACGAGCTGCTTGGGGTCAGACCCAAAGGCGCATAGACCACGTCGCCGCACGGAATCCCGACATACTACGAATCTGATCCCATGCGACTCGTCCCGCACCACTCATGCATGGTTCCGTCGGCAACGCAACGCCTCTGACAGTTTTGCCAGGGAGCTGCAGCCGCGCTTCCGCGCATTCGCAGTAATACGGTCCGTCCAAATGAATCACCACGCCGGTGCAGGTAGTCGTTCTCCAGAACCGGAGGCGGTGCAGGCGATCACGGATACACCTCGCGCGGTTCAGGGCGCGATGCTCAAGGCAAAGCGATCAAACGCCGGCCGCCGTCAAGTGACGACGCTTGCAGATGAGCCCGGGGGGCGATAGCGAGGTGATGTAGCCCCCTATCGTGTAGCCAGAGCGATTCAGCAATTTCAACAACTGCGGTCACCACTAAGATCGTAAACCGGTTTGTACAGATTCGGTGCGCACGTACTCCTCAGTCGTCCGAAGCTGCCGCCATATCATTCTTGTCGGTCTCTCAACACAGAAACCGGTTGCATCGAGTTGCACGACCGTGCTCTCAGAGCTCACAAGCAAAATTGTCCCCGTACCGACATCCTGAAGCCTGACTCTATCCCCGGCGCGCAGGCCGTTTGGCAGCACGAGCCCATTGCGGACAGGCGAAAAGCGCACTTGTGTGGGGCGATCAGACTTCCGGCGATCTTGGATCGGGAATGCCCGATATCCGTAATCCTCTGCATAGATTCGCAACCCGCTCGGAGTAGTTATCCACTTCACAAACCTGACCTTCGGCATCGGGCACAAAGTGCGCTGGCGAACTGCGGCTAGTAGTCTTTTGGCATTCTCATTCATATCGTTCTCTCCTCACGTGAGGCCGGGGAGTTAACGGCGTACACAGCTTCTATCAAGCTAGTCGTCCGCCGCGCTCTTGGCTGCACCTTAATCTGTTGATTCGGCGGAACTTCCGCCTATTTTGGTGGTCCCCACCTCAATCAAGGAACGCACGCTCCTGGGCGTGGGTGCCTACACCCAGACAATGAAGAGAGCAATCCAGCGAAACCCGCAGAGAAGGATATCTAGGGAGGTAAGATCGGCTACTGCTGCCGCTGTGTTGGGTTCCTGCCCGTGCATGGGGTAGAGATATGCGTACTCACAAATACATACATATACGTACATACGTACATGTATGCATGAACGACAGTCTGTGGGCACACATCAACTCTCGACTGCTTAGCCGATAACACTGAGTTTGCCACACGCCCCGAATCCTATCAAGCGGAATTTTGTGGGTCTTGACCGGCTCCCTCCTCTCTTCCCACCAAGCGGGTGGACCACCGGGCACGCGCGTCGTGCCGGAAGGCACGCACCCCGAAGCGTGTCGCGCGCGCCTGAGCGAGTATCAGCCGAAGCGCCCGGTCACTGGATGAGCCGACTCACGCAACGGCATTTTGGAAGCTATCCTGGACGCAGCTATCACGAAACTGGCGTGGCCAAAACAAGAGGACAGAATGCCGAGTGAACGTGAGAAAATGCTAGCGGGCGAGCTTTACGATCCCATGGACCCGGAACTCGTCGTGGCGCGGACCCGCGCCCGCGGCCTGTGCCAATTCCTGAACGCCTCGCGCGAAGAGGATCAGGAAGTGCGGAGGAGCATCTGCACGCAGCTTTTCGGAAAAGGCGGCGAGAGCGTCTGGATGCAGCCGCCGTTCTACTGCGACTATGGAGCGAACATAGAACTCGGAGAACGGGTCTTCTTCAACTTCAACTGCATCGTGCTCGACGTCTGCCGGGTGACCATCGGCGATCACACGTTATTTGGCCCCGGAGTCCAGATACTGACTCCGGTGCACCCGTTGGACGCAGCGCTGCGCCGGAAGCAGGAGTACGGGAAACCGATCGAGATCGGATCGGACGTCTGGGTTGCCGGCGGAGCGCTGATCCTGGCGGGAGTGCATATTGGCTCGCGGTCGGTAATCGGCGCGGGCAGTGTTGTCACCCGGGACATTCCCGGCGGGGTGTTTGCGGCCGGTAACCCATGCCGTGTGATACGGGAGCTTACTGAGGGCGCAAACTCGGGGCTGTTGGGCGACAGCTTCGGCGAGTAACTCAGCCGTATCCACGGTATGACCGCCGCCGCTGTGTTTTCCGAGCTTCCGCCCCATAGGCAGTCCAGCGGCCGCCATAGCTTCACCATACTCCATAGATGAATGAAGCCTGCGCGCCAGCAATCGGTTCGTCAGACCTCCGCCTCCGTCTCCGCCCTCTCCCCGGCGAACCAGCCGTAGATTGCGGGAAGCACGAGCAGCGTCAGCAGAGTGGACGTGATCAGGCCCCCGATGACGACTGTGGCCAACGGCCTCTGGACTTCCGCGCCAGCTCCCGTGGAGAGAGCCATCGGGAGGAAGCCGAGGCTCGCCACCAGGGCGGTCATCAGAACCGGCCGCAAGCGCACCTCGGCTCCGCGAAGGGCGGCTTCCCTCACACTTGCGCCCTTAGTGCGCACCTGGTTGATGTAACTCACGAGCACAACGCCGTTGAGTACAGCCACTCCGAACAGCGCGATGAAGCCGACCGCGGCGGAGATGCTGAAGGGCATGCCCCTGAGCAGCAGCGCTAAGATGCCTCCCGTAGCTGCCATCGGTACGTTTACGAAAATCAGCAGCGCAAGCCGAGCGGAGTTGAAAGCGGTGTATAGCAGCACGAATATGAGAAACAGCGCGAGCGGGACTACAATTCCGAGGCGCGCGGTGGCGCGCTCGAAGTTTTCGAACTGGCCTCCCCATTCGATCCAGTAACCGGGCGGCAGCTTCACGTTTTGCTCGACGGCGCGCCTGGCGTCCGCGACGAAGCGCGCGAGATCGCGGCCGCGGACGTTCGCCTCAACGGAGATCCGCCTGTGTATGTTCTCCCGGCTGATCTGCGCAGGCCCTTGTTCAACGGAGATGCTCGCAAGCTGGCTCAGCGGTATGAGCCGGCCCTGCGGATCGGCCACCTTGAGGTTGCGTATGCTTTCGATGTCGCTGCGGTCCTCCTGCCTGAAACGCACCTGAAGCGCGAAGCGGCGCTGGCCCTCCATGACCTCGCCTACGACTTTTCCGCCCATGGCCTCGACGACATCGAGCACCTGCGACGCATTGATTCCGTATCGCGCGATCGCCGCGCGGTCGATGCGAATGCGTAGATAAGGCAGGCCGGCTATCTGTTCGGCCTTGGTGTCGAAAGCGCCGGGCACCTTCGATACCACGGCGGCAATCTCATCCGCTTTCTGTTTGAGGACGTCGAGATCCTCTCCGTAGAGCTGAATGGCGAGATCGGAGCGCGCGCCGGCGATGATTTCCTGTACGCGCAGCTCAATGGGCTGGCTGTAGCCGAACATGTGGCCCGGAACGTTCTCCCTAAGCTCCTTGTCTATTTTGGCTATGAACTCCTCGCGAGACTCCCCATCGGGCCACTGGTCGCGCGGCTTCAGGATGAGATAGACGTCGCTCATCTCGATGCCCATGGGGTCCGTCGGTATTTCCGCCTGGCCTGTGCGGGAGACTATGGTCGCGATCTCCGGGTGGGATTTGAGCGTCTTCTCGATCAGAGTCGTGCTCTTGATGGAGTCGGTGAGCGAGACGCTGGGCAGCCGCCACGCGGAGATAGCTATTGCGCCTTCGTCGAGCCGGGGGATGAACTCAGCGCCCATCCTGAGCGCGAGCGCGGCGCTCGTAACAAACAGAACCGCCGCGGTCGCCGCGACGGCCACCGGGTGATCGAGCGCGCGCAGCAGGAGCGGCTTGTAGGCACGCCTCGCCGCGCGCATGATGAAGGTCTCGTGCTCCCGCACGCCCTTACGAAACGCGAATGAGGCGAGGACGGGCATCAACGTCAGCGAGAGCACGAGCGCGGCGGCGAGGGCGAAGATGACGGTCATCGCCATCGGCCGGAACATCTTGCCTTCCACTCCTTCGAGGGCAAGTATGGGCAGATACACGATGATGATGATGCCGACGGCAAATACGACAGGTCTGGCGACCTCGCGTCCGGCTTCAATGATTGCTGTAACAGTGTCGCGCGGCTTGCCGCCTCTCTTCTCGGATATCTTCCGGACGGCGTTTTCTATGAGCACGACAGAGCCGTCGACGATGAGCCCGAAATCGATTGCGCCGAGGCTCATCAGGTTACCCGAGATGCCGGAGTACACCATGCCGGTGAACGCCACCAGCATCGAAAGCGGGATGGCCGCAGCGACAATGAGGCCGCCGCGGATATTTCCGAGGAGGAACAGCAGCACCGCGACGACGAGTATTCCGCCCTCCAGGAGATTCTTCGAAACAGTGCCGATGGTGTTCTGAACCAACTCCGTGCGGTCGTAGTACGGGTCTATGGTTACGCCGGGCGGCAGCGACTTTCGAATCTCTTCGAGTTTATCCTTCACGCGCCCTGCCACGACACGGGAGTTCTCACCCATGAGCATCATGACGACGCCCGTCACTACTTCGCCGCGGCCGTCCCGGGTGACGGCGCCCTGCCGCACGCGCGGCGCGAAGTTCACTGAGGCGATGTTCTTGATGTAGATGGGCGCGCCGCTCCGGCCGGCGCCGAGAACGATGTTTTCGATATCGGAGATGCCTTCGATGAGGGCCTCGCCCCGGATCACCTGCTGCTCCTGATTGTGCTCGATGTAAGCGCCACCGGCCGCAAAGTTATTCTTTTCGAGCGCGCTGATCACCTGATCCAGCGACAGGCCGTAGCTCGTCAGCTTATTGGCATCGATTTGGACTTCATAGGTCTTCAACTCGCCGCCATAGGTATTCACCTCGACCACGCCCGGGACGGAGCGCAGCTTGAATGCGATGTCCCATTCGAGGATGGATCGAAGCTCCATCGCGGAATAGCCGGGACCTTTGACCTCGAACTGGTAGATCTCCCCGAGGCCGGTTGTGATGGGCCCCATCTCGGGCGCGCCAAACCCTGCGGGAATCATCTCACTCGCCTGCGGCAGGCGCTCCATGACAAGACGCCGGCAGAAGTACGTGTCCATGTCTTCGTCGAAGAACACCGTCACGGAAGAAAGGCCGAATCTGGACAGGGAACGAATGCTCTCGACACCGGGCAGTCCGCTCATCGCGGTCTCCACCGGGAACGTGATGAAACGCTCGACTTCCACCGGGCCCAGCCCGGGCGCGCGGGTGATTATCAACACCTGGTTGGGTGTGATGTCCGGAACGGCGTCTATGGGAAGCCTCTGAAGGCTCCGGATGCCGGTGCCTATGGCGAGGCACGTGAGTACGATGACAAGAAACCTGTATTTCAGCGAGAGCTCGATGATGCGGTGCATCTTACTCGTCCCCGCCGATCTGCGAACTGAGCATCGTAGACTTCAGGAAGAAGCTGCCGTGGGTAGCCACTGTCTCTCCCTCGCGGAGGCCGCTATTGACCTCTACCCAGCGGCCGCCTGTAGCCCCGAGCTCGACGTCGCGGGGTTCGAACTCGTTTTCTGAGACACGAACGAAGGCAACCGGGCGTCCGTTCACCTGCTGGATCGCCTCGGCGGGCACGACCAGCGCCTTGTGCTCCTGCGCCGCCGGCAACTCGACCGTTACGAACATGTCGAGTTTGAGTTGCTGGTTCGGATTGGGAACCTCGCAGCGCACTTTCGCAGTTCGTGTGGCGGGGTCGAGAAAGTCGCTTATGTAGGTGATCTTGCCGAGGAACGTAGCACCCGGATAGGAGTCGGTTACGATGCGCGCCTGCCGGCCCACGGCAAGCGAGGCAATGTCCTTCTCGTAAACGTCGGCGAGAACCCAGGTGGTCGAAAGATCCGCCAGGACAAATGCCTCGTCCTCGGGGCCGAACGTCTCCCCCGCGGCCACATTAGATTTGATCACGATGCCGTCGAACGGCGCCGTCATGCTGGAATGGGATGCCTCGCGGTGCGATCCCGCGCCCTCGCGTGTGTTGATTGCCTGTATGTGCTGCTCGGTGAGTCCGAAGCGGTGCAGTTTCTCCTCTGTCCTCGCGAGGTCGGCCGTCTGGCTTTCGATGGCGGCAGTCGCGTTCTGGTATTCGGCGTTCCGCCTGTCGTACTCGGCCTGAGCGAGGGCGCCCAGCTTAACGAGCACCCCGGCGCGCTCCAGAGCACGCCGCGCGACCTCCGCTTCAGCTTTGGCTTTGTTCAGCGCGGCAGCCGCGACGCTATATGATCCGATCGTTTCCCCGAGTTCAGCGTTGTCATAGACGAGTAGGACCTGGCCGGCGCGGACGCGATCGCCCTGGCGCACGTTCACCTTTTCGATGCGGCCATGAGCGATGGGCCGCAGGTGTGCGAGGCGCGTCTCGTTTGGGCTGACCACGCCAGTAGCCTGGATCGTCCGCTCCACCGGACGTATCTGGGCGCGCTCGAATTGCATCCCGATGTTACGCTGCGCGGCGGCTTCGATGCGGACGCGCCCGTCGGCAGTCTCTTCGGCAGCAGTTTCCGGAGGGCTGGAATCCGGCTTTTCGCCGGAACCAGAGAGCGCTCCGATGACGAGCGCGCCCGACGCCACGCCAAGGACGAATACCGCGGTGAGTTTCCAATTGCCTCCAAATCGATCTGTCATCGGTGCTCCTTAGAAAACGGGTTCTCCGGCCGCGCGCTCGAGTTCGATCGCGGCCAGGTTGGCCTCGAGCAGAAGGTCCGTACACTGGCGCTGGACTTCGATAAGTCGGCGCTGCTCGTTGAGGACATCCATCAGGCGGATCTCGCCAAGGTCGTAAGCAGCGCGCAGTA
>JBLNBX010000152.1:0-3983 GCA_050260275.1 bacterium
ACAAGTACGGCAACACGACCTCCGGAACGCTGCCGCTCGCCACGCGCGACGCCCTCGAGGCGGGGATGATCAAGAAAGGCGACCTGGTGCTCTACGCCGCTGTGGGCGCAGGCTACACGGCCGGCGCGAGCCTGTGGCGCTGGGCGTATTGAGGCGTACCAAGCCTATCGAGGCGTGTCAGGCGTCTTGACGCGCTGGAACCCCAGGTCCTGAGCCGGGCCGCGTGTGAGCGGGGGCCGCGTGAGATGTTCACTGGCCGCGGTTCACGGTGATGGTGCCGGTGAGGTGCGCCTGGACATCCCGTCGGCCGCCGGCGCCCCGCCCGCCGCAAGGCCTCGGCTGAGATTCCTCCTGCTACAGCGCCGCCCTTAGCGCGTTCAGGACGCGGTCGATGTTCTCGCGAGTCGAGGACGCGCCCATCAGCCCGATGCGAAAAATCTTGCCCGCGAACGCGCCGAGTCCGCCCGCCACTTCGATTCCGTGCTCGAGCAGCAGTTTGCGGCGCACGGCCGCCTCATCGACGCCCGCTGGCACGAGGACAGTGTGAACCGTCCACAGCCGCCGCGCGGGTTCTGGAACGAGCAGTTTCAGCCCCAGCGCCTCAAGACCCGCCACCAGCGCCAGGTGATTGGCGCGATGCCGCTCGAAGCGTGCTTCGAGCCCTTCGGCCACGACCGCCTCGAGCGCCGCGTGAAGCCCGTAGAACATCGAGATCGGGGCCGTGTGATGGAACCGGTGCGACTTGTTGTAGTAGTCGTCCAGCAATCTCAGATCCAGGTAGAACGAACGGACCTGATCCTTGCGGGCGCGTAGCTTCTCCATCGCCCGCTCGCTCACGGTGATGGGCGCCAGTCCCGGCGGGCAGCTCAGGCATTTCTGCGTACAACTGAAGGCAACGTCGATGCCGGTTTCGTCTACGAGAACCGGCATGCCGCCCAGCGAAGTGACGCAGTCCGCCAGCACGATGGCTCCGGCGCTGTGCGCGGCTCGGCAGATGGCTGCGCCATCCTGGAAGACGCCCGTTGACGTCTCAGCTTGAACGTACGCGACCGCATCCGGCCGTTCGCGCGCGATGAAGTCCTCCGCTTCCCCATCCTCGAACCACTCGCCCCAGGGCTTCTCCAGCCGGACGACGTTAGCGCCGTTGCGGCAGGCGATATCGCTGATCCGGTCCGCGAAGTACCCGGCGGCCAGAACGGCGATCTTGTCGCCAGGCTCGACGAAATTCAGCAGCGCCGTTTCCATGCCGGAGGTTCCCGTGCCCGACATGGCCATCGTGAACCGGTTCTCGGTGCCAAAGACGAGCCTGAGGCGCTCGTTGACGCTCTCGACGACTTCAAAGAAGTACGGATCAACGTGGCTGACGATGGGCTTGCGCAGAGCGTCGTACACGCTCGGCTCCACCATGCTGGGTCCGGGCCCCATCAAGAGCCTTGTAGGAGGGTTCAGCGATGACATGCAGATGATGGTACCGGATCCGATGCCGCCGGTGGCGGGTACCAGGCGAGATCGCCAGTCTGGGGAGGCCAGGCAAGCACCGGCCGCACCCGGCTAAACAGGGAATAGGTCTGCAGTAACAGTCCGAGTTAACATCAGAGAGTTAACTTCAGTAAGGTAACGTAGGTTACTATTTTCAGCCTTGATCTGGTACCATGACAACGGCCAGAATTGGTACTGCGAAGGTACGGGTACCACAGTAACCGTCGCGATCGCGGCGACTGTGGAGGCCACGGTTTTCGCAAGGGTGATCAGTTCACCATGGGAGAGAAGAGTGGCCAGCAGGCCGTCCGGGTCCAGGCTGAGGCTGGCGGCTCTTCTCCCACGGTGTCAGGACATTACGGGGCGGGACGCTGATCCGATACCGCCTCAACGGCTCACGGAGCGCCGAACTACTCGGGATCGTCGAGCGGCAGCGCGGAAGGGCGATTGCTGGTCTTCGCGGCCGGGTCGACGACCCCGGGCAGTTCGTGAGTCTCGCCGGTAGCATTTCGAGGCTTGGCCCGGCCCCGCGAGGCGCTGGCATTCATCGCCCGCACTAGCCCAGGACCCCGCGGCAGCCGCTGCACCCGTTTTGGCCCGGCTGCCGGAGAATCCGACTCAACCGCAAGAATTTACACGGAAAGCGGTGTCTATCTGCTACGGCCGGCGGCTCTGCCGCTGGGCCGGCTGACCGGTGCGCTCGCTGAGGATGAGCCGCCGGAGGAGGGGCTGCTCGCGGCCGCAGAGGAAGCGGCCACGACGCCGGAAGTACCCGAAGAGGTTGGGCTGGCCGTCCGGTAGCCTCTATCCTGGCTCCACCCCGTTCCCGCCGAGGATACATCGGCGACATTTCCCGCCGGGCGCACAGGAGCGGTGTAGACCATGTATACGGTCCGCGGGCTCCACAAGTTGTAGCCCCAGAAGCTATGCAGGATGCCGCCGGCAGGCACGTAGGTGAACATGCCGAAGTAAGGGTTCCAGATCCAGCCCGGCCGGAAGCTCGCGGCGTCCTGGGCGCGCAGAGCTGACGAGACGTTCGCCCTGGCGATGTACTCGGCCCGCCGTCCGGCCCACCGGAACAACGCGTCTCCCTGCTTTTTGTTGAACTTGGCGACTTGGCCGGAGCCGTCCAGCAGGAGCATTCGCGAGCCCTTCACCTTCTGCGAGCGCCCGCCCTGCTCCACTATTGCCTGCCCGTCGTACACCATGATGCGGCCGGGCTCCGCGTCGAAGCGGTACACGCCTGCCCTCTCAATGTTCGCGATGGCGTCGCCGACTTCGACGGTGATCAACGCATCGTTTGATTCGACCACCTCCACCACCGCGGAACCGGCCGGAAGGCCAAAGCGCGTGTGCGTGATGCGATCGGAAAGCAGCATGATGCGGCTGTTCTCGCCCACACGCAGGAAGACACCGGGGCCAAGGAGCACCTCCGCGCGGCCTTCGGTGGTCTCGAGGACGGAGTTCTCGCTCATGTGGGGGAACTGGCCGAACTTGGGCTGAACGGCGGTCCCATCCAGCAGAACCGCGCCTTCAACGTAGTGGATCATCCCGGACTTGGCTGAGATAGCCTGCTGTCCGAAGGACACGCTGGCGGCGAGCACCGTCAGAAAACCCGCAACAAACGCGGTTCTCATGGCTCAAGTCTCCTCCGCGGGTTCGATGTGTGTCAATACAGCGTGGTTACTCGAAAAACGCGGCTATTTGGACTATGCTGGTACCTGCCCCACGCAGAAGCTACCCAGTACCACTAGAAGATGGCACAGCAGGCTAAGAATGCACTGATATTTGCATGGCTAATGGCGTCGCTGCCGCTCGCGGCCGTGGTGCTTGCGCCGTTTCTGCTGCCGGCCGACGTCATCTACGAATTCGCGCCCGAGTGCGAGGCGGAAGTCGCGGGCGAGAGCCCGCTTTGCGGATTGACGACCGCCTACATCATGATCGGGCACGGTCTGGTGAACGAGGCCTGGAAGCAAAACCGCGCGAGCCTGCCGCTGTTCTCCGCCTTGGTGTGGAACGGTTGCGCGGCGCTGTGGTTCGTCCTGACGGCGGCCGGGCGCAGGCTTCCGCGGAGGCCCGTCAGGATGGTGTTTCGGAGCGAGGGACACGTCTCCGTGGATAGGACGGCCGAGCCGGCCAAGAAGTGAAATCCGCGGGCGCGCGGCTGCGTCCAGGAAGTTGCCGCCACCCGGCAGTTCGCCGGGGTGATACTGGAGGTAACGGCCATGAGAATACCGGTTTTGCTCGCTGCGGCGGTCCTGTTGTGCGCCGCGAAGGACAATCAACCGCCGACGGCCAAGGCCGCCACCGACACGGTGGCGATCACCGCGACGCTGCTTAACGACGACGATTCCATCGAGCGCGAGCTGGGAGCCAAGCTGGAGAAGGGCTTCGTAGTGGTCCGCGTGGAAGTGGAACCGAAGGGGAACAAGCCCCTGCCGGTGTACCTGGACGACTTCCTGCTGCACGCCTTCAACGACGGCCAGAAGAGCGCTCCGTTCCAT
>JBLNBX010000153.1:0-6377 GCA_050260275.1 bacterium
GGCACCTCGGTGGCGCATACCGTTGGGGCCGGATTGGTGGACCTCTCGGTTGTCACACCGGGAGTCATCCTGGCGGGACTGATCGGCGCGATTTGCTGGAACCTGATCACTTGGTATCTGGGACTGCCGACCAGTTCGTCGCACGCGCTCGTGGGCGGCTACGGCGGCGCGGCGGTGGCGAAGGCGGGCTTCGGCGTGCTGATCGCCTCGGGATGGACGAAGACGCTGTCGTTCATCGTGATCGCCCCCGTGGTGGGGATGATTCTGGGCGTCGCGTTCATGGTGGCCCTCTCGTGGATCATTTACTGGCGGCAGACTCCGGCTATGAAGGTGAACGAATGGTCGCGGCATGGCCAATTGCTCTCGGCGGCGCTATACAGCCTCGGGCACGGCGGCAACGACGCGCAGAAAACCATGGGCATCATCGCGGGACTGCTTGTTACTGCCGGATACCTCGAGACGTTCACGGTTCCACTATGGGTGGTGCTTGCAGCCCATGGCGCAATCGCGCTCGGAACGCTGTTTGGAGGCTGGCGCATCGTGAAGACGATGGGCCAGCGCATTGCGAAACTGCGGCCCATCGACGGAATGTGCGCGGAGACCGCAAGCGCGGTCAGCATCTTCGCCGCGACCTTCTTCGGAGCGCCGGTGAGCACGACTCACGTGATCACGGGAGCGATCTCAGGGGTGGGCTCGACTCGGCGCATCTCCGCCGTTAAGTGGGACGTTACGCTGCGGATTGTCTGGGCCTGGATCTTGACGGTTCCCGCCGCCGCGCTTGTGGGCGCCATCGCGTTCCACATCGTTTCCCGGATTGCGGTGGCTTGAGGCATCCCGCCGGACCTCTGGACTGAAGCGTTGCGCGCCGCCTGTGTGGTGCGGTCTGAGTTGCCGGCTTCTATGAACACGTTCAGAAGCCGGCTGAGATACGGGCCGTGGTGGCGCGCAACCCACGGCGGCTCGCATGTGCCGGAAAACCTGAGCTGCTGCGCAGCGGCCGGGCCTGTCAGCCTATCACTTCTTCCAGATCCCGTCCCAGCGCCTCGAAGAACGCCCCGGCGTTCTCCTTCAGGTAGAAATGCCCGCCCTTGAAAACCCGCAGCACGAATCCCGCCGACGTCTCCTCGGCCCATGCCTCCAGGTGCTCGCGCCGGACGTTCGCGTCCGCCGCTCCGCCGTAGGCGCGGATGGGGCACGCGAGCGGCTCTTCTTTCGCGCACACCCAGTTCCGGTACAGTATGGTGTCCGCTTTCAACGCCGGCAGTATCAGCCGCATGAGTTCGGGGTCGTTCAGCACCTCGGCCGGCATGCCGTCGCGCCGGCGTATCTCTTCGATGAACTCAGCATCTGACGGCTCGGGTGCCTCCAGCGGCTTGGCTCGAAACCGCGGCGCGCGCGCACCGGAGACCACCAGCGCAACCGGCAGCGGCAGCCCCTTCCTCCGCAGCCATCGCGCCAGCTCGAACGCTACACCCGCTCCCATGCTGTGCCCGAAGAACGCGAACGGCCGGCCGGCGTGCGGGCTGATCGCCTGCCCCAGCGCCTCCACCAGCGCCCCCATGTCGCGGAACGGCGCCTCATTCATCCTGCTCTCGCGGCCCGGCAGCCGCACCGGGCACACCGACACCGCGCCGGGCAACCGCTCGTCCCATTTCGAGAACGCCGCAGCGCCCGCGCCCGCATGCGGAAACGCGAACAGCCGCACGCGCGCGCCCTCGCGCATCGCGAGCGCCGGGAACCACACGTTCGCGGCCGAAGCCTTCTTCAGCTTCAGCGCTAGCAGCCTCCGCCGCTCCGGCGACAACCTTTCGAGCGCGTTTGCCGGGATTCCGGCCGTGGCGGCCGAGGCCGCCGCCTCCCGCACACGCGGCCGCTCCACCGTCTGCCGCAGCAGGCGCTCAAACGGCTCCACGCTCAGGTTCTCCGCGTACCGCATCGCCGCTTCACGCGATGCGCGCGCGAGTTCCTCGTAATGCGCCCTGTCCGTGAGCACTCGCCGCAGCGCCTCTTCCCAGGGCGTGATGTCCTGCTCCGGGACTTCCGCCACCGGCACCATCTGCTCGTCCACCTCGGGCCGGTATCGCTGAATCGTCCGCACCGGCAGCAGGTACGGCACGCCCAGCTTCGCCTCCGGTATGCCGCCGGCATTTGCCGCCAGCACCGGCACGCCGCGCTGCATCGCCTCCACAACGATTCTCGACCGCGCCTCCGCCCACACCGACGGCACGAGCAGCACCCGCGTGCGCTTCAGCAGGTCATCGATGTTGTCCACGGGCTGGAGTATCGTAACGTTGCTGCGCGCCTCGAGCCGCGCCCTGTCCCGGCTGTTGGTTCCCCACGTCGCAACGGCCGCGAAGCGCACCTCCGGCATGCGGTCCGCGAGCGCGAGGAAAATGTCGATGCCCTTCACCGCGCACGGATTCACGATGGTGACGAACTCGCTATCGAAGCGTCCCAAAGCCGGCGGCGCGGGCCCACGCTCCATCAGCGATATCGGCACGTGAACGGCGTTCGCCATCGCTCCGTGCTCGCGCATGTACCGCGCGACGTACTCGCTCACGCCCACGGCAGCATCCACGCGCCTCAGCCGCTCCGTAAGCGCCGCGCTCGGAAACGCCGAGTCCGGACCGAATGGAAGCGCTATGGTCGCACGCGCAAGGTACACCACGCGCGCCGTGGTCTGTTCGAGCGCCGCCGCCAGCATCAGTTGCGCCGGATCGTCGGTTGACGCGACGATCACGTCGGGCGCGAACTCCTGCACCTGCCCCAGGAAGTACGCGCGCAGCGCCGTGTTCATCGTGAGCACGTGCGCTTCTACGCCGTTAAGCCGGAACGTCACCACACCGGACTCGCGCGATTCCGTCTCCACGCCGCGGCGGGCGAGCTCGCCCAGGTACTGCTCGTGCGCTTCCGCTCCGAAGCTGCCCAGGCGCGCCACAACGCGGCAGGCATGGCCGCGCTCGGCCAGCGCCTCCATCAGCAGCCGGTTCGAACGGTCGCCGCCCCCATGCGCCGGATAGTACAGCGAGTTGTGCGCCAGCAGCACCTTGAGCCGACGTCCCGGCGTGAGCTCGCTAAGCCATCGCTCCATCGCGCCGGCGTCAACCGATCCCACAAACTTCTCCGCCGCGATGCGCGAACGCTGCGACTCAGCCTCGTACGCCTCGCGATCGCTCGTCAGCTTGCGCAGGGCCTCCACCCACGGCTCCGGGTCCTGCTCCGGCGCGACCATCCGCGGCAATCCGCGTTCGTCGTAAACAGGCTCGTAGCGCTCCACAGGACTCACCGGAATCACGAATCCGGTGCCCTTCTTCGCCTCCACAAGCCCGCCCGAATCGCTCGCCACCACGGGAATCCCGCGCAGCAGCGCCTCCATCGCGATCAGCCCGAAGCCCTCGTACCACAGCGACGGCATAAAGAGCACTGTGGTGCGCGCGAGCGTATCCTCAATGTTTTTCGTATTCGGCAGGATCGTGACATTGGGCAGCGCTTCGAGCGCGCGCATATCCGCGGCCGTCGTTCCCCATCCCGGCAGCGCGCCGAAGGCCACATCCGGCATGCGCCGCGCGACCTCCAGAAAAATCGGCGCGCCCTTCACCGCGCACGGATTGACTATCGTCACCAGCCCTTCGCCGAAGCGCGCCAGGTTTCTCCACGGACCCGCGCCGTAGATCGGCGGGTGAATCACCTCAGCCACGCGTCCGAGGTGCCGTTCGACGTACCCCGCCATGTGATGGCCAATCACCACCACGCCTGCCGCACGGCGCGCGGCTTCCGTTCCCGGCGCATTCGGGCTCCAGCTTTCGGGACCGAATGGCAGAAACTGCGGGGTATGCGCCAGGAAAACCACGCGCCCCGGCGCGAGCCGCGACGCCTCGCCCAGCAGCACCTGCCCGACGTCCTCGGAAGACACCAGCACCCAATCCGGCTGGAACTCGCGTACTTGCCGGGCCAGCAGCTCATTCCGGCGCGCGGGATCCGCTGCGGAGAACACCGTCAGTTTTCCGCGCCGCACGGCTTCCCAACCCGGCCCTGCCTCGAGCAGTTCGGTGTCCACCTGCTCGTCGCGGAGCTGCTTTACGCTTTCGGCGTCGCGCGGCAGCAGGGCAGCTATCACACGGCACTCGTGCCCGCGCTCCGCCAGCGTCTCCAGCCATACGATGTTGCTGCGCGTAGCGCCGCCGCGAGGCGGCACATAGGAAGCGTTGGCGGCGAGTAGGATGCGCATCAGTTGCCTGAGGCGTCCTGCTCCCGGGCAAGCAGCGCCTGCACCTCTTCGTCGGAGAGCGATTCGATCTCGGCGATGAGATCTTTGTAGTGGTCCGCGCCCGCCTCTTTTATCTGCGCCAGCTCGATGGCCCGCGCCAGCGCCTCCACCGTGAACGCGCCGCTGTAAACCAGCTCCAGCGACAGATCCACGTTATAGGCCTGCCGCACGCGCGACATGAGCTGCACCGCGAGCAGCGAGTGCCCGCCCAGGTCGAAGAAGTTGTCGTGAATCCCCACGGAAGGCACGGCGAGCAACTCCGCCCACAACGCAACCAGTTCCCGCTCCAGGTCCGTCCGCGGAGCTCCGTTCGCTTTCCTGTGCGGCGCCGCCGCCTCGCGCCGCTCTCTCACGCGCTCCAGTATCACGTCCGGACGCCACAGCTCCGTCGCTATCCGGTGGTAATCGACGTCGCGCCGCGGCGCGGCGCTCCGCGCAGCCGCTTTATCATCGGCGCGCGGCGCTGCCTTCGCGGGTCCGGCGGGCTTGTAGCTCAGGTCCTGGATGGATTTCGCCGGGAAAACGAACAGCACGCCGCCTTCGAACGGCTTCTCCTCGCGCGGCTCGACGGCCCGCAGAAAGTTGTACGCCGGCTTGTTCCGGGCGGACTGCACGAAGCGCGCCTCCACGGACTCCAGGCCGCGCTCACCAGCGATCTGTCCCAGCCGCGCCAGCATCCGGTGCTCGACGCCTTTTCCGAGCGCCCGGCAGCTCAACAGAAACGTATCTACCGCCAGCGCCCCCCCGCGCGCCGCGAACAGCATCGCGCCCACCAGCCCGTAGCTTCCGAAACGGTCGCTCAGGTGTACCGTGAGGCACTCCGCCGCGCCGCTGCGCAGCAGGTCGCGGATGTCCAGCTCCGACCGCCGCACGGTGCTGAAGTTCATCTGGTTGGTCCGCTGCGTGAGCTGCGCGACGCGCGCCAGTTCGCTGTCTTGCGGCGGGCGTATCGTGATCTCGAGCCGCAGCGCCGTCAGGAAATCCGCCAGCGACGGCGTCTGTTTCTCCAGCCGCGAGCGCTCCAGGTTCTGCGCGTACATCGCGCTGCGCTCACGGTCTTCCTGCGTGATCTTCAGGTGATCGAAAGCCCAGACGTGGTTCAGAAAGCGCCCGGCGTTTTCCTTGGGAACCGTGAGAGCAAGCACGTCCGGGCAATGCGCCTGCACCTCCGCGACCTCCGTCTCGTTGTCGTCCACGAATATGAAGCTGTCGAGCGCCAGCCCGAGCTCTTCCGACAACGAAACCAGGTTGGCCGACTTCGGCTGCCAGTTAACGCGGCGGGCGACGAAATGTTCGAGTCGCAGCGGCATCTCAGGATTCGCGCGGAACGTCTCGACGACATCGTCGTCCTCGTTCTTGCTCGCCAGCGCGAGCAGCATCCCCGAGTCGCGCTGGCGCAGCATGAACTCCTGCAGCTCGCGCCGGTCGTCGTCAACGATGATGCCCCGCGGGCCGTCCTCGGCGCACACGCCCTTCCACAGCGTGTAGTCAGCGTCGAGCACGATCACCTTGTGCGGCGGCCGCCGCAGCGCATCGATCTTGCGCGCCACCATCGTTCCCAGCGCCGCAAAAAACGCGGGCGTGTATGGCACGCGGCCCAGCTCGTCGCCGTGGGGGTCGTGAAACTCCGCCACCGGATACAGCGCGGCCAGTTCCTCCGGCGTGATCATGTGGACGCTGGTCAGCTCCGAAACAGCCGAAGCGAGCATCTGGCGCACGCGCTCCGCCGCTGCCGCGCGCCCCGCGACGGCCGTAAAGGCCGGAGAGCACGGGCACAGCGCCACGATCACGGGCGAGCGCCAGCGCGCCACCGCCGCCCTGAGTCCCGTCACGAACTGCTGTGCGGCTTCCTCCAGCCGCATCTCGCCACCGCTGTTAGCCCAGTCGTCGAAACGGATCAGGAGGATATTCACTCCGTTCGCGTTCGTGGCGAGCAGGCTTGCAGGGTCCAGCAACTGCTGGAAGACCTGGTTGTAGGGGGCGAACTCGACGCGGCACTCCAGTCCGAGTTCTTCAAACCAAAAGGCCAGCGTGTCCTCGACGGGTTCGGCTGTGAACGTCGCGCTGATCGCTGCGACGGGAGCTGTGGCCGTGTCAGCGTTCTTCTGCG
>JBLNBX010000154.1:0-7308 GCA_050260275.1 bacterium
AGCCACGGACGTTTTCTGATGCGCATACTTCAGCTTGTTGCGAATCTCGATTACGGCGGCCTGGAGCGGTTGGCGATCGGTCTGGCGCGGCAGCAGCGCGCGGCCGGCCACGAGGCCGCAATCTGCTGCCTCACCCACGAAGGCGCGCTCGCGGACGAGGCCCGCGAGTCCGGCATCGAGGTCGCCGCCCTCGACAAGAAGCCCGGGTTTTCGCCGCTCACGCTCCTGAAGCTCGCCAGAATACTCCGCCGCGGCCGTATCGATGTCCTGCACACGCACAACGCCGTCGTGCACCACTACGGCGCCGCCGCCGCGCGCCTGGCCGGCGTGCCCGTCGTCGTCAACACCCGCCACGGCTTCGGCGGCCGCCAGTGGGATAGCCGCCGCGAGCGCCTCTTCCGCTCCGTAATGCGCTGGACCGGCGCCGTGGTCTTCGTCTCCGACGACCTCCGCCGCGAGTTCGTCTCCTTCGGCGGCGTGCCCGAGCACAAGGCCCGCGTCATCACCAACGGCATCGATTTCGACCGGTTCGCCGCCATGCGCGCCCGCCCCGGCTCCTGCCGCTCGCGCTTCCGCATCGGCACCGTGGGCCGCATGGTTCCGGTGAAGGATCACGCCACGCTCGTGTCCGCCTTCGCCGAGGTTGCGGCCGCCGTACCCAACGCCGAGCTGCACATCGTCGGCGACGGCCCCGAAAAACCGCGCGTTGCCTCGCTCGTGGCCGCCTACGGCCTGTGGGACCGCGTGGTGCTGCACGGTTTCAGCAACGCGACGGCGCAGTTTCTTTCCAGCCTGGACGTCTTCGCGCTGTCGTCGCTGAGCGAGGGACTGCCGCTGGCCGTGCTGGAAGCGATGGCGGCCGGCCTGCCCATCGTCTCGACACGGCTGGAGGGTGTCGAGGCGGTTGCGCCCGAAGGCGAGTTCGGCTTCTACGCCGAGCCGGGCGACGCCTCAGGACTGGCGAAGGCGATGATCGCGCTCGCGCGCGAGCCGCGCATAGGGGCGATCGGCGAGGCGGCGCACCGTGCCGCGCGGCGCTACGGCATGGAAGGCGCCTGGCGTCAGTACGAGGCCGTCTTCAGAGGATTGCTCGAAGGCGAATCGGCCGGCGCTGCCCCAGCCGGCGCCGCCCCCGCCACTACAGCCAAATGCGCATAGCCGCCCTCGTGCCAGCCATGCCCGCCGGCAGCGAGCCAAACTGTCAAGGCGGCTGCCCGCTTGCGCTCCGGGCAGGCTTCAGCTACTCTCATCCCATCGGAGGTGCGTGGTGTTGAAAGGGTTTAGGGAATTCCTGTTCCGGGGAAATGTAGTAGATTTGGCCGTCGCCGTCGTGATGGGCGCGGCATTCGGCGGGGTGGTCACCGCGCTCGTGAAGGATCTCCTCACGCCGCTGATCGCGGCCATCGCCGGCGAGCCCGATTTTTCGGGGCTGACATTCACCATCAACAACAGCAGCTTTCTATACGGCGACTTCATCAACGCCGTCCTGTCGTTCGTGCTTGTCGGAGCGGCTGTCTACGTGTTCGTCGTCGTCCCCATGAACAAGCTCGCCTCAATGAGGAAGAAGCCCGAAGCTCCTGCCGCGCCGGCGACGAAGCAGTGCCCGGAGTGCCTGAGCGAGATCCCGGTACAGGCGCGGCGGTGCGCCCACTGCACGTCCGTGCTCGTCACGCAAACGACATCGGCTTCATAGGCCGGAGAGATCAAGTCCAAGCTCGGTTCGACGCGGCCGCGTAAGTTTACATTCCGGCCGATGGGCGCCGGCTCGCCCAAATGAGAGCGGCCGTTCATGCATTCAGATCTGGATAGCGGAGGCGTGCTAACCGGCCGGGCACGGCCCCGGCATTGTCACGCCGGGGCAGCAATTGCCTCAGGTCGTCTATCCAGTAGTCGGGTTCCCAGCGGCGCATCTCCGCGTGGTCGCCGTAGCCGTAGGTGACCGCGGCAGTCCTGACGCCCGCCCGGCGGCCGGCCTCCATGTCGGGCGCGGAATCGCCCACGAAAAGCACGTCCTCGGGACGGACTTTGAACAGCTCGACGGACTTCAGAACCACATCCGGAGCGGGCTTGTACGGGAAACCATCCGTGCCCTGGACGTGATCGAAGTACGGCAGCAATCCGAACTGCTCGAGGATCGCGCGCGTGGTTGAGGAAGCCTTCGTCGTCGCGGTGGATTTCCGGCCGGGCAGGGCCGCGAGCGCCTCCGCCACTCCCGCATATGGCCGTGTGCGCTTGTGCCCGCGCGCGGGATACACGGCGCGGTACTTCGCGATGAGCGCATCAAGCTGCTCCGGCGTCGCGCCGGGAAGAAACGCAAGGAACGTGTCGATCAGATGGAGGCCGACGAAGCGCTTCAGCGCCTCCGGAGTCGCAGGCAGGCAGGCGGTGCCGTTGAGCGCCTCTATGACGGCTCCGCAGATGTCTTCCGCGGAGTCGAGCAGAGTTCCGTCTACATCGAACAGGTAAAGGGAGAACGGCGGGATCGCGCCGTTCCCCTTCGCAGAATTGCTCACGCGGGCTGCGGCCTGTCCCCTTCGATCAGGCCCGGCACGCGGCGGCCGCCCTCGGGACGCAGCACCTGCTGCGTCTGGCCCTGGTCAGGCGGCGGCCCTGCCGGGTGCAGCGGCGCGAGCGTTCCACCCTGGATGAGCTTGTGGATCTCCTCGCCGTCCAGCACTTCGCGCTCGAGCAGCGCCTCGGCGATGCGCACCAGCGCGTCGGAGCGTTCTTCAATGATGCTGCGGGCGCTGTCGTAGGCGCGGCCGACGATGCGCCGCACCTCCTCGTCGATGCGGATGGCCGTGGCCTCGCTGTAGTCCCGGTGCTGCGCGATCTCGCGGCCGAGGAAGATCTGCTCTTCCTTCTTGCCGAAACTGAGCGGGCCGAGGTCGCTCATGCCCCACTCGCAGACCATCTTGCGGGCCAGTTCGGTGGCGCGCTCGATGTCGTTGCCCGCACCGGTGGTCATGTGCTTCATGAAGATTTCCTCGGCGATGCGCCCGCCCATCAGCCCGGCGAGCTGCGTCTCGAGGTACGACTTCGTGTACGAGTGCTTGTCGTCTTCGGGAAGCTGCATGGTGACGCCGAGTGCCATCCCGCGCGGGATGATGGTCACCTTGTGTACCGGATCGGCGTTGGGAAGCAGCGCGAGTACCAGCGCATGGCCGGCCTCGTGATAGGCCGTATTGCGCTTCTCTTCCTCGCTGATGATGAGCGACTTGCGCTCCACACCCATCAGCACCTTATCCTTGGCGATCTCGAAGTCCGTCATCGCCACCACCTTGCGGTTCTGGCGGGCGGCGATCAGCGCGGCTTCGTTGACAAGATTCGCAAGGTCCGCGCCGGCGAAACCGGGAGTCCCACGGGCTAGGACCAGCAGATCGACGTCGTCCGAGATGGGGACTTTCTTCGTATGCACGCGAAGTATGGCCTCGCGGCCCTTCACGTCCGGGCGGCCTACCACCACGCGGCGGTCGAAACGGCCCGGGCGGAGCAGCGCCGGGTCGAGCACGTCAGGTCGGTTCGTGGCCGCCACGAGGATGACGCCCTCGTTTGACTCGAAACCGTCCATCTCCACGAGCAGCTGATTCAGAGTCTGTTCGCGCTCGTCGTGGCCGCCGCCGAGGCCCGCGCCGCGGTGCCGTCCGACGGCGTCGATCTCGTCGATGAAGATGATGCACGGGGCGTTCTTCTTGCCCTGCTCGAACAAGTCGCGGACACGGCTGGCGCCTACGCCGACGAACATCTCCACAAAATCCGAGCCGGAGATCGAGAAGAACGGCACATTCGCCTCGCCGGCGATCGCACGCGCGAGCAGGGTCTTGCCGGTGCCCGGAGGCCCGATCAGCAGCACGCCCTTCGGAATTCGGCCGCCAAGCTTCTGAAACTTCTGAGGCTCCCGCAGGAACTCGATAATTTCCTGCAGTTCCTCCTTGGCCTCGTCCACGCCGGCCACGTCCTTGAAGGTCACCTTTTTCTGCTGCGACGAGTGCAGTCTGGCCCTGCTTTTTCCGAAACTAAGGGCTTTGTTTCCGCCGCTTTGCATCTGCCGGACCATGAATATCCAGAACGCCAGAAGCAACACGAAGGGTATTGCCTGAACCACAATCGAGACCAGGTTCCCGGAACTCGGTTGCTTGATATCCATGTCCACGTTGCTGGCGCGGAGCAGGTCGTAGATTTGCGGGTAGTTCGCGGGGAGAGTCGTGCGGAGCCCGATGTTCTCCTCCCGGTACGTGCCGCGGACCTCCTGGTCCGTGATGGTCACCTTCTTGACCTTGCCTTCCTGCACGGCACTGACGAACTCGGAGAAAGTGAGCGTTCGCTCAGTCTTTCTCTGGCCCTGCTTGACCACGGTCCACAGAAGGATGACGACCATGATCAGGACCACCCAAAAGATTGCCGTCTTGACGTTAGAATTCATGCTGCCAGCTCCAGCGCCGCAGGGCACACCCTCGACGCGCGCCGCTCATATAATTAGACGCTCATCCTTGGATCAACGACTTCAGAATTCAGAAAGAGATCCAATCTGCCGCACTTTCAGCACGGTGCGAGTATCAGGGGTAGCTGCACAATCGGCCGCTGGGCCGAACCTCCCCGCCCATGCGATCTCCTCTCCACAGACAATAACCGGCCAGCGCCGGCGTTCCCAAACGGGAATCCGCGCGTGTTGGAAAAGTGTTTTGAGCTTTGTGTCGCAGGGGTATCCAACGGGTCGATATCGATCACCCGGCCTCCAGTTCCGTAGTTCCGGTGCTCCGGCGATCCGTCCCCAGTCCAAGGCGCTAACCACCTTATTATACCGGTATTTCCCCTCCGCTTCCTGAACCTGCTCGCGTTCCGGGCGCTGCGAAAGCTCAAATACCAGGGATGCAGCCGTGCCCGGAATTGTGACCCGGCCCGGGATCTCCAGTCTCACGCGATAGTTAGCCTCGCCGGCAGCGGCGGGAGGAGCGATCCGGATCCACTCGAATGAGCGGACCACGTCCAGCCCCGGCGCTTGGAACCGGCCGGCGCCCGAGGGAGCTTCGGCAAGATGCAGAAACGCCTCTACATGCGCGAGATCGATGGAGGCAAGGTCGCCCTTCGCGGCCGCCAGGGCTCGCCGGGCCAGGCGCCGCGCCACCGCCCGCGGCAGGTCCGTGAGTGAATCGGCCCGCAGAAAGACGGCAGGCGGCCGGTGAACGAGGCGCTCGGCCGCCAGCGGCGCCACAACCGTTTCCCAGTAGGCCTCCTCGTCCCGGGCCAGGGCGGCGGTGCGGGCCAGCATCTCCGGCAGCCGCGGGTTCCAGTCGCGCATGAGCGCGGGAAGCAACTCGTGCCGGATGCGGTTGCGCGCGAAGCGCACTTCGCGATTGGTGGAGTCCTCCCGCCAGGCGATGCCGCGGGCGCGCAGCCAGTCGACAATTTCCGCACGCGTGAGGTGAAGCATGGGGCGGACTATGCCCTCGGCGGTCACCGGCAGGATCCCCGCAAGCCCGGCGGTCCCCGCGCCCCTCAGAAACCGGAACAGGACTGTCTCTGCCTGGTCTGAGAGCGTGTGGCCGGTCGCGATGCAGTCGAGCTGGAGTCGCTTCAGGCAGTCCAAGAAGAAAGCCTTACGAACGCGGCGGGCGGCCTGCTCGAAGTTGTCGTCTGCCGGAATGCGCTGCTCGCGGTACTCGAGCGGCAGGCCGAGACGCGCGGCCAGGTCGCGGACAAACGCCGCGTCGGCATCCGATTCTGCCCCGCGCGCCATGTGGTTGAGATGGAGAACGGTCATATCGAGCCCTGGCAGTTCGAGCATGAGGTGGAGCAGGCACACGGAATCGGCTCCGCCCGAAACGGCGACGCCCACCCGGCGGCAGTCTTTGAACAATTCGGCGCGAAGCTTAATCAAGAACGGGTCTCCCGCGAACACCACCGGCAAACAGGACCCGGCTCATCTCGGCAGTTCTGATTCAGCGAACACAAGCGGCCGGTCCAGCACCATCTCGATCATTGTGCCGCGAGCCAGCACTATGTCGGGGCCGTGTGTCAGCAGCACGGACATGACGCCTGCGGCCGCTCCGGCAGCGGCTCCGGCCGCCGTCCCCAGCCCGGGACGGCCCGCCGCGGCTCCTGCGATGGCGCCCACGGTGGCCCCGGTGGCTGCGCCCTCGCCGATATCGCGCGCGTCATCCATGCGGCTGGTCTCGCCGCGGATCTTGCCTTCGGAGCGATCCAGTTCGCCTTGCATGTCCGCATCGGCCGAGCCCGCACGCGCGCGAAAGTCGCGCGTGACGCCGTTCGGCAATGTGATGGAGTCGAAGCGCAGATATATCTCGCCCCGGCCTTTCAGCCGGCCCGGCCGCTTCACCGTCGTCAGCGTCCCTGCTACATAGCTTCCGGGCGGTATCACCATGCGCCCTTGCGTGACTATCGGAAACGCGGTCTCGAGATAGATTCGGTCGCCCGCGGCGGACTGCTTCGTGCTCACGCGATTGAGGAGCGTGAGCGGAATGCGCGTGCCGGGATCCAAGCGATACTCGGCGGGACGCGGAGCGGGATTCGCGTCGGCAACTTCGATCTTGGGAGCAGGCACGGGGGCGTCGTCGCGGTCGTAAACAAGCAGCGCTTCGCGCACCGGCGAGTTGGGCCGGATGATCTCCCTCCGGACGGTCAGCCTGAGGCCATCGCGCGAAAGCTTCCACCGGTCCGCCTGGGTGTAGCTGCCCGACTGGCCGTAGACGATGGTGTTCACCAGAACCGCGTCGCCTTCCCACTTGGCGATGGTGCTGAGCGTGAGCTGGCCGGAGCGAATGCGCGCTTCCTTGCTGTCGAGCGTGAACGTCCACTCGCCCCAGTCCGGGCGGCACTCGCACCAGATGGCCTGCCCTTCATGCTTGATGCGAATGAGCTCGACAGGCGCCGGCGACATTCCGGCGAGGTCGCTCGAATCGCTGTCGAGCCTCCATGCGCCGGTGAAGTTCGGGTCGGCGGGAGGTCCGGCCAGGCCGGACGCAGCCAACACCACGGCTATCAGCAGAACTCGGCGCATACGGATCACTCCAACCCTACGCGATTCCGCGCGAATTAACAACCCGCAGGGGTTCGCAGTGCAGGGCCGAAAACTCGCCGGCATCTAGCCCGCGCCCAGCGCTCCCCGCCGCAGCGTTTCTTCACGCAGGCCAGGCTCCGCCTTTTGCACCGGTTGGTTCGCGAATATGGATTTCCCGCCCGCGCTCGCCACCTTGATCATCCTGTCTTCCCCGACGAGCGCCTTGATCCGCTCCGCCGCATCGTCGGCGATCGCGAGGTACGCCAGTTCCGGCCTCAGCCACACGTCCC
>JBLNBX010000155.1:0-4483 GCA_050260275.1 bacterium
GCAGTTGGCGGCCGGCTCTCCCGGCCATCGAGAAAGGCAAAGCCGCCGCTGCGCAGCAGGCGCAGAGCGGCGATTGAACGCGAACCGCGCCTCGCGGGCGCGCACGCGGGCTAAACGCGGAACGGCATCTCGCTCACGAAGGCATCCTGGAAGCCTGGGTCGGAGGCGAGGCCGATATGCTCCACCCGCGCCCGGAGCGCGGCGAACGTCAGGTCCTCTGAGAAAAGCGCCATCTTCGCGCCGAGCAGCGATGTGTTGCCGGCTGGCTCCACTTTCTCTTCTGGAAATTCGAACAGCCCGATGCGGCGCGCGCTTGCGCGGTTGACGTAGTTCCCGAACGCCCCGGCCAGGTGCACCTTTCGCACGTCGCCTGCCGCCGCGCCCAGACGTTCGAGCACAATCCTGATTCCCGCCGCCACCGCTGCCTTCGCCAACTGCAGTTCGCGGATGTCCCGCTGCGTGAGCGCGACCGTGCCGGCCAACTCCAGCGGTCCGCCGCGCAGCCGCCCGCTGGCTTCCAGACGGCCCAGTTCGAGCGCGGCAGCAGCCGCGTCCACCAGCCCGCTTCCGCAGATGCCGCGTGGCCCACCTCCGCCGATCACGCCGCAGCGCAGCGACCCGTCTTCGATGGAGACTTCGGCGATCGCGCCCGTGGCTGCGCGCATGCCCGAGGAGATCCTCCCGCCCTCGAACGCCGGGCCGGCCGCTGCGGAGGCGCATATCATGCGCTCGCGGCTGCCGAACAGGATCTCCCCGTTCGTACCCAGGTCGATCAGACCCACGAGCGCATCGCTGCGGTCTACACTGGCCCCAAGGATGCCAGCGAGAATATCGCTCCCGACAAATCCGCCCAGACATGGCAGGAAGCTGACGCGCGCGGCTGATTCCCAGCCGAGTTCGCGCGCGTCGAACTCTATCAGGCCGTCGCAGGCGGGCTCGAAAGGCACGTGCGCCAGGGGCTCGACATCGATCCCACAAAACAGGTGGTGCATCACCGTGTTGCCCGCTAGCGTGATGCGTTCCACGCGGGCCCCGGCGGGCGTGAGTTCCGCCACCATCCTGCCGATGCGGTCGCGGATCAGCCGCGCCAATTCGGGCCCGCCGCCATCTCGCACCGCATATTCGATGCGTGTCATGACGTCGGCCCCGTGCACGGCTTGCGGGTTCAGCGCAGTGTTCACGGCGGCGACGCGGCCCGTCGAAAGCTCGACGAGCTGCGCGACAAGCGTTGTGGTGCCCACATCAACCGCGATGCCGAAGCCTTCGCGCGGCGTGAACTCGAACGCGCGATCGCCCGCCAGGACAGGCGATTCCCACTGCGCGATCTCGATAGTTGCGTCCCGCCAAGCCCGTGCGTGGCAGGCGAGCCGCCACCCGGCGGCGATCTCTTCGCTCCCGAGCAGCCGCAAATCCGCTTCGGAGGGACCGATATCCCCCGAGATCACCCGCACGCGGCACCGCCGGCACTTGCCCCGCCCCCCGCACGGGAACTCGACGCCCTCCGCAAACAGGGCGTCTTTGAGCGCGGCTCCGGGCGCCAGCTCCAGAGTGCGTCCGAGCGGTTCCAGACGTATCCTGATCATGAAAATAGTACCGTCGCGCGCCCGCCGCGGAACGCAGTTTTGCGCTTGCCCAGACGTGTGAAGCCTTTGCAGCGACGAGTTGCGGAATGAATCTTACTTAATCTTTGCGCAGGCCGCTCTCGCATAGCTTATACTCAAACCAATACCCGGTTGCGCTCTCCCGGCTCGTAGTATATGCGCAGGGTCAATCTATAGGTGTATGGTGACGCAGGAGTCAAAGTGATCAGTCAACTCGCTCGATCTATTTGTGAATCGCCCACCCTCAAGCTGAACGAAACAGCCGCACGCCTGAGGGATAAGGGTGAACCGGTCATTCATCTCGGCGGCGGTGAGCCGAAGAGCAAGGTGCCTATTGATGCGATTATCAACTGCACAGCTCTGCTGAACACCGGCGAGGTGCGGTACACGCCGGCCGACGGCATTCCCGCGCTCAAGAAGGCGGTGATCCGCTACACGGAAGAGAACTACGACCGGGTAGTGACTCCGGAGAACGTCATCATCTCGAACGGCGCCAAGCAGGCGATCATGGTGCTTCTGTACGCCATTCTCGAGCCCAAGGACGAGGTGATCTTCCCCGCTCCGTACTGGGTTTCATACCCCGAGATGGTGAAGCTGGCCGGCGGCGTGCCGATCCCGGTGGTCCCCGAAGACGGCTCGTTCCACCCCACGGTGAAGGAAATCGAGGAAGTCATCGGATCGTACACGAAGGCGATTATCCTGAACAGCCCTAACAACCCGTCTGGCGTCGTCTACTCCGACGAGTTCATAGGCCAGATAGTCGAACTGTGCGAGAAGAGAGACATCTGGCTGATCATGGACGACACTTACAACCGGCTAATCTTCGACGGCCGCAACCCGACTAACTGCTATAACTGGGCCCGCAAGCCGCTGGAGTCATCAAAGCTGGTCGTTATCAACTGCGTGTCCAAGATGTACGCAATGACCGGCTTCCGCATCGGCTGGGCGGTTGGGAACCCGACGGTGATCGCCGCGATGACCAACATTCAGTCGCAGCAGACATCTGGTCCGTCGGCGCCCTCGCAGTGGGCCGCGGTGGGCGCGCTGAACGGCGTGCAGTCCTCCATCCAGAGCCTGCGAATGACGCTGCAGAACAACCGCAACGTCATGATGGAGCGCCTCAAGGCCTTCACCGGAATCAAGGTCACCAAGCCGGGCGGCACCTTCTACTGCTTCCCGGATTTCAGCGCATACGAGAAGGATTCGCAGAAGCTTTCCAGGTTCCTGCTGGACAAGGTCCGCGTGGTGACGGTGCCGGGCAAGGATTTCGGCTTCGAGGGGCACCTCCGCCTGAGCTACTGCGGCACCATCAAGGAAATAACTGAAGGGATAGAGCGCATCAAGTGGGCGCTCGATCCAAACTCTCCGAACGAGCTGTACCTGGCCGACCGCAAGCTGGTCCGGGATTGGATGTAAGAGGGCGCGCCAATGAACCTATATCTCGACATACCCTCTCCCGCGGCTAAGATAGCCTCCGAGAACGCGAGCCGGTTTGGCATCCTGAACCATGGCCTGACCAATCCGCACCGCGTCTATTGGAACCTGACCACGCCGGCGCTGTACGAGGAAGCGATCTTCCGCGGTGAAGGCGTCATGGCCGAAGGCGGGCCATTCATCGTCCACACCGGCAAGCATACGGCGCGCGCCGCCGCCGACAAGTTCATCGTCCAGGAGCAGACCACGGGCGAGAACATCTGGTGGGGCCAGTACAACCGCCCCTTCAGCCCGGACAAGTTCAGCGTGCTCGCGACGCGCCTCCAGGGCTACCTGCAAGGGCGCGACATTTTCGTCCAGGACCTGTTCGCGGGCTCGGATGAAGAGGAGCGCCTCGCCATCCGGGTCATCACCGAGTACGCGTCTCACGCGCTGTTCGCGCGCACCCTGTTCTCAAAGCCCCGCAGCCGAGAGGAGATGTCGCGGCACGTGCCCGAGTTCACCATCATCTGCGCGCCGGGCTTCAAGGGCTCACCCATCGTCGACAGCACCCGCAGCGAGACGTTCATCATCGCTAATTTCGCCGAGCGGCTGGCAATCATCGGCAACACCGCCTACGGCGGCGAGATCAAGAAGACCGTTTTCACAGTGCTCAATTACCTGCTCCCGCTCAACGGCGTGCTGCCCATGCACTGCTCGGCGAACGTGGGCGACGAAGACGACGTGGCCATCTTCTTCGGGCTCTCTGGCACCGGGAAGACGACGCTCTCGGCGGAACCTTCGCGCCACCTCATCGGCGACGACGAGCACGGCTGGAGCGAGAACGGCGTCTTCAACTTCGAGGACGGCTGCTATGCCAAGGTGATACGGCTGTCGGAAGATGCGGAGCCACAGATCTACGCCTGCACTAAAAAGTTCGGCACTATTCTCGAAAACGTGGCGTACGATCCCGTCTCCCGCATGCTCGATCTGAACGACCAGAGCATCACCGAGAACACGCGCGCCGCCTATCCGCTGTCGTACATCGATAACTACTGGCCTCCGAAGCGGGCGGGACATCCGAAGAACGTCATCTTCCTCACCTGCGACGCAACCGGCGTCATGCCGCCAATCTCGCGGTTGAACCCGGACCAGGCCACGTACCATTTCATCTCCGGCTACACGAGCAAGATTGCCGGAACGGAGATCGGCCTCGGAATCGAGCCCGAACTCACCTTCAGCCCGTGTTTCGGCGGCGTATTCATGGTGCACCACCCGTACAAGTACGCCGAGATGCTGAAGTCGAAGATCCTGAAGCACGGCGCCAGATGCTGGCTGGTTAACACCGGCTGGACCGGCGGACCGTTCGGCGTCGGCAAGCGCTTCTCCATTCAGCACACGCGCGCGCTGCTACACAACGCATTGAACGGCAAGCTCAACAACGTGAAGTTCCGGCGCGATCCGGTCTT
>JBLNBX010000156.1:0-19681 GCA_050260275.1 bacterium
GGCTGTTCGCTACGGGCGGCCGCATCGATACGGACGCGACGGTCGGGGGCGTCATCGACCGCACTCTCTCGGGGATGGGGGCGCGGCTCCTCCGCGCGCGTCTGCTGCGGCCGTCGCTAGACCGCGCCGAGATCGAGGCGCGCCTTGACGCCGTCTCCGAGCTGCTGCGCGAGACCATCGTGCGCAGCGAGGTGCGCAAGCACCTGCGCGAGGTGCTCGACCTCGAACGCCTGCTTGCCAAGATCACGCTGGGCACCGCGGGGCCGCGCGAGATGCTCGCGCTCGGCAGCTCGCTCGCGAAGCTGCCGGAAGCCAGGCAGGCGCTCGGCTCGCGCGCAAGCGCCAGGCTCGCTGAGCTGAGCGCGCGCCTGGACGATCTGCCTGTTCTGCGGGACCGCATCCTTTCAGTCATCTCGGACAACCCGCCCGCTAATATCGCCGATGGCGGCGCGATCCGCGACGGCTGCTCGCCTGAACTGGACGAGTTGCGCGACATCAGCCGCAACTCGAAGCAATACATAGCGCAGGTGGAGACGCGCGAGCGCGACCGCACCGGCATCGCATCTCTCAAGGTCCGGTTCAACAACGTCTTCGGCTACTACATCGAGGTCTCGAAGGCCAACCTGCACCTTGTTCCGCCGGATTACGACCGCAAACAGACCCTCGTCAACGCCGAGCGCTTCACCACGCCGGAGCTGAAGGAACTCGAAGCCAAGATTCTCGCGGCCGAGGAGAAGATACTCGACATCGAGAAAACCCTTTTCGCGGAGCTGCGCGCGTTCGCGGCATCGCAGGCTGCGGCCATCCGCGCCACCGCGGCGGCCGTAGCCGAGCTCGACGTATTGGCCGCGCTCGCGGAAGTCGCCGCCGAGCAGCGCTACACGCGCCCGTGCTTCCCCGAGGGGGGAGAACTGCGCATCGTGGGCGGGCGCCACCCTGTCATCGAGCGCCTTGCCGAGCGCGATGCCGAACGCTTCATCCCCAACGACCTCCATCTGGACAGCAGCGGCGAGTTCATCGCGATTATCACCGGCCCAAACATGGGCGGCAAATCCACGTATCTCCGCCAGGCCGCGCTCATCGCGATACTCGCGCAGGCGGGGTCTTTCGTGCCGGCGGATTCGGCCGCGCTGCCCATCATCGATCGCGTATTCACGCGCATCGGCGCCAGCGACAATCTCGCACGCGGGCGCTCCACGTTCATGGTTGAGATGACCGAGACGGCGGTTATCCTCAACACAGCTACGCCGCGATCGCTCATCATTCTCGACGAGATCGGACGCGGCACCGCGACATACGACGGGCTCGCGCTCGCCTGGGCCGTCGTTGAGCACATACACGAGCACATTCGCGCGAAAACGCTGTTCGCCACGCACTACCACGAGCTGACCGAACTCGCCGAACAGCTCAAAGGCGTTCGCAACCTGCGCGTCTCGGTGAAGGAATCGGGCGACCGCATCATGTTCCTGCGGAAGGTGGAGCCGGGCGCGGCCGACCGCAGCTACGGCATCGAGGTGGCGCGCCTTGCGGGGCTGCCTAACGCGGTGGTGGAGCGCGCGCGCGAAATACTCGCTTTCCACGAACGCACCGAGCACGAAGCAACGGAGGAACTCACGCCCGGCGCGCGCGCACATCCCGTGCAGATATCCATGTTCGAGCCGGTGAACTACGAGATCGCAAGCCGCATACGCGCAGTCGACCTCGACAACATCCGGCCAATCGAAGCGCTTCGCCTGCTGGCGGAGCTTCAGGACGAGCTGAAGCGGCAATGAGAGTCGCCGGGGTCATGAGCGGCACGTCGCTCGACGGAATCGACGTTGCTATCGTCGATATCGCCCGCGGCGTGAGCACCTTGGCTTTCCACACCACGCCATACCCCGATAGCGTGCGCAAGGCGCTGCTCGGGATCTCAAATGCGAATACGCACACGCGCGAGATCGCGCGCCTGCACTTCCTGCTGGGCGAACTCTACGCGCGCGCAATCCGCGAGACGTGCCGCTTGAAGCGCGTACCGCTCGCCTCCATTGAGCTGATTGGCTGCCATGGGCAGACGATCTATCACGAAGGGACGCCCGCTCCGGTGCTCGGTAGGCGCATCGCGAGCACACTGCAGATCGGTGAACCGTCCGTCATCGCCGAGCGCCTCGGAATTCCCGTCGTTGCCGATTTCCGCCCGCGAGATATTGCCGCCGGCGGAACGGGCGCGCCGCTTGTGCCCTTTGTCGACTACCGGCTGTTCCGCCACCCCCGGCGCGGCCGCGTTGCGCTGAACATCGGGGGCATCGCCAACATCACGGCCATTCCACCGGCCGCGCGCCCGGAAGACGTTCTGGCCTTCGATACCGGCCCGGGCAACATGGTGATCGATGCGCTCGCCACCGAGATCACAGGCGGAAAGCAATGCTTCGACCGCGGCGGCCGCATCGCCGCTTCGGGCCGCATCGACCGCCGGCTGCTGGCCGATCTCATGCGGGACGGCTACTACCGCCGCCGCCCGCCGAAATCGGCAGGCCGCGAGCAGTATGGCGAAGCCTTCGTCGCCCGCCTCAGATCCACCGGCTTGCCGCTCGCGGACCTCGCGGCTACGGCGACCGCGCTGACGGCATCCACCATCGCGCTCGCCATCCGCCGCTTCGTCCCGTTCGCCGTCGACGAGCTCATTGTTTCCGGAGGCGGGCTGCACAATCCCGTGCTGATGGGCGAAATCGCCGCGCTCTTGCCGGAAACCGCCGTTTGTTCGTCTGCCGCGCACGGTATCGATCCCGATGCCAAGGAAGCCATCGCGTTTGCCGTTCTGGCCAGGGAAACATGGCTCCGGCGGCCGTCCAACCTGCCTTCCGCGACCGGGGCGCGCCGCCCGGCGGTCCTGGGCAAGGTGATTCCGAAGTAGGGCGGGACAGCCCGCAGCAATCGGCCGCACCCCGCCTCCGCGACATGCGTTCCGATGTGCAAGAATGGTGGTTCACAGCCCCCGTAATGAATTACCCAGATATCCTTCCCAGCGATTCCGAATCGCACGTGAGCCCTGCTCCGGAAACAACGGCCGGCGAGACCTCGTTCGGCGACATCCTCTCCGAGTTTGAGGAAACACAGCGGCACGCCGAGGCTGGCCAGAGCCTCGAAGGCTCGGTGGTTGCCATCTCGGACGAAGGGGTGTTCGTAAACGTCGGACTAAAGACCGAAGGCGTGATCGACACCGCCGAGTTCCGCGACGCCTCGGGCAAGCTGGACATTCAGGTCGGCGACCGCCTGCTCGTCTCGATAAAGGGCCGCACGGCCGGAGGCTATTACCAGCTTTCGAAGATCCGGGTGGAGCGTCCCAAGGACTGGAGCGCGCTCGAGCGCGCCTTCAACGAGCGCACGCCGATAGCAGGCGTCGTCACCGCGACCGTCAAAGGTGGCCTGAGCGTCGATGTCGGCGTACGCGCCTTTATGCCAGCCTCCCGCAGCGGCGCCCGGAACCCGGCCGAGATGGAGCAGCTTGTAGGCCAGGAGATCACCTGCCGCGTCATCAAGCTCGACACCCAGAAGGAAGACGTCGTTGTCGACCGCCGCTCCGTGCTCGAAGAGGAGGAGCGGAAGCGGAAGCAGGAGTTCTTCGAATCGCTCCAGGAAGGCGCGGTGGTCCACGGCACGGTCCGCACGCTCACCGATTTCGGGGCGTTCGTGGACCTCGGGGGCATTGATGGCCTGCTGCACGTAAGCGACATTTCACACGGCCGCATCACCAAACCCGCAGACGCGCTGAAGGTGGGCGACGAGCTCGACGTCAAGATTCTCAAGATTGACCGCGACAGCCGCCGTATCTCGCTGGGACTTAAGCAGTTACAGCCCGATCCCTGGTCCGGCGTGGAAGAGAAATACCGCGCCGGCGAGCGCGTGCGTGGCAAGGTGGTGCGGGTGGTCGACTTCGGCGCGTTCGTGGAACTGGAGCCCGGCCTTGAGGGGCTCATCCACATCTCCGACCTCACCTGGTCGCGCAAGGGAGTGAAGCCGAAGGACGTCGTGAAGCCGGGCGAGATGGTCGAGGTCGTGGTCCTGAACGTCAAGCCGGCCGACCGGCGCGTCAGCCTGGGCCTCAAGCAGGCGCTCGGCGATCCCTGGGAGAAGGCGGTGAAGGAGTTCCCCGTGGGCGCCGTCGTCGAAGGAAAGATCACCAGCCTGGCCAAGTTCGGGGCCTTCATGGAGCTTGCCGAAGGCGTCGAGGGCATGATCCACGTCGGCGATATCACCAACGAGAAGCGCATCGACCATCCTCAGGACGTCCTCAAGACGGGCGAGACGGTGAAAGCCGTGGTGCTCGAAACCGATCGCGAGCGGCGCAGAATCCGGCTTGGAATCAAGCAGTTGCAGCCAACTTCCGCGGACGAGTACATCAGCGAGCACAAGGTGGGTGACACCGTCACGGGCCGCATCATAGAGGTGGGCCGCAGCGAAGCCCGCGTCGAGGTCGGCGAAGGCGTCATAGCGACCTGCGTTCTGCCGAAGGACACGAAGAAGTCAGCGCAAGCCGAGGCTTCGGCGCCGGCAGCCGACGTGATCACTCTGTCCGCGATGCTCGCGGCCAAGTGGAAGCAGGGCAAAGCCCCGGCAAGCTTCCGCGAGCCGGCCAAGACCGGCCAGATTCGGAGTTTCCGGATCACGTCCCTGGACCCGGCCGCCAAGCGGATCGAACTGGAACTGGCGAACTGACTCGCTGCCAGCTTCGAGAGTGGGACGGAGCGCAGCGGCGCACTGCGGCGCATCCTCACGCGTTATTAACACGCCTGAGAGGCGTTCCCGCCCCTTGTGTGCGATATCATGCAGGCACACAAAGGGGGGACCATGCCTGTTAACCCGATCCCAGAAGGCTATCGGAGCGTAACGCCGCACCTTACCGTCAAGAACGCTGCCGGGCTCATCGATTTCATACGCCGGGTGTTCGGCGCGCGGGAAACGATGAGGCTGGCCGGTCCGGACGGCTCCGTCGTCCACGCCGAGGTCAAGATTGGCGATTCCGTGGTGATGATCGGCGAGCCTTTCGAGCCGCACGGCACGATGCCGGGCAATCTCTATGTCTATGTGGATGACGTAGATAGCACCTATCAGCGCGCTCTCGATGAGGGCGCGGAATCAATGATGGCGCCGGCCGACCAGTTCTACGGTGACCGAACCGCCGCGGTTCGGGATGCCTGGGGCAACTGGTAGATGATGGCCCGGCACGTCGAGGACGTAGCTCCGGAGGAGATGGAGCGGCGCGGCAGGGAGATTATGCAGCGGGCCAGGACAGCCTGAGCACCGCTACAGTCCATCCGTGACAGGGGCTTGCCCCCGGCCGGCGTGGCTTAGCTAGCGCCGGCTGTATCAGGGTTCGTATCGTGGCACGGCCTTAGCCGTGCCGGAAACGCCGCTATCAGAATATTGGGCGGGCTTCAGCCCCTGCCTGTGGCCAGAGGCCCCTCGCGGCGCAATGGCCGCGTTTCCGGGGGCCTCTCGCCTCAGATCGGCTCCCCAGGTTACACTCTTCCTGACCGCGCGTCTAATTTCCAGTAGACAGCGGTGGATAGCGTTACTGAGAGGGTGGCCGCCCCGGAAGTGCACGGCAATGCCATGCCGGCTAGCAGCGCGCTGGGGCAGGGTGTCGACGAAACGGCCCTGATCCGCGCGGCCCAGAAAGGCGACAAGAGCGCCTTCGAGCGGCTGGTGCGCATCTACGACCGCCAGGTGCTGCGGCTCGCCCTGAACCTCCTGCGGTCAAACGAAGACGCTTGCGACGTCTACCAGGAGACATTCCTCCGCGTTTACAAGAACCTGCACCTGTTCCGCTTCGATTGCAGCTTCCACACCTGGCTGTACCGCATCGTAACGAACCTGTGCCTGGATCACCTCAGACGGCGCAAGGTCCGCCGCGAGGAGTCTACCGTGGTGGAGACCGATGAAGGAGTCCACAACCGCTTGGATATGGTTCAGGAGGACAGGGCGGAGGGCAATCCGCAGCGGCAACTGCTGAACCGGGAGCTTATGCACCGCATCGAGACGGTGCTGGCCGGGCTCACGGCCAAGGAGCGGATGGTTTTCGAGTTGCGCCACTACCACGGGCTGCGGTTGCGGCGCATCGGCGAGATCGTTGGAACCAGCGAGGAAGCGGCCAAGACGTGCCTGTTCCGCGCCACGCAGAAGATGCGCGTTGCGTTGGGAGATTTTCTATGAACTGCGAGTCGGTATCCAGGAGCCTTTCACTGTTCCTCTACGGCGAGCTTTCGTTCGAAGAGGAACAGGCGTTCCAGGACCACATCGAGGCGTGCCCCGCATGCCGGAAGGCGTTCGAGGCCGAGAAGGCCATGCACGCGGCGCTGGATAGCCGCGAGCTCGAAGCGCCGCCGGGAATGCTGGCGCAATGCCGCGCGGCGCTCGACGCAAACATTGCCGCTGCCGCGCCGGCGCGTGTTGGCTGGCTGGAAGCGGTGAAGAGTCTGTTCGGCGGCGGATCGAGAGTATGGGCTGCGGCGCGCCCCGTTGGCGCTGCGGCGCTTGTGGCGCTAGGGTTTCTGTGCGCGCGATGGAGTGCACCAACTCCCGCGCCCTTCCCCGTAGCTGAGAGCAGCCCGGACAACACCATCACGCGCGTGCGGTACCTGCAGCCCGAGCCGTCCGGCGAAGTGCGGCTGATCGTCGAAGAGACGCGCCAGCGGTACCTCACCGGCAGCCCACAAGACGAGCGGATCCAGCAGTTGCTCCTGACCGCCGTGCGCGAGTCTTCCGACCCCGGCGTGCGAGCAGACTCGGTGGACATCCTTACGCAGCGTGCGGCCTCGGACCAGGTCCGTAACGCATTGCTGTATGCATTGAGCAACGATACGAACGCCGGCATCAGGCTGCGCGCGCTGGACGGGCTCAAGCCGTACGCGGCCGATCCGGAGGTCAGGTCCGCGCTGGCGCGTGCGCTGCTCGTGGACGACAATCCCGGCGTGCGAACGCAGGCGATCGATCTGCTGGTGCAGAACCAGACGCAGGACGAATCGCTCGTGGGCGTGCTGCAGCAGTGCCTGCAGCAGGAGAGCAACGGATACGTCCGCCTGCGCAGCGAGCGGGCGTTGAAGGATATGAAAGCGTCACTGGGAACGTTTTGAGGCGCCGCCGCCGGGCGGCATGTAGTGAGGCATAGAAGGTAAGAATGAAACGCGTTTGGGCATGGCTGGTTCCGGCACTGGTTACTGCCGGACTGGCGCAGCCGCAGACAGCAACACGGGAGGGGAACTACTGGATCGCCACCGGCACCGGCTCCGTCCAGGTGCAGCCGCGGCTGAAGGTCGTTGGGCGCGGCACGGTTACGCTGCGCGGCGAGGACCGCACGGACGTCGCCTACTCGGTGCGGAAACGCGTACGCGCGATGAATGCGCACGAGGCCCAGGGGAAGATCGCCAGAATCGGGCTCAAGGCGGTTCAAGAGAGAGGCTGGACGGTGATGCATGTCCAGTGGCCAGCCGGCGTGGATGGCACGGCTGACCTCGAGGTCCGGGCGCCGAAGCACCTGAAGGAAGCGATAGTCGACAACCAGCTCGGCGGAATCGAGGTCTATGACCTGGACGGCAGCCTGCTGGCAAAGACCGCCGCCGGGCCGGTGCGGGTGGACCGCATTCGCGGCCTCCTGCGCATCGGCACAGGTGGCGGGGACGTGCACATCGGGCGCATCGAGGGGCCCGTGAGGGTTTTCTCCGGAGGCGGCTCGATCACGGCGGCGTGGCTGGGTTCGGATGCCTTTCTCGAGACCGCCGGAGGCGAGATCGTGGTGCTGGAGGCGATGAAGCGCGTGCAGGCCTCCGCAGGTGCCGGTGGGAACATCCGCATCCAGCGCGCCGCGGGCGACGTCGCGCTGTCTACGGGCGGCGGCGTGATCGACGCTTCAAGGGTGAGCGGACTCGTGCGCGCAAAGACAGACACGGGCAGCATCAGGGTGCGTTCGGCCGAGAGCGTGGACCTTTCATCCGGCGCCGGCCAGATACGCATCCAGGATGTGCGGGGCGTCATCCAAGCGACGACGGAATTGGGGAGCATAATTGCCGAGCTTCGAGCGGGCAGGCTTCTCGAAGACTCGCTCCTCAGCACGCAGTCAGGTGACATTACGGTCTACATTCCGTCCAACATTGCGATGGCGGTGGACGCGATGAACACCTCTCCCGGCGGGCACCGGATCTTCTCCGACTTCCCCGAGATCAAGCCGTCGTTGGCCGGCGGCAACATGCGGTTCCTGGCGCAGGGCTCGATCAACGGCGGAGGCGCGACGCTCCGGTTGGCGGCTCAGGGTGGCAGCATATTCCTCCGCCGGAAGTAAAAGGAGCGACTTCATGAAAAGCATTGTCTCAGTGGGGTTGGCAGTGGCCCTCGGAACCGCAGGCGCGGCAACGGCTGGCGAGGTGGTGGTTCCCGGCACTGACGGCAACCGGCAGACTCGCAGCGTGGTCATCTGGGCGGACGGCGAAAACTGGGATCTGAGTTCAGGCGAGCTGCAGGCGCCGCTTGAGATTGCGGCGCTGACGGGGCCGGCTCTCCTCGCGTACATGCAGAACGAGGGCCCCGCTCCTCCGCCGCCGGAGGCGCCTCAGGTTCACGTGTTCACGAACCTCTACCGCAGCCGGAGCTATCTTGGCATCGGCGTCGCGGAGATCGACTCCGAACGCGCGAAAGCGTTGAACCTGAGCGAAGAACGCGGCGTGGAGATCTCGCGCGTGATGGAGAACACGCCCGCATCCGAGGCCGGGCTCCAGGAGGGCGACGTCGTCACGGAGTACAACGGCACGCCGGTTCAGGGCGTGGAGCAATTCGTGCGCCTGGTGCGGGAAACGCCGCCCGGCCGCAAAGTAACACTGGCAATCGTGCGCAACGGCCAGCCGCAGACGGTGGTGGCCACGATGGGCACCCGGCGCGGCGCCGGGGAGTGGGAATCCGAGCTGCGCCGGAATTTGGACAGGCTGCAGCAAAGTCTGCGCAACCAGAGGTTCGAGTTCGATATGCCGCCCGTGTTCGTCGCGTGGCCGGCGCGCCGGCTCGGCGTTGAGGCCGAGCCGCTTACGCCGCAACTCGCCGAGTTCTTCGGCGTGAAGCAAGGAGTGCTGGTGCGCTCGGTGAACAAAGGCTCTCCCGCCGAGAAGGCCGGCATAGAAGCCGGAGACATCATCACGAAGGTGAAAGGCGAGGAGGTAGCCACGGCCGGCGAGATCTCCAGGGCGTTGCGCCGCGTGGAGCCCAACCAGACCGTGCCGCTGACCGTGGTCCGCAACCGCTCCGAGATGACGCTTCAGGTGATTCTTGAGGCGCCTGAGGAGCCCGCGTTCGGCGGTCCGGGGCGGATCAGGAGACGGGCTGCTCCTCCGGCTCCACAGGCAGATCGGCCTGTACGACCGGTAGCGGCGCCCGGGCCGCAGGCGCTGTAGTCGAGCGTGCGGGTCGCGGCGCGGCGCCGCGATCCGCCGCCAATAGCATCTTCTGCACCTTCGCCAGCAGTTCGAGCTCTCCGAGCGCAATACCCATCGAAGCCGCGATATTCGCGGGGGACTCGCCTTTCCGCAACCTCCGCAGCGCTTCGCTTCTCCGCGCCAGGTTCATTCCGGAGCGAGGCGGCTCCGGAGGCACCAGGACGCCCGCATCCTCTTCGAGTTCGGCAAGGCGCGATTCGGCGTCCGAGAGCCTGAGCTTGAGCGTCTCGATCCGCGCATCGGTTTCGGTGCGCTCATCCTCCAGGCTCGCGGCGGCCCGCCTCGCCCCGCGCATCAGCGCAACCAGCAGCACCAGACAGGCGAACAGCATCGCCGTAGACAGCGCCATAAACAGTTCCGGCCTGATCATCGCAGACTCCTTAGGCGGTGTTCGCGGCTGACGATCTCCTGTATGCGGATTCCGTAGTTGCCTTCGATCACAACCACCTCGCCGCGCGCGATCACTGAGTTGTTGACAAGCAGATCCACGGGCTCGTTGATGCTGCGATTCAGCTCAATGATGGCGCCCGTGGTCAATTTCAGAACATCCTTCAAAGGCAACTGCGCCCGGCCAAACGATACGCTGACGGGCAGCTCGACATCCAGCAGCGCGTCAAGCTTGTTTGCGCCGTTCTCGGACGGCGGCGCCTGGCGCGAGTCTTTCGGTTCGACAGGCGCGGTCAGACGCGAGCTTTGCGCGTCGCCGGCGCTCAGCGCGTTGACCAGCGCGGCGGAGAACGCGACGGATGAGGTCCGCCCGGAGCCTTCCGGCCCGATGCGAACCTCGAAAACCTGCGCTTCGGCATCAGGCGGCCCGCTTTCTCCGGAGGGTCCGCATGCAACCTCGGCGGCAAGCGCGCGGCCCATCTCGGAAGCGAGCGCCGCCGCCGCCTGGCTCAAGACTTCGAACCAGGTGTTTCTGGCGTCGGCGGGTTCGACGGTTTCGATGCCGGCTGCCTGAAGGATCGAGGCGCCGATCCCGGACCAGGACTCTTCCGGTGCGCCCGCCCACACGGCTGCGTCATCGGCGAGGCCGTACTCCTGACGCCACCACAGGTGATCCTCGCCCCGGTTTCGGGCCACTGACAGCGCAGTCTCCACCGCTGCGCCTGTCATAGCGCCAACGGAGGCCGCCAGCGCCGCAGCCCACTTCTCCGCGAGTTTCCGCGCGGCCGTGCTCACAGACCAGGGCCCCTTCCGGCCGGCCAGTTTGCTCGCATCCATGTGCGCAGCCGCAATATCGCCTGAGTCTTCAGTTGCGAGATGCGCGATTCGTGCAGGTTCATCATTCCGGCGATCTCGCGAAGCGTCAGTTCCTCGTGGTAATAGAGGCTCAGCACAGTGCGCTCCACCTGCGGCATGCGTGAGATCGCCTCGCCAAGCAATCGCTCGAGTTCGGCGCGCTCCATGATGCGCGATGGCCACTCGTCCTCGCTGGCGGCCACGAATCTGAGCATGTCCCGGTTGCCGTCGTCAGATGGCGAGTACTCCAGGCTGCCGATGTTCACCGCGCGCACCTCGACCAGCCATTCGCGGTACTCCTCGAGGGTAAGGTTCAGCTCGGCGGCGATCTCTTCTTCCGAGGGGGCGCACTGCAGGCGGCGCTCCAGCCTCTCCATGGCCGCCTCGATCTGTTTCGCGCGGCGCCGCTTCTGGCGCGGGGCCCAGTCCAGCCCGCGAAGGCTGTCCAGTATCGCGCCGCGTATCTTGTACTCTGCGTAGGTTTTGAGCTTTACGTTGTGGGCCGGGTTGAAGTTGTCAATGGCCGAGATCAGGCCAACTATGCCGGTCGAGATAAGGTCGTCCAGGCTGACGCTGGAGGGCAGCCGTTCGTGGATCCGGCGTGCGATCAGACGCACCTGCGGCAGGTGCTCCAATATCAGCCGTTCGCGCTCATCGACGGCGGCTTCCGGGCCGATCTGCTGTGTACTCGTCAACTCTGGCCCCCCGCCTGTCACGTGCGTGACAGAACAAGGTCGATAACGCGTTCTTTGCTGGCAGGTTCCAGGTCCTCCGGGATGCGCTGCCCGAACGACAGGAACGATACCGGCTTGCTCATCCTCACGGCTTCGTTGATCACCGGCCCGTAGGACTGCGTCTCGTCGAGCCGGGTGAAGATCAGCTTCGCGGGCCCGAACGCGTTGAAGCGGTCCGCCATGCGAGATAGATCGGCAGAACGCATCGAAGCCGATAGGACCAGATGCGTATCAATATCCGGCCGCGAGCTGAGAAACCCGGCCAGCTCCGAGGAGGCGTCCAGATCGGCGGAGCTGTGGCCCGGCGTGTCGATCAGTATCAGGTCCTTGTGCTTCAGCTCGGCGATGGCCTGTTCCAGCGCTCGCACGCCGTCGGCCACCTGGAAACCGATCCCGAGAATCGCCGCGTAGGACCGTAACTGCTCATAGGCCGCCACCCTATAGGAATCCGCCGATATGATGTGCGTGGGCCGCCGGTGCGTCAGGCCGTACCGCGCCGCGAGCTTGACCAGTGTGGTTGTCTTCCCCGCCCCACACGGTCCCACCAGCGAGACGATGCGAGGCCCGGCCGCGCCCGTGCCCAGACGCGACTCGGTCTTGAACCGTCCAGCAATTTCCGCCGCCAGGGCCAGCCGCAGCCGCGCGCGATCCGGCGGAGCGCCCTCAGCCCGGACGCGGTCCAGCATGGAGTGCGCGAGCTGCGGGTCCAGATCGGACTCTATGAGCGCTCCGAAGGCGGACATCAGCTCCGGGCTCGACAGCGCCGTCGCCGAGGCGGAGATCGTGGAGCGGGTGACGCTCGCAGCCATGCGTTCCACCTGGCGGCGGAGCTCAGCCAATTCGGCGGCGAGTCCGGCGCAGGCGGACGGAGCACCGGCGCAAGCGGCGTTTCCGAAGGCCGGCTCGGGATCCTCGGCCGCCTCATCCATCCCGCTGGCGACGACAACCTCGCAATCGCCTAGGTGGCGGGCGTCTGGCGGAGCCTTGCGGGAGTCCACCAGCATCGCGTCCGGCCCGAGTTCCTGCCTCGCCAGCGCCAGAGCCGTGCGGACGTCGCGGCCGTAGAACGATTTCATTCGCATCAGAAACTCCTTAAGCGATCACCCCCAGCGAAACCACTCGCACACCCGGCGGGATTTCGTTGTGGGACAGGAAATATAGATTCGGCAACGATGGCTCAACCACCTGCCGCAAAAAGTAGCGCGACCCCGACCCGGTAACCGCCGCGACCGGCGTGTCAGACGGCTGCACCGAACGGCGAATGCGTTCGAGCACGTCGCGGATCGCCTGCGGCGCCAGGCCCAGGTGGCTGGTGTGCTCCGTATGCTCCACGGCGTTCTCGACCATGTGCTCTATCGACGGGTCCACTATGTACGCCGGCAGGTCCGCCCCCGTCAGAAACGGCTTCACGACGGCTCGGCGGATCGCCTGCCGCACGTACTCGGTGAGCAGCACGGTATTGCGCGTGATGTTGGCCGCTTCCCCGAGAGCTTCGAGAATGGAGACCGCGTCGCGGATGGAGACGCGCTCGCGCAGAAGGTTCTGCAACACGCGCTGCACGCTCGCTAGAGGCAGCAGCTTCGGGACGAGGTCCTCTACCACGCGCGGGTTGTCCTGGGCGACGCGATCGAGCAGGCGCTTGGCGTCCTGGCGGGAAAAGATCTCGTGCGCGTTGCGCCGGGCGAACTCGGCCAAGTGCGTCCCGAGCACGCTTGGCGCGTCGACCACCGTGTATCCGCCCTCGCGCGCAGCCTCCACCTGCTCCGGTCTGATCCACACAGCGGGAACGCCGAAGGCCGGCTCCGTGGTCGGAATGCCTTCGAGCTTCGGGGCGCCCTCGCCGGGTATCGCCAACTCGCAGCCTGGCGGCAGTTCGAAACGGGTGATCTGAACGCCCTTGAGCACGATCGCGTACTCGTGGGAGCGGAGCGCGAGGTTATCCGTAACGCGCACCGCGGGCAGAACGAACCCGAGCTCCGTCGCCAACTGTTTGCGGATCGCGGCGATACGCCTGAGCAGAGGCGAGTTCGGCCCTCCGTCGACCAGCGACACTAGGCCGAGCCCCACCTCCACCGCCAGCGGCTCCACCCGGAGCAGCGACTCCACGGACTCCATGGCCGAGGGCTGCTTCGGAGCAGGCGGCGGCGACTTGGCCGCGCGCGCAGCCGACTGCCGCATGCGCCATGCCGCCGCGCCGATCGCTCCCCCTAGCGCCATAAACGGCAGCGCAGGGAGCCCCGGCAGCGCCGCCATCGCGACCGTCACGCCTGAGGCCAGCAGCAGCGGCTCCGGACTGCCGAACATCTGGCGGCGGAACTCCGCCGTCATCCGGTTGTCCGACCCCGCCCTCGTGACGATCAGGCCGCCCGAGATGGAGATCATGAGCGCGGGAATCACTGTCACGAGCCCGTCGCCGATCGTTAGCACCGTGTAGGTCTCGAGCGCCCGCCTGAGGTCCATCCCGTGCTGGAAGACGCCGATCAGGAATCCCGCCAGGATGTTGATCGCGGTTATGATGATGCTCGCCACCGCGTCGCGCTGCGTGAAGCGCGACGCCCCGTCCATCGCGCCATAGAACTCGGCCTCGAGCGCCAGTTGCTTGCGCCGGTTGCGCGCCTCAGCCTCGTCTATCAGCCCGGCGTTGAGGTCCGAATCGATGGACATCTGCTTGCCCGGAAGGGCGTCGAGAGTGAACCGCGCGGTCACCTCGGAGATTCGGACCGCGCCGTGGTTGATGACCACGTACTGGATCGCTATGAGGACCAGGAAGATCACCACGCCGATGACGAAGTTGCCGCCGACGACAAAGCTGCCGAAAGCCTCGATGACGTGGCCTGCGGCGGCGGTGCCGGTGTTGCCGTTCAGCAGTATCAGCCGCGACGACGATACGTTCAGCCCCAGGCGGAACAGCGTCATAAGAAGCAGCGTGGTGGGGAAAACGCTGAAATCCACCGGCCGCAGGATGTACATCGCCACCAGCAGCACCGTCAACGACAAGGTGATGTTGGTCACTATCAGGATGTCCATCAGGAACGGCGGCAGCGGCATCACCAGCGCAATCACGATGGCGATAACCGCCAGGGGCACGCCGGCCTCGCCGAGCTTAGAGAGCGAAAGGGAGCTTCCCCGGCCGGGGGCGGGCGCTGTGGGTGACACCGGAGCAGCAAGCGCTTTGGTCGTGGAAGCCATATCAGCTCAAACAGAAGAAATCATGCCGCTGTGATTGGTGCGGCCGCCTCACACACGCCTCCCGGTAAGGCGGAAGATGTACGCGAGCACCTCCGCCACGGCCCGGAACAAGTGCGGCGGGATCTCCTGCCCTATGTCGCAGGCCTTGTAGAGCGCCTGCGCGAGAGGCGGGTTCTCGACCACCGGCACGTTGTGCTCGGCGGCGATGCTCCTGATCCGGAGCGCCAGCGCGTTCTTGCCTTTCGCGACGACAACCGGAGCGTTCATTGACTCCATCAGGTATCGGATGGCAACGGCATAATGTGTAGGGTTGACCACGACAGCGGTGGCCTCGGGCACCTGCTGCATCATCCGCTTGCGCTGGTACTCGCGCTGCAGCCGGCGTATGCGGCTCTTGATCTGAGGGTTGACCTCGAGCTCCTTCATCTCCTCGCGGATTTCCTGCCGGCTCATCCGCAGGTCTGCCATGTACCGCCGGCGCTGCCGGAAAAGGTCGAATGCCCCGAAAGCCAGGAACAGCGCCGCTGCCTTCCATATGAGCGACCGGATGGACGCTTCCAACTGCGCCGCTCCGCGCTCCACCGGCTGGAGCGGCAACACTCTCATTGCGTCCAGGTTGTCGCGGATGACGCCCCACACCGCGATGGCGAACAGCGGCAGCAGAACCACGGCCTGTATCAGCAGTGGTATGTTCTGCCGCGGTAGTTCCCTCAGCCTGTTGACCGCGTTGAGCCGTCCCCAGTTCGGCGCGAGCGGCTTCAGCGAGAACCCGAAGCGCGTCCCGGCCAGGTGCATGGCCAGCCCGGAGGCCGCCAGCGCCGCCCCGGCTCCGGCCAGAGGCCACATAAGGCGCGTCGAGATCTCGCCCAGCACCGCCACAACCGCGGCCGGAGTGGCCTGAAGGCTGAAGGCGCGCCGCAGCAGCCAGCGCGAGGTCTCGCCGAAGCCGGAACACCAGGACGCCGCCAGCCCGCCCGTCATCGCCGCAAACACCAGGAACTGGATGGCCGCGGACATTTCGCGGCTGGCGGGCAGCCGCCCCTCCGCGCGGGCTTTCTGCAGGCGCCGCTGGGTCGGTTGTTCTGTGCGCTCGCCTTTGTCAGCCATATCAGAGAATGCGCCCTAACACCGCGAGCGTCCGCTCTGCCGCCGCGCGCCAGACGGGGAGGAAGACCACCAGCACTGCTGCCAGGAGCGCCAGCGCGGCCATCATCTTGGCCGGGAAAGCAAGCGACAGCAACTGCATCTGCTGGTGCATGCGGCCGAGCAGCGCGAGGGAGAGGTCCACCAGCAGCAGGAGCACGATCACAGGCAGCGCGAGCCGCAGGCCGGTGGATAGCATACCGGCGCCGAGGTCGATCAGAGCGCTGGCGGCCGATCCGCTCACGGCGAACTGTCCCGGAGGGTGCTTTGCGAGGCTGTGCGCGAAGATCCGCACCACCTGGCGGTCCATCCCGAACGCAAAGAACAGCCAGCCGCTCATGAGCTGCGCCAGGATCAGCAGGACGCTGGAATCGGCCTGTGTATTGGGGTCGATGGTGGATGCGTACGAGAAGCCGGCCTGAAGCCCCAGCGCCTGGAACCCGACTAGCAGCGTATCGAGCAGGAACCCCACCGCGACGCCGGCTGTGATGCCGAAGGCGGCTTCCGCGGCCGTCCATACCACGAAATCTCCCATCCCGGCCGGCATCGCAGCCTGCGGCCACAGCGGGAACAGCGCGATGGTGACGGCGAGAGATACGGCGATGCGCGACACCGCCGGCCCGCGCGTCAGGCCCGGCAAAGGAACGAACGTAAACGCCCCGGCGATCCTCGCAAACACGAGCATGAATCCGAACAGCGTGGAGTACGACAGCGTCAGTTCAGCGGGCATACCGGCTGAGTTCGCCGAACAGCCCGGCCGTGTAGGTCACCATCCGGCTTAACATCCAGGGCAGTGCGATAAGCAGCGCCAAAAGAAACGCGGCCAGGCGCGGAACCGTAGCGAACGCCGAATCCTGCATCGAGGTGACCACCTGGATCAGGCTGACGACCAGCCCCACTATGAACCCCGCAGCCAGCATCGGGGCGCTGATCCACAGCGCAGTGATCAGAGCCTGGCGCACGGTCTGAATTACCAGTTCGGGCGTCAATAGAACCCCCTCACGAGCGAACCGACAACCAGGTTCCAGCCGTCCACGAGCACGAACAGAAGTATCTTGAACGGCGCGGACACCATAACCGGCGGCAGTTGGATCATGCCGATAGAGAGCGTCACCGAGGCGACTACCAGGTCGATGATGAGGAACGGCAAAAACAGCACCGCGCCTATCTGAAAGGCCGTGCGCAGCTCGGAGATCACGTACGCCGGGATCAGGATGCGCATCTCAAGATCCGCCGGCGAGCGCGGGGCCTCCGCGTGCGTGATTTCGACGAAGAGCTGGATGTCCTTCTCGCGCGCGAACCGCAGCATAAAGTCCCGCAGCGGCTTGGCTCCGCGCTCCAGCGCCTCGGCGGTAGTGATGCTGCCCTGCTCGAGCGGCTGCCAGGCATCCTTGTACACCTGCGCCGCGACAGGTTGCATGATGAGCATCGTCAGGAACAGCGCCAGCCCCACCAGCACCTGATTGGAGGGCGTCATCTGCGTTCCCAGCGCCTGTCTGAGGAAGTGCAGCACCACCACTATCCGCAGAAACGGTGTGATCGACATGATCACGGCCGGCAGCAGCGTCAGCAGCGTCAGCAGTATGACGATCTGCATCGGCACGCTGAGGCCGGAGGAGCCCGCCGCCACCGGCGTTCCAAGCAAACCGCCGCCGGCCGCGGCAGGCGCGGCGAAGGCAATCATGCGCGTTCCACCGAGGCAAAGTCCGTCAGACGCACACCGAACGTGCTCTCGATGACCACGATCTCGCCGGAGCCGAGCAGCACGCCCCCGGCGTGCACGTCCAGGTTCTCGCCGGCCGAACGCGCCAGCCACACGACGGTGCCGGGCTCCCATTCCAGCACCTCCCGGAACGGCAGCACCCTGCGGCCGAGCTCCATATCGAGCTCGATCGGCACATCCGCGAGTAACGCGATCTCCTCTAGCGGCATCATCGCGTCACCGCTTCAGGTTGATCGTTTCCTGGCTCAACTCATCCACGGTTGTGACGACCCGCGAGTTGGCCTGGTAACCGCGCTGGTAGACGATCAGGTTTGTGAACTCGCGCGCTATGTCAACGGTGGAGCTCTCGAGCGCTCCGCCGACGATCTTCCCGCGCCCGCCCGATTCAGGAAGGCCGATGGCGGCGGGCGCCGTCCTGCCGCTCGCCTGGAAATTGTTGTTGCCGACGGCGATCAGCGACTCGGGGTTCCGCATGTTGGCCAGGGCCAGCCGCGCTACAACGCGTTGCTCGCCATTCGAGTACTGGGCCACGATCAGGCCGCCGTCGGCAATGCCGACGCGGGTAAGCTCGGCAGAAGGGGAACCGTTATGGTAGTTCTCCGATACGCCTGAAGCAGCGTTGTACTGAGTCATTCGCGGCGCGCCTGCCGCGGTATAGAAGCTCCAGTCGATGCTCAGGTCGGCGGCGCCCGAGGTCAGACCCGTGATATCGAAATGCACCGTCTGGTTGGCCAGATCCGGAGATACCATGCGCCCGTTCTCGTCGAAGTTCAGCGTGCCGGTGACTAACTCCACAGCCTGATCGGTGGAGCCGACCTCCGCGCCGGGGATCGTGACCGAGTAGGTCCACTCGCCGAGGTTCTCAGTCTTCGTGAACGTGACCGTGAGGACGTGCGTGTAGCCAAGCGTATCCACCACGTCGATCGGCGTCGAAAAGGTCCCGCCTACATCGGTCGAGCGGTCGAGGTTCAGATCTATCGATATGGCTGTGGTCGGGACGGGGGGCTTCGAACCACCGACAGGTATGACGATGTTTCCGATCGGGCCATTCGGGTTCACGACGCCGTTGTCGTCTCCCATCCAGCCCTGCACCCTCTCCCCGGTCTGGGTCATGAGGTTGCCGAGCTTGTCCACGCGGAAGTTGCCACAGCGCGTATACAGCACCGCGTTGTTGTTGTCCCTCAGCACGAAGAACCCGTCGCCCTGTATAGCGGCGTCCAGGAGTCCGATCGAGGCCTGAATGGGGCCTTGCGCGAACACGCGCGTGGTAAACGGCGTGCCGGTGCCGAACCCGACCTGGGTTTCACCCAGGCCGGCGCCCGCGGTTTGCGCGACGAGATCCCGGAACGAGACGACACTGGTCTTGTATCCGGTGGTGTTCAGATTCGCGAGGTTGTTGCCAATCACGTCTATCGCCGTCGAGTGCGCGGCCAGCGCAGACAGGGCGGTCGAGAATGATGTGAACATGTGTGATTCTCCTTAGAACGCGGCTTCTCCAGTCTAGGTAGCGAAAACGGTTGCCTCCTCAGGCTGCGGCGCGACCACATCGCGGATCTGTTCGGCCGCGGCGCGGATCTCGATCAACTGCTCCACCTGGCTGAACTGCACGAGCTGGGTCAGGAACTCTACGCCGTCAGCGGGGTTGAGCGGGTCCTGGTTCTGGATCTGTGCCACCAGCAGCTTCAGAAAAGCGACCTTGTCCGTCAGTTCGTCTTTCTGCGGCTGCGACGCCCGTTGCGCGGCGGCGTCCTGTCCGGCAGCGGTCGAGGATGTGATGGGGTTAACGGAAGAACTCATAGAAGCTCCTGTCTTCGGATTTCGTGCGTCCGGATCCACGCGGCTGGCGCGGCTCGTGCGCGCCGTGCGCCTGGCGTTCCTGACGCTCCTGCCGGCCGTCGTCGAAGTCCCAGGCCATCGGGTCGCGGCCGCTGGCATCCGCTGCCTCGGCCCGGATCGCCTGGGTATGCTGCGCGGCGGGACGTTCAACTCCGGCAGCGGTGGCCTCGGCCCGGTACCCGCCTTGCTCCAGCCGCTCAACCAGCGCGGGCAGCTCCGCGCGCAGCGTCTGCCTGACGTGCGGATCAGGCGTGCGGACCGCCACCCGCACCGCTCCGCCGCGCTCGGCGATGTTCAGCTCCACTCGCGGACCCGAATTCGGCTCCCGCGGGAGGACGATCGATACCTCGCGCACGCGCTGC
>JBLNBX010000157.1:0-10435 GCA_050260275.1 bacterium
CGCGAACACCACACCTCTGCTCGCGACGGAATCAAGGGCTCGCGCGTGCTCCGCCAGCAGCGGGTCGAAGCGGCCGGAGACAAGTATGATGCGGCGGCCCTTGCTCCGCTCCCGGGCAGCGGCGGCCCGCGCCGCTTGAGCGTCGAGGATCTTGGTTCGCGTATCCACGCGTTCTTAATTATCCACGAGTTCGATGGCGGCACGCGCCACACGTTCCGGCGTGACGCCCAGCATGCAGCGGTGGTCGGTAGGGCAATCGCGCAGCAGGCAAGGAGCGCAGTCGGCCGGCTCGCGGACTATGCGCGCGCGCGGGCCAGCCGGCGCCGTCGCGCGGAAGTCGGTCGGCCCGAAAACGGCCACGGTGGGAACGCCGAGAGCGGAGGCTACGTGCATCGCTCCGGAGTCGTTCGTGAGAAACACGCGGCACGCGGCGGCGAGGTTGACGAAACCCTCGAGCGTGGTTTCGCCGGCGACGCTCATGACCGGAACGCCGCGGCGGCGCAGTTCCGCAGCGACGCCGGCACAAAGCGGCCGCTCGCCCGCCGAGCCGAAAACCACAACCGTCCAGCCGCGGGCGCTCGCTACGGCTGCCGCGGCTTCCACGAAGCGTTGGGGTGGCCACTGCTTGGCGCGGCTGTTTTGCGCTCCGGGACTGACACCCAGGACGGGCGTCGAAATCCCGAGCAATCCCAGCAGGCGCTCGCCTTCGGCCCGGGCCTCGGCAACGCGGTCGAGCAGCACCGGGCGGGGATCCTCCACGCTATCGACAATACCGGCGCGGCGCAGCAGTTCCAGATAGTATATGGTTTCGTGCGGCACCGCCTTCGGCGGAGCGATGGCCTCTGTGAGAAGCAGCCGGCGCCCGTGGCGGTCATATCCGATTCGGCGCGGTATGCCGGATGCGCGCGCCGTTAGCGCGGTAGCAAACGAGTTAGTTAGGAGGATGACCGCGTCGAAGCTGCGGCGTCGGAGCGCCCTGGCCACAAGCAGGCGCGCGCGCCACGAAGTACCCTCCTCTATGGTCTCGTTGATGGCCGATTCGCGCGCGTACAGACCTGCGACCCAGGGACGGGCGAGCACCGCGAGATGCGCCTCCGGGAAGCGCGCCCGGACAGCCCGGATCGCCGGCAGCGTCATCACCGCGTCCCCAAGCCAATTAGTGCCGCGAATGAGAATTCGGTTCACAAACCTATCAGGGTACCGCGCCACGGCGCTCCTGACTGCCGCGCGACGCCTGTGGTAGGTTATGTGGACCAGGAGCCCTATGGAAGCACTTGGATTGGTTGAGACCAAGGGCCTGGTGAGCGCGATCGAGCCCGCCGGCGCCATGGTGAAGATCGCCAATCTCGTGCTGATCGGGAAGGAATATATCGGCGCAGGGTACCTGGGCGAGCAGCATGGTATCCTCGTGTTGGCGCAATCCCAATGAACGTGGACTTGGACAGTCTCAAAACAGAAGTCCTCGACTACCTCCGGGAGCAGGGCTTCGTCGTCTTCCGCGGATACTCCCGCCTGGCCGATACGGACTCGTTCGTCGCCTGGGATGTGGACTGCATACCCGACCCGCGTGAATCGTATCGCGAGTTCCTCGCTGCCGCCAAGGGCGCGGGCGTGAAGATGATCGTGTTCCATCACCGCGAATTCACGGCGGGCCACATTGAAGAGGCGGCGGACCGTCTGGAAGACGCCGGTCTCGCGCCGGACGAGCAACGCCAGTACGAGCGGCGCCTTCGCGAACTGCGTGGCTACGAGGGGTTCACCTGTGCTCTCGAACTCTCATTCGATCACGAAGGCCGCATCTACATGTACAGTGTGCGCGCCGACTGGTATGAGGACTACCTGGATATGCTCGAAGACCTCGACCTCCCCGCCTCTGAAGAGGAGGATGACGACGACTCAATGGGCGGCGGTTACTATTCGAGCAACTGAGGCGGGGAACCCAGTTTGACCCAGGCGCGCTGGCGTCTCGCCCAAATCGATTCAGGCCAGGCCGCAGCTCTCGCAGCCGAGCTCCATATCCACCAGCCGGCCGCCCGAGTGCTGCTCTCGCGCGGGCTTAGCGATCCCGGCGCGGCCCGGCGGTTTCTGCGCCCCTCACTCGACGATCTGCACGACCCCTACCTCATGCTCGGCATGCGCGCGGCAGTGGAGCGGCTCCTGCGGGCCTGCAGCGGCGGAGAGAACATCCTGCTCTACGGCGACTACGATGCCGACGGCACCACCTCGGTAGTGATTCTCAAGAGGGCCATTGAGATGGCCGGCGGCAAGGCGAGCTTCCACATTCCCCAGCGGCTCAAGGACGGCTACGGCGTGCGCACGGAGGTTATCGACACAGCCGCGCAGAACAGGGTCAGCCTCATCGTAACCCTTGATACCGGAATTCGCGCGGCCGATGCAGTCCGCCACGCGCGCGACCTGGGCATCGATGTGATAGTCGCCGACCACCACGTTCCCGACAACGACATCCCGCCCGCCTGCGCTGTGCTCAATCCGAAGCAGCAGGGCTGCGCGTACCCTGACAAAGACCTCTGCGGCGCGGGAGTGACGCTCAAGCTGGTGCAGGCCCTCTTCGGCCAACTGGGCTGGCCGGAGCCGAAGCTCCGCCGCATGGTCGAGAGCTTCCTTAGACCAGTCGCGATCGCCACCGTAGCCGATGTCGTGCCGCTCACGGGCGAGAACCGCATTTTCGTGAAGTTCGGGCTCGAAGGGCTGCGGCATGCGCGGAACCCGGGGCTGCGTGCGCTGCTGGCGGTATCGGGCGTCCAGGAAGGCGACGCGCCAACTGCCGGACAGGTGGCGTTCCGCCTCGCGCCCCGTCTGAACGCCGCCGGGCGCATGGCCGACGCGCGCGATATCGTCACGCTGCTCACGACTGAGGACGTGAACGAGGCCCGGCGCATCGCCTCCGCGCTCAATGAACTCAACCGCGAACGCCAGGCCACTGAGGACGCCATCGTCAGGGCCATCCTGGCCGCCTGCGAGGAAACGCCGGTGACGGAGCGCGATTTCGCGCTGGTGTTCTCCGGACGCGGCTGGCACAAAGGCGTGGCGGGGATAGTCGCCAGCAGAATAGTCGAGCGCTTCTATCGCCCGGCGATCGTTCTTTGCGAAGAGGACGGCATTGCAGCCGGGTCGGGCCGCAGCATCCCCGGATTCGATCTTCTGGCGGCGCTTGAGGCCATGCCGGACATCTTCCTTCGCTACGGCGGGCACCGGCAGGCGGCCGGCCTGTCATTGGAGGCCGCGCGAGTTCCGGAGTTTCGCGAGCGGCTGAACGCGTATGCGGCTGCGCGCCTCACGGCCGCCGACCTGCAACCTGAGATACGGGTCGACGCGACCATCGAACTCGGCGAAATATCCGGCGAGGCCGTTGCCGAGGTGCTCGCCATGGCCCCGTTCGGATGCGGCAATCCCGCTCCTGTGTTCTGCATCAGGGGCGCGGAGGTGTGCGCGCCGCCAACGCTGATGAAAGAGAAGCACCTCCGGGTGAGCCTCCGGCAAGGTGGCCGCGTATTGATGCTGAAGTCGTGGAACTCGGCCGCGCGCATTGGAGAACTTGCGCCGGGCGCGGTGATAGACGCGGTGGTGACGTTCGAGCCGGACGATTATTCTCTAGCAGCGGGACACGCCGGCTGGAGTGCAGTGCTGAAGGATTTCTCGAAAGCGGCTGCAGCGGCTGCATAGACGCACGCGCTTTCCTTGCTTACATTTAGCGCGCCGCTTCAAACTCATTCGATTGCTGTGGGACAGCACCGCGGATAAGATTGAAGCATGCGCGGCCGTGCCTCCTACCCCATTTTTCAAATAAGAATTCACGAGCCGTGAAACAGGTTCTCCGAAAGGGGTTTCGCGAAATCGTAGTCGCGGAGGTGCCGGAGCCCGCGCTGCGTCCGCAACACGTTCTCATACGCCCGCACTATTCGCTGATCTCAAGCGGCACCGAGATGGCCAGCATTCACAACGAAGGCGTGGTCAGAGAGGTCGCGGGCGACCCGTCGCACCTAAAGAAAGTGCTGGACGTGATGAAGGTCGCGGGGCCATCCCGAACCATAGCCGAGACGCTCGCTAAATTCAGCGAATATGCGCAGCTCGGTTACTCGGGTGCGGGCGTAATTGTCGAAAAAGACCCTGCAATTAGCGAGCTGGATATCGGCGACCGCGTCGCATATGGAGGCGAGACAACAGGGCACTGCGAGACCGTGCTCGCGGCCCGGAACCTGGTTGTAAAGCTGCCTGAGACTGTGCCGTTCAAAGCCGCGTGCTTCACGACGCTCGGCAGCATCGCCGCAAACGCAGTGCGCATCGCAGGCATAGGCTTCGGCGAGACGGTGGCGGTGATCGGGCTCGGGCTGGTAGGGCAGCTTGTTGCGCAGTTAGTGCGGGTGCAGGGCGGCATCGTAATCGGGATGGACCTGAGGGCGTCGCGGGTGGATCTCGCGCGGTCGCTCGGCGCGGACTACGGTGTAACGGGAGGCGACGCCGTCGCGCAGTGTGGCGCGATCACGGCGGGGCGCGGGGTCGATGTTGCGATAGTCGCAGCGGCCGCGAAATCGGCCGCGCCGATGGAACTGGCCCTCAACATCTGCCGCGACCGCGGCCGCATCGTCGTCGTAGGAGCGGTAGAGGTCGCCGTGCCCTGGGACGCGGCCTACCGCAAAGAAATCAGCATTCTCATGTCACGCGCCTACGGCCCGGGCAGCTACGATCCGGAGTACGAGCAGAAGGGCGCCGACTATCCGCTTCCATACGTCCGTTGGACCGAGCGGCGCAATATGGAGGAGTTCGTGCGCCTGCTCGGCACAGGCCGGGTCGATGTAGCGCGCCTAACGACGCACGAGTTCAGGCTGGAGGACGCCCCAGACGCTTACAAACTGCTTTTCGACCCGGCTGCGGAAAGCCTTGCCGTGCTGCTCCGCTACCCGCAGGCGGAAGCGCAGCCGCCGCAGCGCCACGAGCCTCGCCGGCGGGTAACGCTCGGCGCTTCCGAACCCAAAGCCGAACTCGGCGTATTGCTCGCGGGCGCGGGTAACATTGCCCGCTGGTACCATCTGCCGAACGTGAAGAAGGTGCGCGGCGTCGCGCTGCGCGCCGTGTATTCGTCGAGCGGAGTTCGCGGCCGCAGCTACGGCGAGCGGTTCGGCGCAGCGTACTGCACCTCTGATTACGAGTCCGCGCTCGCCGATCCGGACATCGACGTGGTGCTCATCGCGAGCCGCAACGACCGCCACGCCGCCGAGGCTCTGTCCGCACTTCGCGCCGGCAAGCACGTGTTCGTCGAGAAACCCATGTGCCTCACCGAGGCCGAGTGCGGGGAACTCGTGCGCGCCGTCCGGGACAGCGGCCGTCATCTCACCGTCGGCTTCAACAGGCGGTTTGCGCCGTTCTACAGGCGCCTGAAGAAGGCGCTCGAGCGGCGCCGCGGCCCAGCCGTGTTGAACTGCCGCGTAAACTCGCCCGGCATCTCCGGATCGTACTGGATGGCGGACCCGGCGACCGGCGGGGCGATTCTCGGTGAGGCCTGCCACTTCGTTGACCTGATGTTCTGGCTGCTCGGCTCCGAGCCGGTCGAGGTGGCCGCCTTCAGCCTGCCTGCTGGGCGTCAGGAGCCGATAGGCGAGAACAACATTGCCGCCAGTTTCCGGTTCGCAGACGGGTCGGTGGGCAACCTCACGTACTGCACGGTCGGGACCAAAGCTTCAGCCGGCGAGCGTGTAGAGGCGTTCGCTCCCGGAGTGGGAGCGTGGACGCAGGATTTCAAACAAGTAGTCACCGGAAGCGGTCCGCTGAGAGCGCGATCACGCTGGTGGGCTGACAAGGGATACGCGGAGCAGATGACGAGTTTCCTGGAGGGACTTCGCGAGGGGCGGCCGCCCGAGGTCACGGTTATCGACGGCGCGAGGGCGACCGTCGGATGTCTCCGCATGTTGGAAGCCGCGCGGGCGTGCAGGGTTGTGAAGATGGATTTCGAGCCCGCGACGGCCATGGCTGCCGCGTAATGAGGGTTCTGCAACTAGGTCCCTGGCCTCCGCCTAACGGCGGCGTGCAGACGAACCTGGTCGCTATCCGGTCGCTGCTGCTGCGGAAAGGACACGGGTGCGAGGTGATAAACCTGCACCGGCACCGGACTGGGCGGGACTCCGGCGTGCACCACCCCACAACTGCCGCGGGCATCCTGCGGCTTCTCTCGACGCTGCGCTTCGATATCGTCCACCTGCACATCGGTGGCGGGTTGCCGGCCCGGTTGCTCTCGCTTGCCGCGGTCTGCACATCCCTACCGCGTGCGCGTTCGGTGCTTACGTTTCACTCGGGCGGCTATGCGAAATCTCCGGACGGCAGGACCGCGGGGCCGCGGACGGTACGCGGGCTGGTGTTTGGCCGCTTCGACCGCATCATCGCCGTGAACGCCGAGATAGCGCGCCTGTTCGCGCGCTTCGGCGTGCCGGATGCGCGCATCCGCCTGATCCCCCCGCACCCGCTTCCCGCCGCCCCTCCCGAAGCCGCGCTGCCCGGACCGATACGGGCGTTTTTCGACGCGCACTCGCCGGTTCTGGTGACTGTGGGCCTGCTCGAGCCCGAGTACGATCTCGGGCTGCAGATTGAGGCGCTCGGCCGCATTCGCGCCCGCTATCCCAATGCCGGGCTCGTGATCGCAGGCGCGGGAAGCCTGGAGGAGTCGCTCAAGGCAAACATCGCCTCCCGGACGTACGCGGAGCACATCCTGCTATGCGGCGATGTGCCGCATCCCGTCGCGCTTCGCCTCATCCACGAGGCCGCCGTGTTCCTCAGGACGACGCTCCACGACGGCGACTCGGTGGCGGTGCGCGAAGCCCTGCACCTGGGCACTCCGGTCGTAGCAACCGAAAATGGCATGCGTCCGGAAGGAGTCCGGCTGATAGCCGCCGGAGACGCGGCAGGACTCTGCGCACGCGTGGGCCAGTGCCTGGCCGCGCCGCGCCCGCCGTCGCGAAAGGAAGATCCAGAGGCGAACATCGGAGCGGTGATCGCGCTCTATGAAGAATTGCTGGGGTAATGAGGCATCGCGCGCTGGTCTGGGGAGTGCTCGCCTGCTACGCCGCGCTGGTCACGGCGGCCGCGCTGACGTATGCGCCTCGCGCGGACGAAGGATTCTTCGCGAGCCCGGCGCTCAACCTCGCCACAAAGGGGTTCATGGGAACTACGGTTCTCGAGGGCTCCCATGCGTTTCTGAAAGACATTCACCGCTACACGTACTGGATGACGCCGCTGCACTTCATCGCGCAGGCAGCCTGGTACGAGGTCGTAGGCTTCGGCCTGTTCCGGATGCGGCTGCTGTCGCTGATCTTTGCGCTCGCCGCGCTGGGCGCGTGGTATTCGATTGCTGGCCGGTTGTCGGGAAGCCGCGCCGTCGCGGTCGCCGCAGTGGCCCTGGCGGCGTTTGACTTCAACTTCGTGGTGGGCGGGTCGTCCGGCCGGATGGACATGATGGCTGCCGCGCTCAACTTCTGCGGCATCGCTGCGTACCTTGCGCTCCGCGAGCGCAACCTGCACGGCGCCGTGCTGGCCGGGAACGCCTGCGCGGCCGCCTCCGGCCTCACGCACCCGGTCTCGGGGATTCTGGCATTCCTGTGCCAGGCGATCTTGCTGTTGTACTTCGACCGGGGCCGGCCGGGCGCGCGGTTGATCGCCATCGCCGCCCTCCCTTACGTCGCGGGCGCGGCAGCCTGGGGTGCCTACATACTCAAAGACCCGGCCGCGTTTGCCGCCCAGTTCAGCACGAACGCGACCATGAGCGGGCGGCTCAACGCCTTGCACGCGCCCTGGATGGGCGTCTGTAACGAAATAACGGACCGTTACGCCGGCGGGTACGGCCTGCTGTCGCGATCTGTTCGCGTCTCAGGCCCCTCCTACCTGAAGTCCTTGATGCTTCTGCTCTACGGAGCCGGCCTGGCAGGCTCGCTGCTGAACCGCAAGATGCGCCGCAACAAGGGGTACCGCGCTCTGTTGCTGATGCTCGCTGCTGTTTTCCTGGCCCTTTCGATCCTGGACGCGCAGAAGGCCTACTACTACCTCGTGCACACGATACCGTTCTTCGCCGCGCTCGCCGCCTGGTGGCTGGTTACGGTTGTGCGTGGGCGCCGCATTCCGACATGGGTTCCCGCGTCGGCAGTCGCCTCCATCCTGCTGGTGCAGGCTGCCGGAGTGGCATACCGCGCGTGGCAGAATCCGTACGCAAACGTGTACGCGCCGGCCATGAAATTCCTCCGCGAGCGTGCGGGCGCGGACGACGTGATCTTCGGAAGCGCGAGCGCTGCCTTTGCTCTCGGCTTCGATTCCCGGCTGGTTGATGATGTGAGGCTTGGTTTCTACACCGGGCGCAAGCCGAGTTTCGTCATTCTCGAAGAGGAGTACCGCCAAGCCATTCAAGACTACGCCCTACATCAGCCGGATGTGTATTCGTTCATCAGGCGCAGGGTCACGACGGAATACGTGCCCGTGTACGAGCAGGCGGACTACACGATCCTGGTCTCGCGCGAGCGCCTGGCGCGCCACCCCGGCGCACCGATTGCGAATCGCCGCTAAATCCGGTAGGTTGAGACTGGAGGAATGGCCGAGCGGTCGAAGGCGGCGGTCTTGAAAACCGCAGTAGGGGCAACCCTACCGGGGGTTCGAATCCCTCTTCCTCCGCCACCCCCCAAATAGCCACCGTCCAGCCTGAGCCGGCGGGCACGTGCGGGCATCTACGGGGAGATCCCACCGCAATCGACAGAGCGCGGCCCGCCAAACGCCTCCAGCGCCCGCTGCCGGATGCTACATTGAAGAGTTCCCTCCACAGGAGCCCGAAGCCCTGCTGAGTTCGTGCAACACGGTAAGGCCTGGCAAGGCGAGACGCCGCTTCTCGACACTTCAGCCGGCGGGAGGCCGCGCATGAGGCTCTGCGCGGGATACGCGGGTGCCCTCTAGCGATCCGGCGCCGGGGCACACGGCAGGCGTGCCGCCCGGCACCGTCACGCCCTCCGAGAGCTCTTACCTCAACTGCATCCGCTGCGGCTTGTGCCTCGCCTCCTGCCCGACTTACCGCGAATACCTGACCGAAACTGCTTCGCCCCGCGGGCGCGTGGCGCTTGCCCGCATGGCACTTGAGGGGAGACTTCGGCTCAGCCCGAACCTCATGGACCAGATGTATAGCTGCTTCGCCTGCATGGCTTGCGGCGACATCTGCCCGGTGGGGATACGTCCTGCCGACCTAGCGCTCTCGATGCGCCATGTTCAGGAGCAGATCGAGCCGGCGAAGTGGAAGGGGCCGCTGTTCGGCGGAGTCCTGTCGCGCGCCGGGCGTATGGAAGCGGCCAGCCTGCCCTTGAGGCTGTACGAGATGCTCGGCATCCGCCGTCTGGTGCACGTGTTGGGCCTCGGCCGCCTGCTGCCGCAGCAGCTCCGCGACATGGAGGCGATGCTGCCGCGGATTCCTGTTCGCCCGTTGCGCCGCGTTCTCCCCGAGATAACGGAAGCAATCGGAACCGGACAGCGCCGTGTGGGCTTCTTTCTCGGCTGTGCGCAGAGCCTGCTGTTCGCGGACCAGAGCGCCGCCACCGTGCGAGTGCTGGCCCGCAATGGTTGCGCCGTCGTCACACCGAAGGATGTTGAATGCTGCGGTATGCCGGCGCGCGGATACGGCCGGCCGGATCTGGTGGAGCAAAATGCGCGCCACAATATCTCGGTCTTCGAACGCTGCAACGTGGACGTCGTCATTTGCGACTGTGCAACCTGCGGTTCGACGCTCAAAGAATACGGTTCGCTGCTTGCGGGCGACCCGGAGTGGGCGTCCCGCGCCGAGGCGTTCAGCAAGAAGGTGCGCGACGTGAGCGAGTTTCTCGCCGAAATACCTCTTAAGCAGCCCACCGGCCGCGTGCAGAGGCGCGTAACCTACCACGATCCCTGTCACCTTCGCAGAGGACAGCGTGTGTGGAAGCAGCCCCGGTCCCTGCTGTCGAAAATCGACGGCCTCGAACTTGTGGAACTGCGGGAGGCTGACTGGTGCTGCGGTTCCGCAGGGAGCCAGCTTATCACTCACTATGAGACGTCGCGCCGGGTGTTGGACCGAAAGCTGGACAATATCGCGGCAACGGGGTGCGAGGCCGTCGCATCCGGCTGCCCGGGCTGCCGGATGCAGTTGAACGCAGGAATACGAGGCCGCGGGCTGGATATTCAGGTGGTCCATCCGGTTCAGCTTCTGGATGAGGCCTATGGGGGCAGAGATGGAAAGTAGACTTATCGACGGCCTGATCGGGATAGTTGGCAAGGATGGCGTGCTACGCACCGAAGAGGACCTGGCAGCATACAGTTACGACGGTACGTTCGCCGAGGGGCGGCCGGATGTCGTCGTGCTGCCGCAAAGCACCGAACAGGTAAGCCGCATAGTGAAGCTCGTATCCGGCGCGCGGCTCCCGATAGTCGC
>JBLNBX010000158.1:0-22567 GCA_050260275.1 bacterium
GTCGCCTTCTGGCAGCAACGCGAACCCCGGAACGTCGGACCTGCCGTTCCAGACCCTTCAGGCGGCCGTTGATGCCGCCGGCCCGGGAGACGTCATCGAGGTGCGGGACGGTGTGTACCCGCCGCCCGCGTCCGCTGGCTGCTCGGGGGGCCGGGGCTATGCGCTCAACCTGACAAAGGGGGGCGAACCCGGCGCGCCGATCACCCTTAGGGCAGCGCGGAAGTGGGGTGCTGTGCTCGACGCCGCGTCGGTGTGCCATTCGTACATCTATCTGTGGGGTGGGGCTAACTACTGGGTGATCGAGGGTTTCGTCATCACGCGCGGGTATTGGATGGGCATCGGCAGCAACTCCGGCGCTTCGCATATCATCATCCGCGGGAACAGGTTCGAGGATATCGGCCGCCGTGAGGAATTCGACCGGTACGGTATCACGGGCACCTACGCAAACGCAGAGAGCCACGATATCGTCATCGACGGGAACGTTTTCCGCGACATCGGCCGGACCGCTGGCGTCCACCCCTTCAACGATCACGGCTTGTACCTTCACTCCCGCAACACGCTCATCGTCAACAACATCTTTCACCACCCGATCTCCGGGTGGGGCATTCAGACATCGTACGGTTTCTCGGGCGTCATCGCGAATAACACCTTCCACGGGCCGCATTCCAGCCGGGAAGGCCAGATCATGCTCTGGGACCTCAACGGCGATGTGGTGATCCGCAACAACATCTTCTATGGGCCGCGCACGCAGGCGATCACTTCCTACGCCTTTGTGCTGGACACCAACGCGTCGTGCAAGATCGAGCACAACATCGTTTTCGGGCCCGGCGCGACGCTCGGAGCGCCTGCTTCATGCTCCACCTCGGGGAACATGTCCGGCACGGACCCGAAGCTCGTCAACGCCACTCAACCGCCCTATGATTTCCGGCTCCGCCCGGACAGCCCGGCGATAGGAGCTGGAGTGGCAGTTACCGGAGTCGCTGTCGATTTCGACGGCACGCCGCGCGCGGATCCCCCTTGCATTGGCGCGTTTGAGAGAGTACCGCTCCGTCTGCCCAGGCAGGAAATCACGCTTCCGCCGCGTGGCCCGGGGCGGGAGAAGTAGCTCAACGCACGACTATCCACGACCATCTTGGAGGCATCAGCCGTGAGATTCGGCATCCTGACGCAGTACTATCCGCCTGAGATCGGCGCTCCGCAGCGCCGCCTGTCTGACCTCGCCCGCCGCATTTCCGAGCGCGGGCACGATGTGACCATCCTGACCGCAATGCCGAACTACCCTCTGGGCCGCATCTACCCCGGCTACGGAGGGCTCTGGCGCCGCGAATCCCTGGACGGCGCCCGCGTGATCCGCGCCTGCATCTACCCGGCGCAGACCGCGGCCATGCCCCGCAGGCTGGCGAGCTACTTCTCCTTCGTCGCGTCATCCATCGCCACTGGCGCGATGTTCCTGCCCCGCCTCGATTACCTTATGACGGAGAGCCCGCCCCTGTTTCTCGGACTGGCGGGATATGTCCTGTCTCGCGCCAAACGCGCGCGCTGGATCTTCAACGTATCCGACCTTTGGCCGGAGAGCGCCGTACGCCTGGGCGTGATCGGCGACGGCGCCGCTCTTCGCGCCGCATACGCTCTCGAACGCTTCTGCTACCGCAAGGCCAGCCTCATCACCGGCCAGAGCGCCGAGATCATCGGCGATATTCGACGGCGCTTTCCCGGCGTCGCCACATATCACCTCTCGAACGGGGTGGATACCACCCAGTTCCTGCCGGAGGCGCGGGACTTGCAACTGCACGAACGGATGGCCTCCGGCGCGCAACTGGTTGCCATGTACGCCGGCCTGCACGGGATCGCCCAGGGGCTCGAATGCGTGCTCGAGGCAGCGACGCTGCTGCGGGGTGAGGTTCCCGTCCGTTTTGTCTTCGTCGGCGATGGTCCGGCGAAACCCGGACTTGTCGAGCGCGCGCGAGCGCTCGGGCTCGACAACGTGACATTCATGGACCCCGTGCCGTCGCAAGCCGCCCCCGCGCTGCTGGCATCGGCCGACATCGCCCTCATTCCCCTCAAAGGCCAACTGCCGGGCGCGGTGCCGTCGAAAACATACGAGGCGATGGCCTCGGCCACGCCGATCGTGATGGCCGCCGCCGGCGAAGCCGCCGCCCTACTCGAGGCCGCGCAGGCCGGCATAGCCGTGGCGCCTGGCGATGCCGGGGCAATGGCCGGCGCCGTCCGTAGGCTGGCGAACGATCCCGAACTGCGCTCCCGCTGCGGCGCGAACGGCCGGAGGGCCGCGCTTGCAACCAACGACCGCCGCGCGATTGCCGATCGTTTCATAACACGGCTGGAGAATGACGTGGCCTGTGCCGCGTCGTGCTCCGCGCCTATACGCGCCACCGCAAGGCCTGGGCTGGAGTGACGATGGCGGCTGGTCCGGCAGCCGGTGTTCCCGCGGTCCGCCTGGCCTGTTTTGACGATTACGCGGGCATCGCGGCCGTCCAGCGAGCGAACGGTCTCACCCCGAAAAGCCGTGAGGAGTGGGAGCATCTCTGGACCGCAAACCCGGCCCGCAATGCGCTTCCGAAATGGCCCATGGGTTGGGTGCTCGAGGACCCGGAGGCCGGGATCGTGGGGTCGATCTGCAACGTGCCCTTCCTGTGGCGCCTGGGCGACCAGACACTGGTGTGCGCGAGCGGCCACGGGTGGTCCGTGCGCCCGGCCTATCGCGGCTTCTCGCTCCTGCTTCTGCGAAAGTATGTCTCCCAGCCCGGCGTCGATGTGCTGATCACCACCAGCCCGAGCGCCACGGTCTCAGCCCTGTTCGAAAAGATGGGTTGGTCGAAAGTGCCGGCCGGGCGTTGGGATCGCGCCGCCGTCTGGGTCACGAGCTATCGCGCGCTGGCGCGCGAATTGGGGACCTCCGCGCTGAACGGGGAACGCGGCGAACCTAGGTTCGCCCCGGACGCGCCGCAACCCGTCGCGGCCGGAGCGTACTGCTTGTGCTGGCGCGACGCTTTCGATTCGTCGTTCGACGAGTTCTGGACCGAGCTTCGAGCCCGCCGCCCGGGTGTCCTGTTGTCATGCCGCAGCCGTGCGGATCTCGAGTGGCACTTCCGTTACGGCCTTGCGGCCGGCCGCGTGCGCATCCTCACGGCGCTTAAGGGATCGAGGTTGGCCGCATACGCCGTTTTCCATCTCCGTTGCGCGGAGGCGGGAGTCCGAGTGGCCGGCGTCGCCGATCTCCAGATGCTCGAACCCGATCCGGCGCTCTGCCGGGCGATGATGGAAAGCGCAGTCCGGTATTGCCGCGGGCAGGGTATCGCGCTCATCGACAACGCGGGCTGCTGGCTGGAATCGGCGGCCTACCTCGGCCAGCGGGCTCCATACCACCGGAGCACCGGCACGTGGCTCTATCTCTATAGGGCCGCCGCCCCTCTCGACGCCGCCCTACGGGATGCCCGTCACTGGCAGCCCACGCTGTTCGACGGCGACGCGACGCTCTGAGCCGCGGCATATCGCGCCGCGCGGGACTCGCGTCAGCTCTCCTACATCTCGCTTCTCACGCACGGGCGCGCGCCGCGATCCGGCGGAGCGAAGGCAGCACGTCGCCTGCGTCCACCGCTGCTGCCTGCGGCCTCCCAAACCCGAAGTACAACTTGCGATACAGCGGGTACAGGTCTGCGTACACCGCTACCGATGCCGGGTCCGGTTCGACGGTTCGGAACTTCGGGCACAGCGCCGCCTGCGCCTCTTCGATGGTCTTGAAGGTTCCGGCAGCAAGGAACGCGAAGATCGCGGAACCCAGGCTGGTCACCTCGTTTTCGGGGACCAACACCGGCTTGTTCAGCACGTTCGCGTATACCCGGTTCAGCAGCTCATTCTTCTGCGGGATGCCGCCGCCGTTGATGACCCGCCGGATCGGTACTCCGTGCTCCTCCATGCGCTCCAGAATCACCCGTGTGTGGAACGCGGTGCCCTCTATGGCCGCGAACAGCTCGTCCTGAGCCGTGTGCGTCAGGTTCCAGCCGACGGTTACGCCGCCGAGTTCCGGGTTCACCAGCACGGTTCGGTCGCCGTTATCCCACGTCAGGCGCAGCAGACCCGTCTGCCCGGCGCGGTACCCGTCGATTCCCAGCGAAAGCTGGGCCACCGTCGAACCGGCGCGTTTCGCGATCGCGTCGAAGATGTCTCCGGTGGCCGAGAGCCCCGCCTCGATGCCGAAGTAGCACGGGTGTATGGAGCCCTTGACGATTCCGCACACCCCCGGAATGAGCCCAACCTCTTTCGCGATCGCCATGATGCAGGTCGAGGTCCCGACCACGTTGACGACGTCGCCCTCGCCGATGCCCGCGCCTATCGCGTCCCAATGAGCGTCGAAGGCGCCCACCGGAATGGGAATTCCCGCGCGCAGCCCGAGACGCCCCGCCCACTCTTCCGAGAGCCGTCCCGCAATTTGTTCCGACGTCGCATAGCAGCCGCCCAGCTTTTCGCGAACACCGGCGAGAAGCGGATCCACCGAACGCAGGAACTCTTCCGGCGGAAGCCCGCCCAGCGCCGCGTTCCACATCCACTTGTGGCCCATCGCGCAGATGCTGCGGGGCACGCGGTCCGGTTCCGTGATGCCGCACAGCGTGGCTGCCACCATGTCGCAATGCTCGAGAACCGTTGCCATGCGCTCGCGCTTGTCCGGGTTGTTGCGCAGCCAGTGCAGCAGTTTTGAGAAGCCCCATTCGGAGGAGTAGACTCCGCCGCACCACTGGATGGCTTCCAGTTGAGCCGCGCGCGCCGTCTCCGTGATGAGCGCCGCCTCGCGCCACGCGCGGTGGTCGCACCACAGGTAATAATCGTCCAGCGGCTGCAGCTTCTCGTCCACCGGAACGATGCTCGAACCCGTAGTGTCGAGCGCTATGGCTTCCACGCTGTCTCCGGACACGCCCGCGCTGGCTAGCGCCTTCGCGGTTGCCTCGGAAAGCGCCCGCATGTGATCGGCGTGGCTCTGCGTGGCGTAGTCCGGATCCTCTCTCTTGCGATGCAGAGGATACTCCGCGACACCCGAGCCGAGCCTGCCGCGCTCGCTGTCCACCACCGAAACCCGGACGCTCAGCGTCCCGAAATCGACTCCAGCTACTATCGCCATCTGATCTCCTTCCGCCCAGGCGTTCCGGCCGCTTCCCGCTGTCCGGACGCCGCACTCCGACAGAGTACCAAGTGTCTCGCGAAATGTGCCGCCCACCGCCGGCGTCCGGACTCCGGAACTGCCGCAGCCGGCTCTGGGAGCCCTGCTTTGGGACGCGAGTTGCGAGTCGCACCAGTTACGGAGCCGGGCTGCGTTGTCTCAAGGATTTTGTGACCGCAGCGGCCCGCTCACATGCGACAATCAGTTCAAGCCGACGATAGATGCGCCACGACGCGATTGAGGGGTCGCGGAGGTGGCGTGGGGATGGGCTGGCGATGGCGGGGCTAGTCGTTTCATGTAACCACAACGGGCGCTTCGCGCTCGACGTGCGTGCTGGGCTCGAGAAGCGCGGCCAGAAGGAGCTGACTCCGCAGTATCTCTACGATGATGTCGGGAGCGCGCTCTTCGAAGCCATCACGCGGCTGCCGGAGTATGGGCTTACGCGGGCCGAAACGCGCCTCATCGAGCGCCACAGGATGGATCTGCCGAAGCTCATCGGCCATCCAGCGCTCGTGATCGAACTCGGCAGCGGAAGCGGAAAGAAAACGCGCCCGCTACTCGCAGCGCTCGCCCGAGGCGGACCGCTGTGCTACAACCCCATCGATCTTTCCTCGTCCGCGCTCTCTGCATGCGGCGAAGAGATAGCTGGTCTCGAGGGGGTGACAGTCGCTGGCATCGAAGCTGCCTTTCTCGATGGCCTGCAGGCTGCGCTCGCCGGCCGGTGCGCCGGAAAGCGCGCTCTGGTTCTGTTCCTCGGAAGCACGATCGGCAACTTCAGCCGCTCCGAAGCGCGGGAGTTCCTGGCCGGCATCCGGTCGCGCCTGGCGCACGGAGACGCGCTGCTGCTCGGAGCCGACCTCGAAAAGCCCATAGCACAGGTGCTCGCGGCCTACGACGATCCGGCGGGCGTCACCGCCGCGTTCAACCTGAATATTCTTGGACGCCTGAACCGCGAACTCGGAGCCAACTTCGACCTGCGGCGATTCGTGCACCGAGCCGTGTACAACGAGCGCGAGCGCCGGATCGAGATGCACCTGGTCTCGCTGGACCGGCAACGTGTTTCGGTTCCCGCTGCCGGCCTGGATATCGTGTTCGAGCGGGGCGAGACTATCTGGACCGAATCGTGCCATAAGTACTCCACTGACGAACTGGACCGGATGGCCGCGGCGGCGGGCTTCGCGCCAGTTGCCCAGTGGGTGGACGAGAACTGGCCTTTCGCGTTGAACGTATGGATGGCCGGGTATGGCCCCCCGGACGCGTCGCGGCCGCCGGAGCGGGGCGCGCCATCCAGCGCATCGTAACTTGTCACGACCGGAGGCGATATGACAAGGCCCGGACTGTGCGGTATATGCCCTTCCGGATGCTGGGTCGATGTAACTCTCGAAGACGGCAGAATCGTCGAGGTACGGCCCCAGGCCGGAGCCCCGGACGGCATGTTCTGCGAGCTGGGCAGGTGCTCTCCAGAGATCGTCTACTCGGAGCACAGGCTGAAGTACCCGCTTCGCCGCACCGGCGCAAAGGGCACTTACAATTTCGAGCGCATCTCCTGGGACGAAGCTTACGAAACAATAACGGAGCGACTTCTGGAGACCAGGCGGCAGCACGGCCCCGAAGCCGTCTGTATCTACACTGGCCGCGGCAGCTTCGAGCTGTCCCTCTGCGACGTGTTCCAGCCGAAAGAGGCGGCGGTGTCTTCGGCGTCGAGCGTTCTATTCCCCTTCGGCTCGCCCAACACGACGGGCGTCGGCGCACTCTGCTATGTGTCGTTCGCGATGATCGCGCCGCACGTCACCTTGGGCGAGATGCTCATCGACATGTACTCGGACATCGGAAACGCCGAGCTGATCGTCGTCTGGGGAGGCAATCCCGCCACCGACTCACCACCGATCGACTTTCACGAGATTCTGGCAGCCCGGCGCAGGGGCGCCGATGTGATCGTCATCGATCCGCGGCGGACCGAAACGGCGCAGGCAACCGGCGCACAGTGGGTGCCGATCCGTCCCGGCACGGACGGCACTCTCGCGCTCGGTATGATCAACGTGCTCATCGAGGAAGAGCTATACGACGAGAAGTTCGCAGATAACTGGACCGTCGGTTTTCCCGAACTCGCCCGGTACGTTCAGCATTTCCATCCCGATGCCGTCGCGGAAATTACGGGCGTCCCCGCGGAAACCGTCCGCGACCTGGCGCGCAGGATCGCCCGCGCGCGGGGCGTAAGTCCCGTCATGTATTCGGGACTGGAATACTCCGACAGCGGCGTGCAAGCCATCCGCGCAACGATCGTCCTCTGGGCGCTCGCGGGCCAGCTCGATGTTCCAGGCGGGCGGAACATCCGAATGAAGCAGAACACGTTCCCGATCAACCGCAGGGGTTTGCTGTGCAACCCGGACGTGAAGCGCGCCGCCGGCCGCGACCGCTTCCCCGTTTACAGCGCATACCGCGGCGAGTCGCACGCCATCGCCATCCCGGAGGCGGTGCTTCACGGCCGGCCGTACAAGATACGCAGCATGATCGTGCTGGGCGGCTCGCTTATCACGGCCTGGCCGAATCCGTCGCTGTGGCGCGAGACTTTCGGAAATCTCGACTTTCTTGTCTGCATCGACCGCCAGTTCACGGCGGACGCGGCTTACGCCGACATAGTCCTGCCCGCGACCACAATGTATGAGATCACCTCCTACATGACTTACGGCCCGATCTTCAAGATCAGGGAGAAGATCATCGAGCCGGTAGGCGAGGCGCGGAACGACTTTCTGATCCTTGCGGAACTCGCAGCGCGCCTCGGCTACGGGCACCTGTTTCCGCAGACCGAGGAGGACCTGCTGGCGTATGTGCTCGACGGCTCCGGATTCACGCCTGAGGAAGTTCGCCGCCAGGGCGGCCAGGTCCAGATCCCGACGGTCATGATGCAGTTCAGGAAGTGGGAAAAGGGACTGCTCAGGCCCGACGGCAAGCCAGGTTTCAACACACCGAGCGGCAAGTTCGAGATCGCATCCAGCATACTGGCCGAGTACGGCTACGACGCGCTTCCGGTCTATACCGAACCCAAAGAGGGGCCGCTGAGCCGTCCGGACCTCGCAACACGCTTCCCGCTCGTGTTCAACTCCGGTTCTCGCGTTTTCACGGATTTCAGGTCGCAGCACCACGGCGCGCCATCACTCGCGGCCCGCGCTCCGGAACCAACCGTGACAATCAACTCACGCGATGCCGCCTCCAGGGACATTTCCGATGGCGACCGGGTCCGGGTAAGTACGCCGCGAGGCGCGGTCGAGTTTACCGCTCGCGTGACGGACGATATCGTCGCTGGTGCTATCGACGCTAATATGGGCGGCGGCGGGCCGGTCGGGCCCGAGCGCTGGCGTGAAGCCAACGTCAACGAACTCACAGACGACACTCATTACGATCCTATCTCCGGCTTTCCCGTTTACAAGGCTCTGCTGTGCCAGGTCGAGCGAGTGAGCGGGGACGGCGCGCCCACTAGCCGGGAGAGTTGTTCGTTCGTGACCGGCACTGTTCAGTCCGGACCGGCTCCGGACAAGCCACGGCTGCGCGCATACTTCGATAACAACGCCACGACGCGAGTCGATCCGCTGGTGCTCGATGCAATGCTCCCCTTCCTGGGAGATGCGCACGGCAACCCGTCGAGCGTCCACTTGTTCGGGTCGGAGGCGAGGGATGCCGTGGAAGGCGCCCGCCGCAGCGTGGCGCGCCTGCTCAATACCACCGCGCACCGCATCGCTTTCACTGGCGGCGGTTCGGAGGCCGACAACCTGGCGCTCAAAGGTGTGGCCCTGGCCTACGCGGAGAAAGGCAGGCACATCATAACGTCCGCTATCGAGCATCCCGCCGTTTTGAACGCGTGTAAGTTCCTCGCATCGCAAGGCTGGAATATCACTTACCTGCCTGTAGACAGCTCGGGGCTCGTTCGCCCGGATGACTTGGAACAGGCTATGACCCCCGCCACGGCGCTGGTCTCCGTCATGCTGGCCAACAACGAGACGGGAGCGATCCAGCCCATTGCGGACCTTGCCGCCATCGCGCACCGGCACGGTGCGTTGTTCCACACGGACGCGGTTCAGGCCGCCGGAAAGCTGCCGCTGGATGTTGGTGCCCTGGGGGTGGACCTCCTGTCACTGTCGGCTCACAAGATGCACGGTCCGAAGGGCGTCGGGGCGCTCTACGTGCGGAAAGGCGTGAGGTTGGAGCCGCTCATCCACGGAGGCGGGCAGGAATCCGGCCTCCGCGCGGGAACTGAAAACGTTCCCGGCATCGCCGGTTTCGGCAAGGCTTGCGAACTAGCACAGGCCCGCCTGCCGGAGATGGCCCGCGTACAGGAGCTTCGCGATTCCCTCCAGGCTGGAATACTCAGGCTCATGCCCGGCGCAAGGGTGAACGGCCACCTGGTCAACCGGCTCCCGAATACGTTGAATGTGACGCTGCCGAGGCTTCGCGGCGAGTCTGTCGTGCTGCACATGTCGCGGCTGGGAGTGGCGCTCTCGTCCGGCTCGGCCTGCAAGTCCGGCTCGCCGGACCCGTCGCACGCTCTGCTCGCGATGGGACTCTCGCCTGAGGACGCGCACTGCGCTCTGCGCTTCTCGCTCGCGCACGATTCAACCGAAGCCGGCGTCGAACTTGCGATCGAATGCCTCGACCGGATCATCCGCGAATCCCGGAACAGCGTTCGATTCGTTCCGTGCAGATAAGCGCGGCGGTATCGCGCCCCGGCTCGCGCAGGAGCGGGGCAGGGCAGCAGCTCATAGCCTTCCGCGCAAGGAGGAACAGTGAACGACAGCGAACTTCGCAGACACCTCACCGAGCTGCTCGAGGGAGGGAACGCTCACATCGGACTCAACGATGCCGTGAAGGGGTTTCCTGTGAGCAAGGCGGGCATCCGGCCGGCCGGAGCGCCTCGTTCGGCGTGGGAACTCCTCGAACACATCCGCATCTCCGCCGGGGATATCATCCGCTTCAGCGGCGTCACGGAGAAAGGCCCGCGCCCGGAGGGCAGCCGCGAGCCGCCCCGCGATTACGTGGAGCTCAACTGGCCTGACGATTACTGGCCGAAGTCGCCCGCCCCTGGGAGCGCCGCCGAGTGGAAGCACTCCGTCGCCGCCATCGAGAAGGGCGTCGCTGAGTTCATCCGCTTCATCCAGGACCCCAGGAACGATCTCTTCAAACCGTTCCCGTGGGGCACCGGCCAGACGCTTCTGCGCGAGGCGCTGCTGATTGCCGACCACGGGGCGTACCACCTCGGCCAACTCCGCCTCGTGCGGCAGATGGTCGAAGAGATCTGACCGACGCCTGGCCGCTCCTGAAGCGGAAGGGAGCTAGGCCTTTCTCTCCCCAACGGTGCACAATCGGAATCGGAGCGCCTCATATGCCGATACGAAGCGTCAACCCTGCAACTGGCGAGCTGCTCGCCGAGTTCCAACCGCTCAACGCGGCCGGCATCGACCGCATGCTTGCCAAAGCCGAACGGGCATTTCGGCTATGGCGTGCGACCCCGCTTGCCGAACGCACAGCGTTGCTCGCGCGCGCGGGCCAGATACTCGATGCCGGCCGCGCGCGTTTCGGCACGCTCATGACGGCCGAAATGGGCAAGACCATCCGTTCAGCGCGCGACGAAGTCTCCAAGTGCGCGTGGGCCTGCCGCTACTACGCGGAGAATGCCGTCCGCTTTCTGAAAGACGAGCGCGTCGAGACGGAGGCCACGCTCAGCTTCATTCGATACCAGCCCATCGGCCCGGTACTGGCCGTGATGCCCTGGAACTTTCCGTTCTGGCAGGTATTCCGTTTCGCCGCTCCCGCGCTCGCCGCGGGCAATGTGGGCCTGCTCAAGCACGCCTCGAATGTGCCGCAGTGCGCGCTCGCCATTGAAGAGGTCTTCCGCGAGGCCGGATTCCCCGACGGCGTATTCCAAACACTGCTCATCGGCCCTGAGCAGGTGGCGCGCATCATCGACGACCCGCGCGTGGCCGCGGCCACCCTAACGGGCTCCGAGCCGGCCGGCAGCGATGTGGCTTCCCGCGCCGGCCGCAACATCAAGAAGACCGTTCTCGAGCTCGGCGGCAGCGATCCGTTCATCGTGATGCCGAGCGCGGATCTCGATGCTGCCGTTTTCACCGCTGTTCAGGCGCGGATCATCAACAACGGCCAGTCGTGCATCGCGGCCAAACGGTTCATAGTTGCCCGCGCCATCGCGGACGAGTTCGACCGCCGCTTCGTATCAGCCATGGAACAGTTGCGCGTGGGCGATCCGATGGACGAAGAGACGCAGCTCGGGCCGCTCGCCACGCCGCAGGTGCTGGAAACCCTGGATGACCAGGTGCGCCGTTCAGTCGCTGCCGGCGCGCGCGTGCTCACTGGCGGCGCGCGCCTCCGCCGCCCGGGCAACTGGTACGCGCCGACCGTGCTCACTGACATCGCCAAAGGCTCGCCGGCGTACTCCGAGGAGCTCTTTGGCCCCGTCGCCCCGTTAATCCGTGTTTCCGGCATCGAGCAGGCGATCGAACTAGCTAACGACACCGGCTTCGGTCTCGGCGCGAGCCTTTGGACCAATGATGCCGCCGAACGCGACTACTTTGTCGATCGCATCGCATCGGGCCTGGCATTCGTCAACGGCATGGTGGCTTCCGATCCGCGGCTGCCCTTCGGAGGTGTGAAGCGATCCGGCTATGGGCGCGAACTTGGGGAGCACGGGATCCGCGAGTTCGTCAACATTAAGACGGTCTGGATCAGGGAGGCTGCCGGCAGCGGCGGCGCGGCCACCGAATAGCCCGCCGGGCGCCCGGTTCGGTTGCCCCCACCGTCCAGGTGTGCTTACATAATTGAGATTCACCGGGTCGAGGAGAGTACATGGCGGAGACCGCGTTCCAGAAGTTCTGGCGGCGCCTGCAGCAGATTGGTCTGAATGCCTACGAGGCGCGTTCGTATCTCGTCCTGGTAGGCCACCAGCGTTTCAAGGCGCTCGAGCTTGCGGCGCGCGCGCACGTCCCGCGCCAGAAGATCTACGAAGTGCTTGACAGTCTCGTGGAGAAGGGCTTTGCCCAGGTGGTGCAGGAGCGCACCAAGCTGTTCTCCGCCGTCGAGCCCGAACTCGCCATCCAGGGCTATCTGTCGCGAAGACGCAGGGCGCTCGAGCAAGAACTGGCGGAGCAGCAGCGCGCCGCTACCGGGCTCATTGAGGACCTCGCCGCCGCGTACTCCGAGGGTCAGGGAGAGCAGGGCACCCTCGACTTTCTGCGTATCGTCAGCGACCCTATCCAGATCGCATCGCACTACCGCCGCATGCTCGCGGAGGTGCAGAACGAGTACCTAGAGTTTTCCCGCCCGCCCTACGCGGTGGACCCGCTCGACGAGCAACTCGTCAAGGAAGCCCGGGCCCGAGGCGTGAGCTGCCGGTTGCTGGTCCAGGCGGGCAGCATCGACGAGCAGCACCTCCATCGGCTCGACGACTACCGCCAGGCCGGCGTGGAGGTCCGCACCGCGCCCTCGTTGCCCATGAAGCTTGCCCTGTTCGACTGTAGGCAAGGCATGATCGCGCTGCTCGACCCCGTAGTCACCCGCCGCACCTGGACCGCCGTCATGTTCACGCATCCCGGCATGTCGGAGGCAATGAAAGGCCTCTTCGAGGATCGCTGGCGGCTCGCGAGCACCGGCGAGCTGCAGGCTGACGCGGCGCAGGCCGCGCCTTCCGAGATGCCCGCCGCCGGCTAGGCGCGGCGGCGCGAACAAGGGCGGCAATCGAGACCCGCCCACGTATGTCGATTGCGCGGGGTAACTGTCAAGGCGGGGCACAGTACGCCTCTGATGCGAACCAGTTCCTGGCGGTGCCGGAACCACCCCTTCCCTGGTACAATCCGGTATTCACGCACGATGCAACGGGCCGGGAGAGTTGTCCGGAAATTGCAGCTCGGCGGCGAGGAGCCGCCGGCCGAGGATGTCGTGCGCGCCGCCTGGCCGCAAGCCGTCGGGCCCAACATCGCGCGCAACTCGCGCTTCGTGGGGCTGCGCGGCGGTCGCGCCATCGTGGAAGTACCGGACGCTCTGTTTCAGCACAACCTGCGCGGCTTCGAGGCTGAGATTCTGAAGAGGCTGGCCGACGTCGCCGGGCCCGGACTGGTGACGTCGTTGACCATCAAGATTGGTTTGCCTCGCATTCAGCCCAAGCGCGCTGGCGACGAGGCCGAGGGCATCCGCGATCCCGGCCTGCGCCTCATCTACCGCGCATCCAGAGGGCGCCTGACATCATGAGATTTACCGAAGACGACGTCCGCTACGTGGCGGACCTGGCCAATCTCCGGCTCACCCCCAGCGAGGTCGAGCGGCTGTCGGCCGACCTCGGCGAGATCCTCACACATATGGAGAAGCTCAACGAGCTTGACACCACGTGCGTCGAGCCCATGGCGCAGGTGCTCTATCAGGCCGGTGAGACCGCCACGCTGCGCGAAGACCAGGAGAATACGCCGCTCGGACAGGAGCAGGCGCTCGCCAATGCTCCGCTCGCCGGGGCGGGCATGTTCAAAGTTCCAAAGGTGATCGAGCGGTGAACGACATAGCCGCTCTCACGATCGACGCCATCCGCGAGGGCCTTCAGGCGCGCCGTTTCAGCGCCGTGGAACTGGCCTCCGAGGCGCTCCGCTACGCCGAAGCGGAGAACCCCAAGACGCGGGCCTACCTGCACTTCTCCCCCGAACGCGCTCTGGCGGCAGCACGCGCTGTCGACGAGAAGCTCGCGCGCGGTGAGGATCCCGGGCTGCTTGCCGGCGTCCCTATTTCCGTCAAGGACGTCATCGTCACGCGCGGAGTGCGCACCACCGCGGGCTCGCGCATGCTCGAGAACTATATCCCGCCTTACGACGCCACCGCGGTGGTCCGTGTCGAACAGCAGGGCGGCATCATCATTGGCAAGACGAACTGCGACGAGTTCGCCATGGGCTCGTCGAATGAGAATTCCGCCTTCGGACCCGTGTTGAACCCGGTCGCCCCCGATCGCGTACCAGGAGGTTCGAGCGGCGGTCCGGCCGCGTCCGTCGCTCAGGGCACATCGGTTGTCGGGCTCGGCTCGGATACGGGTGGCTCCATCCGCCAGCCGGCGTCGTTCTGCGGCTGCGTCGGGGTGACGCCCACCTACGGGCGTGTTTCGCGCTACGGGCTGATCGCTTTCGCGAGCTCGCTCGATCACATTGGCCCGCTCGCGCGCAGCGTGCGCGACGCCGCCGTTGCCTTGCAGGCCATCGCCGGACGCGATCCCGCCGACTCCACCTCGGCGTTCGCACCCGTGCCCGACTATCGCGCCGCGCTCGATGGCAACGTGCGCGGGCTGCGTGTCGGGCTGCCCAAGGAGTATTTCGAGGGACTCGGCGGCGACACGGCCGCTGTCATGCAGGACGCGATCAACACGCTGAAGCGCCTCGGCTGCGATTTGCGCGACATCAGCATGCCACACACGCCTTACGCAGTCGGCGCGTACTACATCATCTGCACCGCCGAGGCCAGCTCGAACCTCGCGCGCTTCGACGGCGTCCGTTACGGTTACCGCTCGCCTCAATCGGAGACGCTCGCGGACATGTACCGGAATACGCGCGGCGAGGGCTTCGGCACGGAATGCAAACGCCGCATCATGCTCGGCACCTACGTGCTCAGCGCCGGCTACTACGACGCCTACTATCTGAAGGCCCAGCGCGTCCGCACTCTGATCGCGCGCGATTTCTCGGAGGCCTTCAAGAACGTGGATGCGCTCGTCATGCCGGTGTCGCCGTCGCCCGCCTTCAAACTCGGCGAGAAGATCGACGATCCGCTTGAGATGTACCTCACCGACATCTACACCATCACGGGGAGTCTCGCCGGCGTGCCCTGCATGAGCGTGCCCGCGGGTATCACGCAGACCGGTTTGCCAGTGGGACTACAGATCGCCGCGCGTCACTTCGACGAAGCCGGCATGTTCCGGCTCGCTGATGCTTTCGAGCGCGCCCGATAGCCCCTTTTTGGGCCTCATTTACCGCGCAACTTTTGGAGTGCTCCCGTCATCATCTATGTGAGGATCGGCAATGCCACACAAACTCGAAGCCAAGAAATTCGATTCCATCATGCGCGAACTGGACGGGATTTCCGCCCGGACGATGACCGAGCATTACAAGCTGTATCAGGGCTACGTAAACAAGTACAACGAGATCATGTCCAAGATCGAGGCAGCGGATCGCGCCTCGGCCAACCAGACGTTCAGCGACATCCGCGAGCTGAAGGTCGATCTGACGTTCGCCATTGGCGGCGTGAAGAACCACGAGCTGTACTTCGGCCACCTCGGCGGCAAGGGCGGAGAGCCGCCGGCCGAGATCCGCAAGCAGCTCGAAAAGGATTTCGGATCCGTCGAGAAGTGGATGGCTGACCTGAAGGCCACCGGCATGGCCTCGCGCGGCTGGGCGTGGACCGCGTACGACCGCGATTGGGGCTACCTGTTCAACTACGCCGGCGACGCGCAGAACACGTTCCCGGTCTGGAATGCCGTGCCCATCGTGGCCCTCGATGTCTACGAGCACGCCTACTACCTCGACTACGGAACGGCGCGCGCCAGCTACATCGATAAGTTCTTCGCCAATCTCGACTGGTCCGCGGTGGGCGAGAACTGGGAGCGCGCGGTTTCGGGCCGTAAGGTCAGCGCCGCCTGATAGGTCTGCCGCAGGCTGCCAGCCCGATCCTGCCCGGCACGGGAGGCGACTTCCGCTGCCGCTCCGGCCTCCGGATGCGAGGTGAGCTCGCTGCGGAGCGCCGGGTATCCGTGGGGTGGGCTCTCAGCCTGCGGCGGCCGCTCGGGCCACATCGCGCCCGAGCTGGACAGCCCCCCAAGCAGACCACAACTGGAACTCAACTCCAACTAACCGGTGGACGCAGCGGCTATGAGCGCCGCTGCGCTCTGTCCTCCGGGTAGCACCCCAGCACGCGCAGAAAATCCGCCAGCTCGGCCAGGTGACCTAGCGCCTTCTGCACGTTCTCCTGGTCCTGGGAACCGTTCAGATCCACGTAGAAGAGGTACTCCCAGGGCTTACCGCGCAGCGGCCGGGACTCGATCTTGGCAAGGTTCACGTCCCGCAGCGCGAATGCGCCCAGGGCGCGGAACAATCCGCCCGGCACATTGCGAGTCGAGAAGACGATCGATGTCTTGCACTTCCCGGCCGGCCTCTTCGTGCGAGCTGCGTCCTCGGGCCGCCGCAGCAGGAAGAAGCGCGTGTAGTTGCGGCGGTCGTCTTCCAGCGACCTCTTGAGAATCTTCGCCCCGTAGATCTCCGCCGCGACGGACGAAGCGATCGCCGCCCCACCCTCCGGCCGTTCCTCCATGATCATCTTCACGCTGCCCGCAGTGTCGTAAAACGGCACTTTCTCGATGTGTGGGTGCTTCGCGAAGAAATTCAGGCACTGGTTCAGGGCCACAGGGTGCGAGAACACGCGCTTCACCTTCCTGAACGTCATGCCGGGAGGCGCGATCAGGCTGTGGCTGATGCGTACGCTCGTTTCGCCGCAGATCTCGAACTTGAAGTTGAGCAGGTGGTCATAGTTCTCATGTACCGAACCGTGGAGGGTATTCTCGATAGGAATAACCGCAGCGCTTGCTTTTTTGTCGCGCAAGGCCGCGAATACCTGGTCGAATCGCTGGCAAGGAATCGCCTCCGCGCGCGTGCCCAGGAGCTGGCGTATCGCCACTTCGCTGAAAGCGCCGCGCTCGCCCTGAAAAGCGACGCGCTCGCGCCTCACCGGCTGGCCTCCGCAGTGGCGGGATTCCAGCGGCGCGCCTCGGGGGATGGCAGGCCCAGAAGGTCTAGCACACGGTCTACGGAACTGTCCACGATATCCATGACGCTCTCCGGACGATTGTAGAAGGCCGGGATGGGCGGCGCCACTATCGCGCCCATTTCGGTTACCGCGGCCATCGCCCTTATATGCCCTAGGTGCAGCGGGCTCTCGCGAACCATCAGCACCAGCCGCCGGCGCTCCTTCAGCGTGACGTCGGCCGCCCGCAGCAGCAGGTTAGAGCTGATCCCGCAGGCGATTGACGACAGCGTCCGCACCGAGCACGGAGCCACTACCATGCCTGAGACCGGAAACGATCCGCTGGCGAGCTCCGATGCCAGGTCGTCTATCGCATGGCAGTGGTGTGCCAAGCGCCGTATGTCGTCCGCCGTCCGGCCGGTCTCGAGTTGAAGCGTCTGTTCGCCCGTTCGTGTCATCACCAGATGGACCTCGGCGCCGGGCGCTTGGCGCAGCTTCTCGAGCAGGCGAATGCCGTAAATGGAGCCGCTGGCCCCCGTAATTCCGACAATCAGGCGCAAATGAGCCTCCAATACACGCGTTTGCGTATACCACCCTGTATGTTCAAAGTACTACCCCCTCCCGACAATCTGCATGAAAAACGCTGTCTGGAAAAAAATCTGTTCCGAATTCAGAACAGGTCTGTCGAAAACGCCTTGCCGGGCGATCCCGGTGCCGCTATAATCCATTGACGGAGTTAAACTTGCCATCGATTCCACGTTTTTCGGAGCGATCCGGATCGGGGACCCCCGCAGCCAGGGAGGGTAACTCGTCCGACGAGGCGGGACAGCGGCTCAAGCGAGCGCGTGAGCGCCTCAATCTGAGGTACCGGGATGTCGAGGAGGCCAGCCTCCAGATCGCCGAGCGCCATAAGAACGACGAGTTCATCATAGCCCTGAGCCGCCTCGCGGACATCGAAAATAAGGGCACCGTGCCAAGCCTTTACCGGCTGTACTCGCTCTGCGCCATCTACAGGCTCGATTTCTCCGAGGTTCTGGAATGGTATGGCATTGTGCTCAGCGATCTGCCTGCCGATTCGCTGAACGTAGTTCAGATCGACCGCACTCACCCGGTAGGCTTCATTCCTGGTGACCAGGGAGAGGTGCAACTGCCGCTCTCGCTCGACCCAGGCATGGACGTGCGCCGCACCACGTTCCTTAGCCGGATGATACAGCGGTGGGGCAAGCTGCCGCTCATGTTATTGAATGGACTAGACTTCAAGAACCAACGCTACGGCTTCATCGGTACCGAGGACTGGTCCATGTACCCGCTGTTGCAGCCCGGCTCGCTGGTCGTGATCGACGAATCGAAGCGCAAGATTTCGGACCAGAACTGGACCAATGAGTTTGAACGCCCCATCTACTTCCTGGAGCACCGCAAAGGGTACGCCTGCTGCTGGTGCAGTCTGAGCGAGAACCACCTGATCCTCCAGCCGCACCCGGCATCGCAGTGCAGCCCGGAGATCTATGCGTATCCGGATGAAATAGATGTGGTTGGACAGGTGACGGCTGTGGCCATGCGCCTCGACCACGCACGCCGGCGCCGCGGCCGGATCTAGCGGAAGGCCCCCAGTTCAGGCATCCGGATCGCCGGCGTTGACGCCGTACTGATTACGCATGATTGCCAGCAGCGTTTCCAGATCTGCCAGAAAGAGCCGTTTTTCGACGTCTCGCGCGCTCGACGGGGGCAGATTCCGGTAAGGCGCGAGGCGCATCCACGTCGCTAGTACAGCGGCTCGCTCTCCCTTCAGCTCAGACAGGTACTGGTCCAGATCCGCCTGCTGCATCTCGAGAGGCTGGCATAGCCACTCCGAGAATGTCTGCTCGTGGCTCTCTCTCAGAACGCGGTCCGCTTCGATTTCCCCGAAGGCCTGGCTCAATCCGAAATGCTCGTACCGGCCCGTGTTGGAGTCGCGCAGGGAAGCGAGATAGGCCAGCCGGCCAAACAGAGTAGGGACTTGCGAGAGCGTGCGTCTCCACAGGTCGGCGGCGGCGCCGCGATCGAGCGCCCCCTTGGGTTGCATCCGGTTCATCTACCCGAGATCTTTCTTGAACCATATCGTCCCACGATTCACATGACGACTGCCATCCGGGCCATGGCTTTGTTCCGAATTCAGAAAATCATCTAAGGTTTTGTTGCAGCTCCGCCGGAGAGGTTTAGTCTGAATGAGTCACACGCAATTCACTAATGAAGTAAGGAGAAAACCTCATGCTCATCAGAACTCTGCTGGCTATGCTGATCGCGATCGGCACACTGATCCCGGTGGCCGCGATGGATAACTCGGTCCGGAACGACCCTGCTCCGCGGTGCCTGCCCTGCCCGGACTAGTCCGGAGCGCCAGGATCTGATTAGCCGCGAGCGCGAATCGCCGCGGCACAGTTCTGATGCCGCCCGGCGGGAAACCGGGCGGCATCTCCCCTCTAAAAGCCTTCCGCTCTCCTAAGGGTAATTCCCTTGACGCGAAAGCATGCTCACCCTCGGGCTTCGCCGGCTGTCTGGTGTACAATCGTCGGAGACTCGTGATGCCCGCTTCTGGCATTTTTTGGGTTCTGGAGGCGATCCTGTGGCTCAGCACGGCCGCATACGCCGGGCTCGCTTTCCGCATGTGGCGAAGCGGATTGCACGCCAGATACCGTTTCTTCTTCGTTTTTGTCCTGTTCCGGGTAATTCGGGCCATCGCCCTGGCGAGCGTGCCCTTCCAGCGCAACACGTATAGCTGGATCTGGTTCGGCACCCAGCCGGTTCTTTGGATCCTCTATATCCTCGTCCTTCTCGAGCTGTACGGCTTGGTGCTTGGCAACTACAAGGGGCTGGCGACGTTTGGGCGATGGGTCGTGACGGCGGGCCTGACTGCCGCGCTGATCATCTCCTCGCTCACCGTCGGCGCCGACCTCGGCGGGGGGGGGTGGGAATCCTATCCGGTCCTCAGGTACTGGTCGGCGATAGACCGCGCCGTGCAATCCGGGCTCGTGATATTTCTTCTGATTATCACGGCTTTTCTGGCAATTTACCCGGTCACGCTGAGCCGCAACGTGCTTGTGCACTGTGTGGTTTACGCCATTTACTTCATCAGTGGAGCGGCGGCCATGCTGGTCCGGAACATAAGCGCGTCCGATTTCGTGCAGCAGGCCGCAAACGTGGTCATGTCCGGCGCAACTCTGGCGTGCATCATTGCGTGGCTGGTGCTGCTCAACCGCAAGGGCGAAGAAATCAAAGTCGCGCGCCGGCCGCAGTGGCGTCCCGAGGATGAAGAACAGCTTATGCGCCAGCTCGCCTCTATCAACGCCACGCTGTTGAAAGCCGCGCGGCGCTGACCGAGCCAATATTCATCGGCAGTTCCGTCTGCAATCCAGCAATTCACCTAAAATGCCGCGAAATCCCGCCTTAATAACTGTTGTTTGCATTGCGTTTTGGGAAAGAGCTGGTTTATTCTGATCAAGGGTGTCAGGGAGGAGCTGATGGTGTTTGCGATTTCCGTTGCGGCGGTTGCGGTCCTGCTATGCGCAACCGGGTTCATGCTGATCATCTACAGGCTCGCTCACCGCAAGCCCGAAACGGTGCCTGACCTGAACTGGTGCCGCGACTTCTCAGTGGCCAAGTACCGCCCGATGGAGCGTTTGCTCCTCCAGGATGATCTCGAATTCCTGGCGGCGCAGCCCGGCTCCAATCGTGAGATAGTGCGCCGGTTGCGCGCCGAGCGGCGGCGCATTTTCCGCCGGTACCTGCGCGCCCTCAGCCGTGATTTCGACCGCCTTCTCTGGGCGGCGAAAGCCATGGTCCTGCATTCGGCGGAGGATCGCCCGGACCTTGCCCAGGCGCTTGTGCGCCAGACGCTCATGTTCGACTACGCGCTGGCTGTGGTGCACTGCCGCCTCGTCCTTCAGGGTTTGGGCATCGGGACAGTGGATGTGCGGCCGCTGGTGGGCGCCCTGGAAGCCATGCGCCTTCAGTTCAGTTCTGTCGCCCAGTGCGTGCGGGCGACGGCGTAGCCTGAGGAAGTTCGAAATCGAGACGAACCGGGCGGCGCTGAGCCGCCCGGCGCTATGGTAGTGAGCTCAGGCGGCGAAGCGCTTCCTTGGCCGCCTTCAACCCCTCGAATGCCTTTTCGGCCTGCCTGAATTCACGCGTGTGTACGCGCCGCTTAGCTCCCCTACTGTCAACCGGATAGCGGACGTGTAGCATTTCGTGGAACAGCACGTATTCGAGCGCGAGCCGGGGTACGTCGGGCCGGTCGAAAATCCGGCTTATGACTATGCTGTTGTGCGATGCGTCGTAGTGGCCGAGCATAGTGCGCGACGCCGTGCGGCTCCAGCCCAGCTCGGGCCGGGCCATGAGGCCGTAGAAGTACCTGAAGTTCAGCTCCTCGAACACCACGTTCAGGTCGTGGCACTTCCCGCGCGGATCGAGCATCACTTTGCGGCCGCGCTCCCGCCGCATGGCGTCGATCCGGCGCCGCACGTCGCGGCGGTTGAGATAGAGCCGGTAGCGGTGCGTGTAGGCCCGCGCGACGGGCCGTCGCATGAGCTTCCCGAGCAGGATGTGGGCGAGCGCCTCGATGACCGGAGCGGGCGCGTCCGCGAGCAAATCGCTCATGCGGACCACGATCCGGCCGTCCTGTAGCCGGACGTCGCTGTCGGGGTTGGCGAACGGCCGGAACTCGACCGTTATCGCCGGCAGGCTCGTGCGCGGGCGCAACTCTTTGAATACACGCCTGTAAATTTCCTCGGGCGATTCGAACAGCAATGCGCTTTCCTGGCCCATCCTAAGATTTCCACCATAGCAGCACGTTCGGCGCTCAGTTTCATACAATTATCAGTTACGCCAGTTTGCACTCTTCAACGGAGGATTCGTGCCCAGACCCAAGATCAGTGCGCTCGGGACCTATGTTCCGCCCCGGACGCTCGACAATTTCCAGCTCGAGAAGATGGTCGAGACCAGCAACGAGTGGATTCTCGAACGGACGGGTATCCGTACGCGCCATATCGCCGACCCCGACATGGCCACCTCCGACATCGCGTTCGAAGCCGCGAAAAGGGCGCTGGCCGAGCGCGGCATCGAGGGCTCCGATCTTGACGCGCTGATCGTCTGTACGGTCACTCCCGACATGCTGTTCCCGTCCACCGCCTGCATCGTGCAGGACAAGCTTGGAGCAAAGGGCGTCTGGGGTTTCGACCTGATCGCCGCCTGCTGCAGCTTCCTGTATGGGATGACGGCGGGTTCTCAACTCGTGGCCTCGGGCGCGCACAAGAGGGTGATGGTCATCGGCGCGGACACCATGTCGCGGATCATCGACTACACGGACCGCTCAACCTGCGTGCTGTTTGGCGACGGCGGCGGGGCTGTCATCATCGAGCCGAGCGAGGACGACTCCCTCGGTCTCATCGATTTCCTTCAGGAAGTGGACGGCTCCGGCGGGCAGTACCTGTACATGCCGGCGGGAGGCAGCCGCAAGCCACCGTCGCATGAGACCGTGGAGAACCGCGAGCACTTCGTTCACCAGGACGGCCAGCAGGTATACAAGTTTGCCGTCCGCCGCATGTACGAGATCTGCCGCGACCTTCTGGCGCGCAACGGCTTGACCGCGAACGACATCGCGTG
>JBLNBX010000159.1:0-27859 GCA_050260275.1 bacterium
GTTGACCCCTTACGGGGTCCGTGGGTTCGAATCCCACCCTCACCGCCAGCCCCGAAGCACCTATGAGGCCGTCGCTTGGTGTACCTTGTCTAGCCGGGAGCCACCGCTATGACCGCTACTCCGCGACGCGCCATCGTCAGCCGCATCGAGGTAGAACCCCTGCGCAAGGCCTTTCCCAACGAGGCCCTGCACTTCACGACGTGGGCTGACACCGGACTGCCCGGCGTGAAGTTCGTCGAAAAGGCCTGGGATGTTCGAGGGGCTTCAGCTCCTGGGTCTCAAGCGGCGTCGCAAGGGCTAAAGCCCCCAAATCTAACCGGACGTCTCTGGGCACGGCTGAAGCCGTGCCCTCATACGAACCCCAAAGGCGCCGCGCAACCACGAAGAGCCTCGTATCGGGGGCGCGACTTTACTTCAGTCAGGCCGAACAGGCATGGAGTGTTCACGGATTCTAGCCACGCCCCGATGCGAAGCCAACCTAAATTGGAGGGCCAAACCAAGGACGTTGTTTACCGGCCGATACTAGCGCCGCGCGCCGCTAGACGCTCAGCTTGAACTCCTGCCCGATGCGGCGCACAGCGACGCGGTTCGAAGCGTTCGCGGCCGCGTCGTAAAAGCGCTGGATAGGCTCGAGAAAAGGCTCGCGGCCGAGCGCGAACGTCTGGTGGTGCATGGGCAGCATGAACTCCGCCCCTGCCTCGTTCCCCATTCGCCAGGCCTGCTCGGGCGTGCAGTGATAGCGGATCCAGGGGTTGTACGCGCCTATAGGCATCATGGCCAGGTGGTACGGCTTAGACGATTTCAACTGCCTGAAAAGATGCGTCTCGGCGGTGTCGCCTGCGAACAGCACGCGATAGCGGCCGCTCTCCACCACGTAGCCGTTGTAGCCGCGATAGGTGTCGGTGCGCATGCGCGCGCCCCAGTGGTTCACCTCGAAGGCTCGAACGAGCACGTCTCCGAACCGGGCTGTCTCGTTCCAGCGGAGCTCGTGCACGGTGCGGTACTTGTGCGCGCGGAACAGGTCGCTCGTGCGTGCGGGAGTGACAACGTCCGTGCGCTTGCCCTCCAGCTTTCTTAGCGAGGGCAGGTCGAAGTGGTCCATGTGAGCGTGCGAGAGCAGGATCAGGTCGATGTGCGGCAGATCCGGGATGGCCAGCGCCGGAGCCACCAGGCGCTTGATGCCTAGCGTAACGGGGCCGAGCGCTATGCCCGCGCGGTCGCTGAACTGCGGGTCTGTGATGAACGTGAAACCGTCCATTTTCACCAGGACGGTGGCGTGTCCGAGCCACGCGGTGTGCAGCCCGCGATCCGGCCACAGGCGCGGATCGGGTATCGCTGCAGGCCTCAGTATGGGGCGCTTCATGTCGCTGAAATACCTGTGCCAGAAACCCGGCCATACGCCGTAGGCAGCGGCGGCAGCGGCGCCCAGGCCGGCGAGGCCGCCCCGGACCATCCACTTGCGCCGCGGGATTCCCCGGGAACGTTCCGGGCGCACGGCTTCAGCAGTGGCTCTATCTGGCATTCTCCTGATTTCATCTTATCAACCGGTCCAGAGTGAGATTAGTTCCGGGCTATTCGCACCTATTACTCAGGAAATGCGTGCTTTAACGGCACTGCTGCTTGCTGCGACAATCGTTGCGGAAGCCGCGCGGCCGGACAAGGTGGAGTACGTCGGCGGCACCCTCGGCCTGCCCCGCGCCGAGGGTGTGGCGGACCTCACGGGCGTTAAGTACTTTGTCTTCAGATCGCGCCAGGCCGAGCTGAAGATTCCCTACGACCGTGTGAACCTGCTCGAATACGGCCAGGACGTGAACCGGCGGCTCGCCCTGGCGATCATCATCTCGCCCCTGCTGCTGCTGAGCAAAAAGCGGCAGCATTTCCTTACGGTCGGCTACGAGGACACGGCCGGCCGGCAGCAGGCGGCCGTTTTCAGAGTGGACAAGCGCAGCGTCCGTTCCGTCCTCGCCGCCATGGAGGCGCGCACGGGCCGGAAGGTCGAATTCCAGGACATCGAGGCTCGAAAGGCGGCCGGACTATGACGATGCTCGTGCTCGCGGCCATGCTGATTGCGCCGCCGGAAGGGGCTACTCTCGAGGACGCGCACCTGAGGCAGCTCGTACAGGTGAAGCGAATCTACGTGGACCGGCTCAGCGGAGGCGATACAGCCGCTCAGATCCGCGACATGATCATCTCCAGCCTGCACAGCGCGCGCCTGTTCGTCATCACGGAGAACCCAGACCGCGCCGACGCCTTCCTGCGCGGATCGGCCGAAGACCTCGTCTTCACGGATACGCTTTCGACGAGCGAAGGCGTGAGCGCGCGCGCCGCCGCCAGTATGACAAACGGAGCCCGGACAACCGCACAGCGCGACAGCCGCTCTGCCAGCGTATCCGTGGGCGATCAGGAGAGCCTTCGCGTGGCCGAACGCAAGCATGAGGCAGTCGCGTCGGTGCGGCTGGTAAACAAAGACGGAGACGTGATCTGGTCGGCCACCGAGGAGAGCCAGGGCGGCAAGTTCCGGGGCGCCAGCGCGGACGTGGCCGACAAGATCAGCCGCAGGCTCATCGCCGAGTACGAGAGGGCCAGGCGGCTGGTCAGCCCCCGCCAGTAGATTCCTGGCGTTCGAGGTAGAGGCGGCGGCTTCGAAGTATGGCCTGCCGGGCGTCGCGAACTCCTCCCCACCCCTGCATTCTTGTGCGCTTGCCTTCGAGTTCTTTGTAGATGGCGAAGAAATGCTCCAGCTCGCGGCGGACGTGAGGCGCAACCTGCTCCAGCGTGTGGACCTCCGCGTACCGGGGGCTGCGGTTCGGAACGGCTAGCACCTTCTGGTCCAGTTCTTCCTGATCGAGCATGTTGAGTACGGCGATCGGCCGCGCTTCGATCAGGCATCCGGGAAAGCTGGGGGTCTCTACGAGGGCGATGATGTCGAGGGGATCGCCATCGTCGGCAAGCGTACCGGGGATGAAGCCGTAGTCGCCGGGGTAGAACATGGGCGAGTAGAGCGGCCGGTCGAGGCGGAAAACCCCGAGCGCGCCATCGTACTCATACTTGTTGTTCGAGTTCTTCGGGATCTCGACGATCATCCGGACGAGATCGGGAATATCCGGCCCGGGATCCAGATCGTACAAGCCCCCCACGGCTTCAGCCTACCAGAACCGGCAGGCTACGCTTTCACGTGTGCACGCGAATGCCGGCGATAGCGCACGACGTGGGCTGCAACCGGGGCCGCGCGAGCTGCTCTCAGCCCGCAGCGAGTTCAGCGGCCATCTGGCGGTCGGCCGTGGTCAGATGATTCCTGATCCAGCCGTCAAGCATGGTTAGCAGCTCGTCCGTCAACGCGGCGCGGCCCGCATCGAACTCGCTCGCGAAGCCGCCGAGCAGGTCCAGAAGGCGCTCGTGCTCGGCCTGGTGCGAGGCCAAAGATGGGCATTTGCGTTCGGACATGAGCGCCTGCTCGGTGCGGAAGTGCTCTCGGACCAGGGCCAGTATGTCAGCCAGCACCTGTGCGGCGGTTTCGTTATCCGCGCCCGCGGGCACGAGCGCCCGGGCTTTGGCACCAAGCGCGAACAGGCGCTGGTGTTGGGCGTCGATCTCAGGAAGCCCGTACGCGTATTCGTCGCGCCAATCGAAGAGAGTTGTCATGTCGCTTATTCCTGACTGGCCGATTCCTGTGCGTCAAGCGGCGATGCGCTTCATGAAAGGAGCGCCACGCCTATCCGTCGTGGATCGGCTACTGATACCGGTTCTGAAAAGCAACTCGGGCGGGCTCAGCCGTCTGCAGATGCCGCAGCCGGCCGGGAGCCCACCAATTCTGCCGGGACCTGAATGCTAACCCCGGACCGGGCTGTCAACCACTCTGAACGCGCGCTCGTCGAAGTAGAGCACCTTGCCCTGCCGGTACGACTGCACGGCCATGCTGATAAGCACCTGCGCGCGCGCCGCCGTCTCGACATCGAGCGTAGGCTTCTGCCGCGAGCGGATGCAGCTCAGGAAGTTGCGGATGTGGTCCGCCATGATGTCCTGTTTCTCGATCGGGATCCTGACCTCGTCGACGCCGTATTTCGCCTTGTACTCTTCGTTATAAGCGACGCGCTGCCGTTCGGGGCGCAGCAGGATGTGATCCGTGGCAGCTTCGAACATGCCGTGCTCCACCATGATGATGGTGCCGTTCTGGCCGCGTATGAGGCCGGGAATGTGCTGCGAGTTAGTCATCGACGACGTCAGCACAACTGAATGCCCCTTCGCGTACTCGGCGAGCAGGTGAAAGGTGTCCGGCACCTCGCGCTTCTCCTGGAAGGCGGGTCCGCCATAGATGCCCCCGCTCGCCATTACCTTGCGTGGATACTGCGGCTCCGGCCAGCAGATGTTCATGGGAGCGGCGACGTGGAAGAAGAGGTCCGTTGCGACGCCGCCGGAGTAATCCCAGTACTTCCTGAAGCGGAAGAAACGGTCGGCATCCCAGGGGCGGTTCGGCGCGGGGCCGAGCCACATTTTCCAATCGATGTAGTTCTCGCCCTTGCCGTTCGGACCGGCCGCCTTGTCGATGGGCCAGTTCCATTCGCCCTCGGTCGAGTTCCGGTGATACGAGCCCTGGCTCAATACCATGGGTCCGATCGCGCCGCCGGCGATGACTTCCTTGGCTTTCCACCACTGCTTGCCGGAAGTAGTCTGCGAACCGACCTGCACCACGCGCTTCGTCTCGCGTACGGCATCGATCAGGCGTTTCACCTCGGGAATGGTGTGGCACATGGGCTTCTCGAGGTAGACGTCCTTGCCGTTACTTAGAGCAGCCAGGGCGATGGTGGCGTGCCAGTGATCGGGCGTAGCCACGATAACCGCGTCGACTTCACGGTTGTTCACCACCTCCCGCCAGTCAAGCGTCGTCTTTATCTCAACGCCCGCGGGGGCAAAGAAGCGCTTCAGTTCCTCCACGCGCTTGCGGTAGACGTCGCAGGCCTGGACTATCTGACAGGTATTGTCTTCTTTGTTGACCCTGTGGAACTCCTTTATTACGTAGGTGCCCCGCCCGCCGGTGCCGATCACGGCGACGTTGATGCGGTCATTTGCGCCGATGACACGGCCCTGGGTTCTGGCAACGGAGCGCGCCGCGAGTCCTGCGCCCGCAGCTCCTGCTATGAAGCTCCTTCGGTTCACTTCCTGTCTGACTCCCATGGTGGTTTCTGTTTGGCCCTCCGGGCCGGACAGCGTACGGAGTTTTCCGATTGTACGCTGTCGGAGGCCGCCGAGGGGAGGGTTCGAGCTGCGGGCGAAAGGTTCCTCAGCTCCGGGACGTAGGCCGCCGGGAGATCGCGGCTTTGAAGGGGAGAACTTCAGTCCGCTGCGGAGCTTCAGCTCCGCAGACTACGGCGCGGCTTCGGGCTTCGTATCAGGGCACGGCGTCAGCCGTGCCGTTATGCGCCTCTCAATCCGGGCTTTAGCCCCTGTGCTGACGGTGCTCGACTCGCAGGGCTGAAGCCCTGCGCGGGCTCAAGCCCGCCCCCACTCGATCCGGGCAGCAGGCCCGCGTATGCCGGGCGCGCTCAGCTCACCCGGCTGCTACACCCACACCTTCGTCAGGGGAATGTTGCGCTTGCACAGCTCGCACTGTCCGGCTTCGCTGTACGCGGCGTCGATCTTGGCCAGGTAATACAGCGGCAGCGGGTCGAACGAAGGCGTCGTAGGGTACGGCTGATAGACGATGACCCCGAGGCCGATAACGGTGGCCCCGTTCGCCTCGACGAGCGCTTTCAACTCCGTGAGCTTCCTGCCCGTCCGCAATATGTCGTCCACCAGCAGGACCTTCTCGCCGGGAACCTGTTCCAGGAATTGCCGGAACCGCATCTTGCCGGTCTTCGGGTCCTCCTCGGACCAATAGACCTGGTGCGCGCGGAGCGCCTCGCAGACACCATAGGCCACCGACAACCCGCCTGTGGCAGGCGCAACTATCGACAGCTCCGGAATCAGAGTCCTGACCTCGGCGTGCGCGCGCAACAGGCGGCTCAGACCCACGCTCAGCACCTTCGCGTGCTGGTAGTAGCGCATGGCGAGGGCCACTTGCAGGTACTCGTTCGTGTGCAGACCATTGGGCATCTCAAAGTGGCCTTCCCGCAGCGCGCCGGTTTCGCGAAGCAGGCCTACTACTTCTTCCTGAGTGGGTATGAGTTCCATAGAGCCTAGTACGCTCCCTTCCCCGTCAACACGTTAGGCACGGTCTTGAGCAGGATCTTCCAGTCCAGGGCCAGCGACCAGCCGTCAATATATTCCATGTCCAGCTTCATCCAGCGCTCGAAATCCACCTGGTCGCGGCCTTCGAGGGCCCACAGGCAAGTGAGGCCCGGTCGCATCCGCAGCCGGCGCCGCTGCCACGGTTTGTACTGATCGACCTCCGAGGGCACCGCAGGCCGCGGGCCCACCAACGACATATCGCCCTTCAGCACGTTCCATAGCTGCGGCAGCTCATCGATGGAGAACTTGCGAAGCCAGCGGCCGACCGGCGTGACGCGCGGGTCCTCTGGAATCTTGAACGCACATTTCTTCTGATTCAGGTGCTCAAGCTTGGCGCGCATCTTCTCCGCGTCAACGCACATCGAGCGGAACTTATACACCGTGAAGCGCCTGCCGTTCAGCCCGCAGCGCACCTGACGGAAAATCACCGGGCCCGGCGAACTCAGTTTGATGATCACGGCCGTTGCGGCCATCAAGGGCGAGAGCACGACGAGCCCGATGGCCGCCAGCACGACATCCGTCGCGCGCTTTATGAAAAGCGTGATCTCGTCGTGCGGCGCGGCCGCGAACGTCAGCAACTGGATGTTTCCCAGGCGGTCGAGATAGACGTCGCTGTTCACATGGGGGAACAGGTCCACCATCATCCGCATCCGGATGCCTTCCTCGTCGCACAGCACCAGGATGTCCTCGATGCTCGCAAGGTCCTTGCTCTCAACCGCAAACAGCAGGTCGTCGATTACCTGCGTTCGCGCGAGTTTCACAAGCTGCCCGAGAGGATAGACGGGATACTCCCGGCCGAGCCGCAAGGAAGGCGGCGCCTCCTCAGAGTTCTCAGCGAAAAAACCGGACAGCCGGATACCGTGCCGTGCGGAGTTCTCGAGCACGCGGCCCACGCGCCGCGCCCGCTCGCCGGTCCCGACCACCATCACGTAGTGCGGCGCGCCGAACTCGCGGCGTATGATGCCGACCACGTCATCCGCTCCCAGGCGGAAAAGGCAGACCAGAACGCAGGAGTACGCCGCAAAGAGACCCAGGAACGAGCGGCTCAGCGGCGTTTCCAGCCTCAGCGCGTATACGAAGACCACCAGTGCCACCGTGCCGTAGAGCGTCTGGCGAAGGCCGTCGCGCAGGATGGTCCGCGGATCGCCCGCGTCGAGCTTCTCATAGAGGTTCAGCCACAGCCCCAGCGCCACCCAGGTCAGCACCGAAAACCCCAGCAGCAGCGCCTTCACGGCGGCGTCAAGGTGAAAGGTGCGTTCGAAGGGAAGCCATACCCGGCTCTGGTACGCAGCTTCGAAAGCGACTGCGGTCAGGACGGCGTCAGACAGCGCGAAGAGGAACTTGACCTTTCGATAGTACCGGCTGAACATCCAGCGTCGAGCATATCAAAGCGTATACGTACCTGAGGTGCGCCCAGAGCGGCCCCCCTCCCTGCCGAAGCCGGCCGCCCGCACCGCAGCGGCGAGGCCGCCGCCGCCCAACGTACTTACCTATGTTCCGGCTGATAGAATGACCTTTTTGTAAGTCGCGGTCTAAATTAGCGGTACTTCATGAAGTATTTCTCATTGGGGCGCGGAGTAGCTTTCAGGGCGATTTCCCTCTTCCGCACCCGGAAGCGCACTACGGCCCTGTTGATCGGGCTAATCTCGGTTTCTTCGGTACTCGATCTTGCCGTTCCGTTCATTACTCGCAGGCTGATCGACGGCTTCGTAGACTACTTCAGATCGCCATCAGGCTCGCCTGTCAGGCTCTTAGTGACCGCCGCAGCAGGCATTCTGGCGGCGATGCTGTGTACACGCGCCGTCAGGTCGCTCTACCAATACAGGCTCTTCAAGACCGTCACACAGATTGAGGACGAGGTCCGTTTCCAGGCCTACGGAAACTACCTCAGGCTGCACGCGCTATATCATCACGAGGCCAACAGCGGCCAGCTCATCGGCCGTATCGACGCCGGCTGCGCGGCAATATTCTCCATACTGTTCGACATCTGCGGGCAGAGTCTCATCCCGCCCCTGTTCACGATCGCGGCGGTCATGGTTTCACTCGTTTCGCTGAGCCCGTGGGTGGCGCTGGCGGTGGTTCTTCCCGCGCCGGTGTATCTCATCGCCGTGCGCCGCATGACCGCGCGCATTTACGAGATTGAGCAGATTGGTTGCGAGCGCTTTGAAGAGGTGGCCAAGGAACGCTACGACGTCGCGGGCAACGTGATGACCGTCAAGCGCTTCGCTCAGGAACGCGCCGAGATGCTGCGCCAGCACGAGTTGCAGAGGCGCGCGCGCGAGGTGCAGTACCGCGGCGACCGCCAGTGGCTTCTGGTGGAAAACCTTCAGAACGCGATCGCCGCCATCGGACGCGTCGCGGTTGTCATCATCGCCGGATCGATGGTGCTCGCCGGCCGCCGCAGCGTGGGAGATTTCGTACTGCTGGTCTCTCTGGCCGAGATGGCCTATCATCCGGTCGCGCAGCTATCGATCATTCTCCCGCAGCTCCGCCGCAGCCTCGCCCGTGCCGAGCGGCTGTTCGCCGTCATCGACGAGCGCCCCGCCATCGCCGACCCGCCAAACGCCAGGGTGCTCGCTCCCATGCGCGAAAGCGTAGAGTTCCGCAACGTCTGGTTCCGCTACCCCGGCGCGCAGGAGTGGGCGCTCAAGGGAGTCAGCCTGCGCGTGCCTGCCGGAGTCACCGTCGCGCTGGTCGGCCGCAGCGGCAGCGGCAAGACGACGTTCATCAACATGCTTCTGCGCATGTTCGACCCCGATGAGGGCGCGATCCTCATCGATGGTGTAGACATACGCGACGTGACGCAGCGCAGTCTCCGCGAGCAGATCGCCATCGTGCCGCAGGACGTTGGACTCTTCTCCCGCAGTATCGCCGAAAACATCGAGTACGGCCGTCCGGGCGCTTCGCGGGCCGAAATCGCCGCCGCTGCCGCCATCGCACAGGCCGAGGAGTTCATAGCACGGACGGAGCACGGCTACGACACCATCGTCGGAGAGCGCGGCATCAAGCTCTCCGGCGGCGAGCGCCAGCGCATCGGTATTGCGCGCGCCGTCCTCCGCGACCCGCGCATCCTCATCATGGACGAGGCCACCAGCCACCTCGACACCGAGAACGAGCGCCTGATCCAGGCAGCGACGCACAACGTCGTTAAGGGCCGGACCGCGTTCATCGTCGCGCACCGGCTCTCAACGATACTCCACGCGGATCTGATTGCCGTCTTCAACGCCGGCGCAATCGAGGCCGTCGGCACGCACGACCAGTTGCTCCAGACAAGCCCGACTTACTCGCGGCTATACTCTCTCTCTATCGCAAAGGACGAATCGCAGAGTCCCAGGCGGAGGCCGTTCCGGCCTGACCGGTCCGGCGGCGGCGCCCGCCGAACAGCCTCTTCTAGAACAGCACGCGCCACACGGTGTTCACCAGCGCGTGAGTCACCATGGCCGCCCGCACGCCGCGCCCTTCGATATACGCGCGCCCGTAGAATAGCCCGGCGAGCGCCGCCAGCGACGCGAACGTCCAGTTCGGGAATCCGCGGAACGGCAGGTGTACGAGACCGAAAATCACGGCCACCGCTATCAGCGCCAGCGTTTCGCTCCTGAACCACCTCGTCGCCCACTCCTGCAATAGCCCGCGGACGAAGAACTCCTCCGTCAGCGCCACCACCAGGAGCATGCCAGCGAACGTCCCCACGGCCACCAGCGGAAACCGCCAGTCGGCCGGGTGCGGCCGGAAGCTCGCGAAACCGGAGATCCAGCCCACCGCGACGCCTAGCGGCAGAAATAGCGCGAAGTTCCGCGCGCCGGCGATCCACTCATTGCGCGTGGGCCAGGGCCCGAATCCCTTCACCGGCATCTTCGCGACGCTGAGCACCGCCATCATGGCCAGGCGCGCCCACATGAGCCGGCCCAGTATGGACATCTCCAATTGCGGCCGCGGCTCGGGGTAAACGCCGTTAAACGGCTTCAGCAGCAGCCCGGCGGCCACGACGCACACGAACAGCACGTCAGTGGGCCGCCACACGGGCGCCACAACGTACCAGAACGAGACGAGCGCCGCGAGCCCCGCCACTACAGCGAAATGTGCCCAACTGAAACGCCCCAGTGGGACCGTGCACAGCAGGTAGGGCGCTACGCCGCTCGCGGCCATCCACAGCGGCAGCGGCCTCGCGTACCGCTCCACGCGCTTGCGGGCGCTCTCCGTGACCGTGGCGAGGTAGAGCGCGGCCTCAACCAGAGCGGCTGCCAGCAGAGGCACGCCGAGCGCCGCGGGTATACTCAAGGAATAGATGTACAGCAGTCCGGCGGCCCCGGCCGCTAGCAGAATTATCAGCGCGTTCCTCAAAGGCTTAATGGTAGCATCCGCGCTCGGCGCGGCCTTCGCGTTCCAGGCGCCTCCCGAACTGGCAAAGCGCGTGGCCGAGCGCGCCGCCGAGACCCGCGCTGCCCGCAACCATTACACCTACCGCCAGTCACTCCTCGTAGAGGAGTTGAACCCGAACGGCACGCCGGCCGGCCGCTACGAGGAAAAACGCGAGGTTATCTTCTCACCCGAGACCGGCCGCACCGAGCGCCTGATTGGCAGCCCCATCTCCACGCTGAAGCGGCTCGCACTCACGCCGGAAGATTTCGCCGACGTGCGCGACATCCAGCCCTTTCTGTTCGACGCCGAACAGCTCTGGTCCTACCGCACCGATTTCAAGGGCGAGGAAAAGATCGACGGCGTGGATTGCTGGATATTGCAGGTGGGCCCGCGCCAGATCCTGGATGGACAGCGCCTTTTCGAAGGCCTGATCTGGGTGGATAAGAAGGACTACTCCATCGTCCGCACGTTCGGCAAGGCCGTTCCCGATCTCCGTAGCTACAGTGGTTCGGAGAACCTGTTCCCGCGCTTCACGACTTTCTGGGAGCCCGTCGAAGGCGGGTTCCGTTTCCCTGTGCTCACGCGCGGCGACGACCAGCTCGCCTTCCGCCTCGGCGCGCAGCGCATCCGGCTCACCATTCGCTACACCGACTACAAGCGTTTCGGCGCCGAGACCAGCATCAAGTTCGGCGGAGAAGCTGACCGGGAGGATCCGGCCCCTCCCAAATAGGCGCGCCCGGGCTGCCTCACGTATCTACCTCTCTGGTGACGGCCTTTTCTGAGCGGAAGAGTGATTTGAGACTCGCGCGGCGCTGAGGCGCTGGATCAACGGGGCCGCGCTTCAGCGTCCAGGACGGAGCTTCGGGGCAGCCTTGATGTGAGTGCCGCTTGCGATGTCCGCAGCCGGACCGCCAGGCTTCTGCGTGGCGCGCCCGTGTGCGGCAGGCCGGAAGGCCCGGGCGCAACACAAGCCCAGTATCTACAAATGAAAAAAGGGGCGTCCCGAAGGACGCCCCTTTTTACTGCGACAATCTAGAACGTGAACTTCACCATGAAACGGCCGTTGAAACCCCGGTTAAACAGGGTCTCTTTTCCGAAGCGCGGGTCAAGCGCGAAGGCGCCATCGGGAACCTCAGCGAGCAGAGCCCGCCAGTCGTATCCCTTGCTCAGGTCGACACCGCTGAGATCGATGCCCGAGCTGCTATAGCGGTCCTCGCGGTTGTACCGGTCGCCGATGTACTGCGCCGTCTTCTGGTTGAAGAGGTTGAACATCTCAAACTGGAAACGGAGCCGTTTCGATTCACCCATCTTGACTTCGTGAGCTACCACGAGGTCGGTCTGGCTGAAAACCGGCGTGCGACCCATGTCTCCACGGCCATTCACGTAGATCGGAATGTGGTTCACGGAGGTGACCTGGGTCGTCACCGGCGTGCCGCTGGAAACGCGGAAGAACCCGCCGATCTCCGTCCCGAAGCTGAACAACTTTGCGCCGTAGAACTTGAACACGTGCGGCCGATCCGTCGGAAGGCGGCCCTCGATATACTTGCCGTTGGCGTCATAGCTCGCCTCATCGAGATCGTAATACCGGTTCGCGTTGCTACCCGGCCGCGCGGTGGATCCGAAGAACGACTGGTTGCTGGAATAGGCGGTATCGAACGGCAGGACCTCGTCCGTGCTCTGGAGTCCGGCGTAATTGCCCCACAGTCTGCTGACCACGTAGCTGGCGTTGGCCAACCATCCGCCCCTGAACCGGCGTGTGATGGATGCCTCGAAGGCGTCGTACACGCGCTTGGGTTTGGGCATCCTGTAGGTGCAGACGCCGTTTATCTCTTTGTCGCAGGTTGCGCCGGAAACCGGGCCGTACTCATACATGCCCTCGCCCGGGTTCCCGTAACGATAGACCTCATCACCGTTCTCGTCCAGCGCACCGAAGTCCTCGATCGTGCGGACCAGACTGTTGTGTACGTAGTGCAGCGCCAGCACCGTGCCCGGCTTCAACTCGTACTCAAAGCCGACGTTGGTCATCTCGGTGCTCATGGGCTTCACGTTGGGATCGAGGTACTCGAATCCCGGCGTCCGCCAATTGCGATACTCGGACACCCAGAGGTTTTGTCCAGGAAGGTTGCTGAGGCCCAGGTTGAAAACGTCCAGCGTGTCCAACGTCCTGTAGTAGGTGTGCCAGACGTCCGCGCCGAAGGTGCCCCGGGCAAGGTCGTACTTCGTCCAGTCGAAATACCTGCCCCAGCTTGCGTAGATCTTCGCCCTGCCGTCCCCGAACAGGTCAAAGCTGGCGCCCAGGCGAGGAGCGAGCTTATCGCCAAACCCGAACCTGAAGGCGTAATCCTTAACATCGCGCTGGAACGAGGGAATGGTTTCCCGCTCGGTCCGAAGTCCGATGTTCAGGGTCAGGCGGGGGTGGATGCGCCACGAGTCCTGGAAGTACAGATGGAAGATGTTGCCGCCCGTAGAGCCGCCACTGTATCCATCGTGCACTGCGTAGTAGCCGTAAGTGCCCATGCGCCCATCGGTCCACGGCGTGCCCCAGAAAAGCTGGACGTAACCCTCGGGTCCGTACCAGGAGTCGACCAGCTTGTTTACATTCTTCTGGTCGCCAATGCCGAACTTGAAGTTGTGCTGACCACCGAAGTTCACGAACTGAGCGTAGTCGGCCTGCACATAGGACCGCGTGGTGATGTCATACAACACGCGGCCGGGCGAAGGTGTGCCGTAATTGGTCGGCTGCCGGAGTTCGGGAGGCAGATTCTCCATCCCTACTGACGATGAAGCCCAGCGGACCAGGGTTGCGGTGGGCGTGCCGGTGTCCTTGTAGTTGAGGTAATAACGGCCGGCCTTCACGCTCACCAGGCCGGTGTTGCTGATCGCATAGTCCACCTGTCCGGTATAGCTCTGCTCCGGCTGGAAGTATCCAAGATTCTTGTAGGACTGGGCTGTCGTGTAAGGAGTTGCGCTGACGTTCGGAGCCGCGCCGTTGTAGGCGGGATGGGATCCTGTCAGCACCGTCGGCGTGTAAAGCCAGGTGAAGTTGGTACGAAGGCGGGAAGTCGGGTCGAACGAGATCTTGTTGAACCAGCTCATGTAGTTCGCTTTGCGCTTCATGGTGTCCGGCGTCTGTCCGTTGTCGAACAGATAGTCCCGCTCGGACCGCTGCCATCTGGGCGCAAAGGACGTGTAGAAGAACAACTTGTTCGGGACGATAGGTCCGCCGAGCGAACCGCCGAAGTCGTGCCAGGAAGTCCGGTCCTCACTGTCCTGTATGTACCGCACCGTCATCTGGTCGGCGGGGTCCAGATTAAGCCGCTTAACGGGCTGGGCGTTGAACTTGCTTCCGTAGTAGTAGTAATGGATACTGCCGTGGAAATCGTTGCCGCCCGATTTCGTGATGGCGCTGACAACGCCTCCCAGCGCGCCGCCGTACTCGGCCTCCAGACCGCCCGTCTTCACCTGCACTTCCTGCAAGTGCTCGAGCACTGCCTCCTGGCGAGCGCTACCGTCAATCACGCTGTTGATTGAGATGCCATCGACGAGGTAGCTGTTCTCCGCACCGCTTGCACCGTTAATCTGATACCCCGACTCGATAACGCCGGTATTCACCGAGGGCGACATCAACGCCATCCCCTGGAAACCACGGGTCTTGGGAAGCATGTCGAACTCCTCGGCAGTGACGTTGTGGGCCACCAGCGTGCTTGTGGTATCGACGGTAACGGCCGCATCGGAAACCTCGATGGTCTGCGTCAGTGCGCCGACCTCAAGGGTTGCGTTGACGGTCGTCGTGCGTCCGACCAGGATCAGCACATCAGGCGCCTCGAACCTCGAGAAGCCGCTCTTCTCGACAACGACCGTGTAGCGGCCGCTTTCCAGTTCGCGCACCATGAAGCCGCCGTCCGCGCGGCTGGTGGTCGTCGCTTCGCGCCCTGTCGCGGTGTTCGTTACTGTGATCGTTGCGTCGGGCAGCACCGCGCCGCTCGCGTCTCTGGCGGTGCCGACCAAACTCCCGAACCTCTCCTGGCCCACGGCGGGCAGGATGGCCAACATGATCGCCAGCACACATGCCCAGAGGAGAGGCGTGCTCGGGCGGAGTCTGTTGTCCACAAGCAATTTCTTGCCTAAATAGCCCATATCCTTACACTCCTGTGCGGGGTTCAGATTTCTTAAAGCCTTGGCGGCTTTGAGACCCCTTAATCTCAAAGCGCCACGAGACGCCCTTGGTGATACACTAGGGCTACCTCGCAGATAGTGGTCAAGTTTGGCAGAAGCACTCTTGGGGCCAAACTGATCACCCTCGCAAACTCCTGCAATTACACCATTTGAGGTGGGGTTACAAATACCACCTCTCTTCGATTCAGAAGAAGGCCTTACTGAATTCTGGAGATGAACATTTCTAAATCATCACCCGTCAGTGATAGCCCCCAGGAAAAGCTCGAGTCCCTCCGCCTCCGCTTCCTTTCCCTGAACCCCTGCCTGGTGCGGATCCGAACATACATGTGCTCCGATCCGCCCGGTTACAGCGGCTGGTGAGGCTGCGATGGCCAGCCGTATCGAGCGCAGCACTGCACGACCTCAAGGTACTACCGGCACCGTCCCGGTACAGTGCGCCGGCATTTTGTAACCAAGTTACTGGCGCCGAGGTATTCTAGCACCTATTACAGCGCCGCCGGTATCAGTTTTTTGTTTAAGCTCCATCAGATCGCAACTGGCATGGCGGCAGGTCCCTGGAGTGTTCGCGGAAGTAACGCCGAGGCCGGGCGCACAAACAGAAAACGCCGCCCCGGGTCTCCCCGGAGCGGCGCTCAACGGCTTGGATTCAAACGGCTACGGCCTAGTAGTCCATGTCGGGGCCGTGGCCGCCGGGCATGGGCTTATCCTTCTTCTCAGGGATCTCGGCCACAAGCGCCTCGGTGGTCAGCATCAGGGCCGCGATCGAGGCGGCATTCTGCAACGCCGACCGCGTCACCTTGGTCGGGTCGATGACGCCCGAAGCCACCAGGTCTTCGTACTGGCCGGTCTGGGCGTTGAAGCCGAAGGTTGAAGACTCGTTGCTGCGAACCCTCTCGGCCACGATCGCGCCTTCCCACCCGGCATTGGCGACGATCTGGCGCAGCGGCTCCTCGCAGGCGCGGCGCACGATATCTACGCCGATCTGCTCGTCGCCGTCGAACTTCCGGTTTTCCAGAGCCTTCGCCGCCCGCAGCAGCGCCACGCCACCGCCGGGAACGATGCCTTCCTCGACGGCCGCGCGCGTGGCATGCAGCGCGTCCTCGACGCGGGCCTTCTTCTCCTTCATCTCGGTCTCAGTGGCCGCGCCGACCTTGATCACCGCGACGCCGCCGGCCAGCTTCGCCAGCCGCTCCTGCAGCTTCTCGCGATCGTAGTCCGACGTCGTCTCTTCGATCTGGGCGCGCAACTGCTTGATGCGGCCTTCGATCGCCTTCTCGCTGCCTGCGCCATCCACGATGGTGGTGTTGTCCTTGTCCACCGTGACGCGCTTCGCCTTGCCGAGATCCTCCAGCCTGACGCCCTCGAGCTTGATGCCCGTCTCTTCCATGATGGCCTTGCCGCCGGTGAGGATCGCGATGTCCTCCAGCATGGCTTTACGGCGGTCGCCGAAGCCAGGGGCCTTCACGGCGCAGGCGGTCAGCGTGCCGCGGAGCTTGTTTACCACCAGAGTGGCCAGAGCCTCGCCCTCAACCTCCTCGGCGATGATCAGCAGCGGCCGGCCGGAGCGAGCGATCTGCTCGAGCAGCGGCAGCAGGTCCTTCATGTTGCTGATCTTCTTCTCGTGGATGAGGATGTAGGGCTCCTCCAGCACCACTTCCATCCGGTCCGGATCGGTGATGAAGTAGGGCGACAGATAGCCGCGGTCGAACTGCATGCCCTCGACGGTGTCCAGCTCGGTGGTCATCGTCTTGGCTTCCTCAACCGTGATCACGCCGTCCTTGCCGACCTTGGTCATCGCCTCGGCGATGATGTTGCCGATCTGGGTGTCGCCATTGGCCGAAATGGTGCCGACCTGCGCCACCTTCTCATTGCTCTCAACCTTCTGGCTGAGTTTCTGCACTTCCTCAACAACGATGTCGACCGCCTTCTCGATGCCGCGCTTCAGCGCCATCGGGTTGGCGCCCGCCGCTACCGATTTCACACCCTCGCGGAAGATCGACTGGGCAAGGATCGTTGCGGTGGTCGTGCCGTCGCCGGCTACGTCGGAGGTCTTCGAGGCGACCTCGCGCACCATCTGCGCGCCCATGTTCTCGAGCGGATCCTTCAGCTCGATTTCCTTCGCAACCGTCACGCCGTCCTTGGTGATGGTAGGCCCGCCGAACTTCTTCTCCAGAACCACATTGCGGCCCTTGGGACCCAGCGTCACCTTCACCGCGTCAGCAAGCTGGTTGACACCGCGCAGGATGGCCTGACGCGAATTCTCGCTGTATACGATCTGTTTCGCAGGCATGTGTCTCGTATCCTCCTGGTCTTACTTGTTCGCGCCTTCGAGGATGCCGAGCACCTCGTCCTCGCGCATAATCACGTACTCTTCGCCGTCAATCTTGATCTCGTTGCCGGAATACTTGCCGAACAGCACCCGATCGCCAACCTTAACGTCGAGAGGGGCAAGCTTACCATCGTCCAGCCGTTTCCCTTTACCGGCGGCGACTACCTCGCCTTCCTGCGGCTTCTCTTTGGCGGTATCGGGGATTATGATCCCGCCCTGCATCTGTTCTTTTTGTTCGATGCGCTTCACGACAATGCGGTCGTAGAGCGGCCGAATGTTCATGCGTGTCCTCCGTTTTGTCCGGTTGGGTTACTCCGATTGGGTCCGGAGCCCTCTTTTAGCAGCCGTTCCGGACCAGACTTCCTTATTAGCACTCTCGGGAGAGGAGTGTCAAGAGTTGGCCCGCTCGCCGTTGGGATACGATGGATTATTTACAGCCTGAGGCCGTGCAATGAGGAGCTTTCGCAGGGCGCGCCTTCTTCTTCTCGTGCTGCTGGCCGCGATCGTCGTCGTGGTCGGCATCGCTTACCGCAGCCAGCGCGCCTCGCTCGCCCGCAACGCTCCCAAGAGGCCTGCCCTGCTGCCCGCCGAGACCAGCGCCTCGGCCGCGGGCTGGACGTGGTCCAAGACCGACGGCGATCGCACCATAGTCGAGGTCCGCGCCCGCAGCTTCGTGCGCGTGGATCAGCGGCTCGACCTCGAGGGCGTCGAGCTGAAGCTGTTCAGCCGGGACGGGCGGACCTACGATCTGGTCCGCAGCCGCGCCGCCCGTTTCCGCCTCGACGAGGGAGCGCTGTACTCCGACGGTGAAGTCAATATCACCATGGGCCATCCCGCCAATGGCGGACCGCCCGGCCGCCTGATCTCCATCCGAAGCTCGGGCGTGACCTTCGAGTCCGCTACCGGAATCGCCCGGACGGACCGCCATGCGGCGTTCACGTTCGAGAACAGTGAAGGCGCCTGCGTCGGCGCGCAGTACGATCCCATGGCGCGCGAGCTCATCATGCGCAGCCAGGTGGAGCTGACCTGGCGCGGGCGCGGCCCCGATAGCGTCCCGATGAAGCTGGAGGCCGGCGAGCTGTACTACAGAGAACGCGACTCCCTGGTAGAGCTGCGCGGGCGATCCCGCCTGACGCGGGGCACCGCGGTGCTGGAGGCCACCGGCAACAGCTACATCACGCTCAAGGAGGGCCTGATCGAGCGGGTGGAGGCGGTCGATGCGCACGGCACGGAGCGGAGCCAAGGCCGCGATCTGGATTACTCCGCCGGCCGCCTGTGGATCGAGTTCACCCCCCGCGGCGAGGTTAGAAAGGCCTCGGGCTCTCCCAACGCCCGCCTCCTGGCGGTCACCGCGACGGCGCGGACCTCCGTATCGGCCGATCGGATCGAACTCGAGTTCGACCCCGGCAAGGACGAGAGCCCGCTGCGGCAGGCCCTGGCGATGGGCGGCGCGACGGTTGAGTCCGTGCCGGTCGTTCGCCCGGGCGCGCCCGTGCCCGACACCCGGAAAGTTGCGAGCGACACCGTTCTTATGAGGATGCGGCCCGGCGGCCGGGAGATCGAGAGGATGGAAACCCACGCGCCCGGCCGGCTGGAGTTCATTCCCAATGCGCCCGGCCGGCGCCGGCGCATTCTCGATGCCAACCGGATGTCCATCGACTACGCCTCCGCCAACGTGCCGAAGCTCTTCTCGGCTTTCAGCGTCGCCACGCGCACGGAACCAGCGCGCGAAGGCCTGCCGCCGCTGCTCACCTGGAGCGACAACTTCCGCGCCTCTTTCGATGCCCGCGGAGAGCTTGTGCGCATCGAGCAGTGGGACGGTTTCCGCTACGAGGAGGGCGCCCGCCGCGGGCGCGCCGACCGCGCCGTTCTGGACGAACTCGCGGGCCGGATCACGATGACCGGCGGCGCGCGGTTCCAGGACCCGGCCGGTTCGATCACCGCCGACCGCATCGAGCTGGCGCAACAGTCCGGCGACGTGACCGCCGCAGGGAATGTCATCTCGACGCGCGCGCAGGATGGCAAGGGCGCCTCCTCCGCGATGCTCGCCAGTGACGCCCCCCTCGAGGGACGCGCGCAGCGCCTGACAACTTCCGGGAGGAACTCCCGGCTTCATTACGAAGGCGACGCAGTGCTGTGGCAGGGCGCGAACCGCATCGCGGCAGATGTCATCGATATCGATCGCGAGAAACGCACGCTCAGCGCGCGCGGCAACGTGCGGACGCGGTTCGTCGATCGCCAGGGCAAGTCCCAACCTGGCCGTGCTCCCGGTTTCGTGGTCGTGGAAGCAGCGGCTCTCGTGTACACCGAGGGCGACCGCATGGCGAGGTACACGGGCGGCGCGCGGCTTTCGCGTCCCGGCTTGACGGTCGAGGCGGACGGGATCCGCGCATTCCTCAACGGTCCGGAGGTGGAGTCCTCGCTCGACCGCGCCTACGCCGACGGCAGCGTCAGCATAGCGCAGCAGGATGACGACACCGGCCGGAGCGTCCGCGCCACCAGCGAACATGCCGAGTACTACGCCGCCAGCCAGAAGCTCGTGCTCACCGGCGGCCGGCCGGTCCTGGAGGACAGCGCCAAGGGAACCACCGCCGGGCGCGAGTTGATATACTTTGCCGCTGAAGACAGGCTGCTCGTGAACGGCGCCGAAACAGCGCCGGCCGTGAGCCGGATCCGGCGCTCGAAATGAATAGGCTCGAAACCTGCGAGATCAGCAAGACCTATCGGGGCAGGCGCGTCGTCGACGACCTCTCGATCTACGTCGAACAGGGCGAGGTAGTGGGCCTGCTGGGCCCGAACGGAGCGGGCAAGACGACGTCCTTCTATATCGTCGTGGGCCTCATCAGCCCGGATTCGGGCAGAGTCCTGCTGGACGGCAAGGACATCACCGGGCTGCCCATGTACCAGCGCGCGCGCCGCGGCATCAGCTACCTGCCACAGGAGGCGTCCGTCTTCCGCAAGCTCACGGTGGAGGAAAACCTGCTGGCCATCCTCGAGACGCTGCCGGTCTCGGCCGCCGAGCGCCGCTCGCGCATGATGCGGTTGGTGGAGCAGCTCGGCCTCGACCACGTGCGCCACAACCGCGGCTACGCGCTCTCGGGCGGCGAACGGCGGCGTCTGGAAATAGCGCGCTCTCTGGTCATTCAGCCCAACTTCCTGCTGCTCGATGAGCCATTCTCTGGCATCGATCCGAAGCAGGTTCTCGAGATCCAGCACATCATCTCCGACCTCAAACGCAGCGGCATCGGCATCCTTGTGACGGACCATAACGTACGCGAGACGCTCGCAGTCACCGAGCGCGCCTACATCATCAACAACGGCCGCATCTTCCGCTCGGGCAGGCCCGACGAGCTCGGCCGCGACCCCGAAGTGAAACGCGTCTACCTCGGCGAAACCTTCGATCTTGGAAGCGCTTCCGCGTAGCGCGCGGCGTCTTGCACGCGTGTCGCCGTAACCCAAAACCCACGCCGCTGCAAGCAGGTACCCTCTCCTGCGGGGTGATATCATTGGAATCGAGAAATGAGTTTGCTTTCACCCAGGCTGCAGCTTAAGGTCGCGCAGAAGCAGATTCTGACACCGGGCCTGGTCCAGATGGTCACGGTTCTGCAGCTCAACCGCCTCGAGTTGCGGGAGATGATCAACCAGGAGATCGCGCAGAACCCTGTTCTCGAGGAAAGCGCTGACGCCGAGGAGCTGAGCCCTCAGGAAGTCCAGCAGTTGCTCGAGTCCGAGCGTGTAGCGGAGCCGGCCGATCAATCCATTTTGGAAGCGGCCAACGGCGACGGATACACCGCAGATGCGCCCGATCTCGACACCGAGGTGCCCGACGCCGCGCAGGCCGCGGGCGCGCCCGATGCGGATACGGTGGAACCCGAGCAGAAGCCGGCCACCGATCCCTTCGAGGAGATCGATTTCGGCTCTTACTTTGACGACTACCTTGACCCCGGCCACAAGAGTCCGGCATCGGAGCAGATCGAGAAGCCTTCATTCGAGACGTTTCTCTCCGCCCCGGTCACTCTGGGTGATTACCTGCGCTCGCAGTTGAGCATGGTGCCGTTGAGCGATGACGTGCGGGACGCTGCCGATTCGATCATCGGGAACCTCGACGAGGCCGGGTACCTGACGGCCTCCGTAGAGGAGATTGCGGCCTCCGGCGAGCACCGCCTGGAGGATGTCGAGACGGCCCTGCGCGAGGTGCAGAAGCTCGATCCCGCCGGTATCGGAGCGCGCGACGTTCGCGAGTGCCTGCTTTTGCAGCTTGACAGCCGCAACGGCCGCGGCGGTGTGGCCTGGCAGATCGTCTCGGACCATTTGAAGATGGTCGAGCTGAAGCAGTTCCGCGAGCTCGCCAAGGTGCTGAACCGGCCGCTCGAGCATATACAGGTGGCGGTGCAGGTGATCCGGTGCCTGAACCCCAAGCCGGGCCTGCGCTACTCGTCCTCCGGCGCCAGGCAGGTTGAGCCGGACGTCCACATTTTCCGCGACGGCGAGAACTGGATCATCCAGCTCAACGATGAGGATCTGCCGCAGTTGCGCCTAAATGCGCAGTACCGCCGCATGCTCGACCGCAACCAGGAGCCCAGCAAGGAAGTCCGTAATTACGTGAAGGAGCGGTACGCTTCCGCGCTGCAGCTCATGAAAAACATCGAGCAGCGGAAGCAGACCATCCTCAAGGTGTGCCAATCCATCGTGCGGCGCCAGACGGATTTCCTCGAGAACGGCATCGATCACCTGAAGCCGATGATGATCAAGGAGATCGCCGAGGAGATCGGCGTGCATCCATCGACCGTCAGCCGAGCCGTCGCGAATAAGTACGCCCACACGCCGCAAGGTGTTTTCGAGCTGCGGTACTTTTTCTCCGAGGCCGTGCAGGGACCTTCGGGCGCGGCCACGCCGCTGCTCATCGTAAAGCGCATGGTCAAGAAGATGATCGAGGAAGAAGACCCGGCGCATCCGCTTACCGACGAACAGATCACCGCCCGGCTGCAGGCTGCCGGCATTGAGGTGACGCGCCGGACCGTGGCGAAGTACCGCGAGGACATGAAGATCCCATCCACGCATCAGAGGCGCGTTCGCGCCTGAAGCGTCCGGAGGACAGATGAAGATTACCTACAGCGGCAAGCCGGAGGCGCTCGCTCCGGCCGAACAGAGGAAGATCGAAGCCCGGTTCGAGAAGCTTGCCCGGCTTCTCGACAAGCGCGACAGCGAGCGAGAGGCGCACGTCATCTACAGCAGCGAGCGGCACATTCAACGCGCTGAGATCCGGGTGCGCTACCGCGACCACGAGCTGTTCGGAGCCGGATCCGCGGCCGACACGTTCACCGCGCTGCAGGACGCGCTCGAAAAGCTCGAGAAACAAATCCTGAAGGTCCGTGCCAAGTGGCGCGACACGGCCCGCATCCCTAAGCAGGAGCCCGAGGAAGCGCCCTCCGCCGAAGCGCCGGCGCGCGTGCGCGAACCGAAACGCTCCAGCGCGGAGAGCCAGGCCGCGCCGCTGCCGCCCGAAAGGCCGGCCGTTTTCCGGATCGACAATTACGACCAGCGGAAGCCGATGACGCTGGACGAGGCTATGCTTGAGATCGACGATCGCGATTATGTTGTCTATCGCGACGCCGAGTCGGATCGCGTGAACGTACTCATACGCCGGCGCGACGGCAACTACGACCTGATCGAAGCGTGAAGCGAGAACAACCCGCGGCCGCTGGCGGCTGGCAGCCCGAGCTGGTCATCATAACGGGTCTCAGCGGCTCCGGCAAGGGCACTGTCCTCAAGGCCCTGGAGGACCTCGGCTACTACTCTGTCGACAACCTGCCGCTGGAGCTGATGCAGAAGTTCGCCGAGCTGACGAAGGACTCCCCGCACATACGGCGCGCGGCGCTGGTGGTCGACATTCGCGAAGGCGAGAGCCTGCGGCGCTTTCCCGCTATTTACAAGAAGATCAGGAAGTCGGTGCCAAGCACGCTGGTGTTTCTCGAGGCCGACGACCAGACCCTAATCCGCCGGTTCAGCGAAACACGCCGGCCGCACCCGCTCGGCGCGGAACACAGCGTCGCCCGGAGCCTCGCGGCGGAGCGCGAGATGCTCGCGCCCATCCGCGCACTGGCCGGCCACATCATCGACACGTCGAAGTTCAACGTCCACGAACTCCGCGACGCGATCAAATCGACTTTCCGCGGCGGGAGCGAGGAGTCGAAAATCCTCGTGCAGGTAACCAGCTTCGGCTATCGCCACGGCGTGCCTGCCGACAGCGACCTGGTCTTCGACGTCCGCTTTCTCCCGAACCCGAACTACATCCCCGCGTTCAAGAACCTGACGGGGCGAAACCCGAGCGTGGCGCGCTATATACGCTCCTTCCCGCAGACGGTGGAGTTCGTCGAGCGCATCTCGGACCTGCTCATCTACCTGCTGCCGCACTACATCCGGGAAGGCAAGAGCTACCTGACGATCGCCTTCGGCTGCACGGGCGGGCAGCACCGGTCCGTGATGATGGCCGACGAGATACGCAAGCGCCTCGCGCGCGCAGGGTTCAAGGTGAAGGTATTGCACAGGGACATGGCCAAGGGGCGGTAACGAGAGCGCCCAGGCGGCCGACAGCCTGTTCCGATTGGATTGCGGCGATATCTTTGGCAGAATCGCGCCGGCGTGAAGAGCTAACTCTTCTTCCTCTTCGCCGCCGCGCGCGTCTCGGCGACCGATGGCACCGAAATCACCGGGATGAGCGTGTTCGCCTGCCGGGGCGCGGTCTCGGGCAGGCGCATGGCGAGCTCCTCGTTCAGCGTGCGGATGAACTGTTCGATCTGCATCTGCATCGCTTCCATCTTCTCGCGCATGTTGAGGATGATCTCCACGCCCGCCAGGTTCACGCCGAAGTCGCGCGTCAGCTTGAGAATTATCTCCAGCCGCTCCAGGTCGTCATCCGTGTACAGGCGCGTGTTGCCCTCGCTGCGCGAAGGCTTCAGCAGCCCCTCGCGCTCGTACAGGCGCAGCGTCTGCGGATGGATCTGGTACTGCTCCGCCACTGCGGAGATCATGTACGCCGCTCTGGTCTTCTTCGCCATCACGACACCTGGCTCCACATCTCCGCGCGCGGGTCCTCGGGGTTGAGCTGCGCCAGCTCGCGCAGAATCTCCTTCGTGCGCTCGTCTCGCACCTTGGGCGGCTGAACCACTACCTCGACGATCTGGTCGCCGCGGGTTCCCTTGCGCGAGTTGAACACTCCCTTCTCCCTCATGCGGAACTTCTGGCCGCTGCGCGTTCCTGGCGGCACCTTCAGCAGCGCGCGCCCGCCGTCGATGGTCGGGACTTCTATTTTCGCGCCCAAACCGGCCTCCGTCACCGTGACCGGCACGCTGATGTTGATGTTGTCGCCCTCGCGGTGGAAGAACGGGTGCGGCTCGACGCGGACGGTGATATACAGGTCGCCTGCGGGCGCTCCCATGGTACCGGCGTTGCCCTTGCCCGCCACGCGCAGGCGCGAGCCCGTCTGCACGCCCGGCGGGATGCGCACCCCCACGGTCTCCGGCCGCGACACCCGGCCGTCGCCGTGACACGTCGGGCAGGCGTTCCTCAGCCGGCCGGTGCCGCCGCAGCGAGGGCAGGACAGGCTGAAGCGCATGGCGCCCGCCAACTGCGATACGTTTCCGGTGCCGTTGCACTCCGGGCAGATGGTTGTGCCGGTACCGGCCGACCCGCTGCCGCCGCAGGTGGGGCATGCTTCCTGACGCGCGATGCTCAGCGATATCTGAGTCCCGCGGATGGCTTGCCAGAAATCGATATTGAGCGCGTACTCGAGATCGGTGCCCTTCTGCGGCGCGGCGCGCTCCTGCGCCCGCTGCGCCCGGTTGCCAAACAGGCTGCTGAAAATGTCGCGAAAGTTGAACTCCGCTCCGGCTCCCGGCGGCGGAGCCCCGCGCGCCGAACCGCGGCCAGCCCGAGTGAACAGGTCTGAGAAATCGAATCCCTCAAACCCCATCCCCGGACCACCGGGCTGGGGTCCAGGCTGCGCGTGCTCGGAGTAGAAGCCGAACTGGTCGTAGGCCTGCCGCTTCTTAGGATCGCTGAGGACGTCGTAGGCTTCCTGAACCCGTTTGAAACGCTCTTCGGCGGACTTGTCACCTGGGTTGAGGTCCGGGTGATACTTGCGCGCGAGCTTCCGGTACGACCTTCGTATCTCCTCCTGGCTGGCCGATCGCTCGACCCCTAGCGTCTTGTAGTAGTCGTGTGTCGCGGCAGCCATAGTCGTGCCTCAAACACGGGCGGCGCGGAAAGCGTGCTCGCCTCTCCGCGCCGGTCCCGCGATCAGCCCTGCTTCTTGTCCTCGTCTACATCGACGAACTCGGCGTCGACGACGTTATCCTTCTTGGCGCCGTCGCCACTAGTCCCGGCGCCTGAAGCTCCGGAGCCGCCCGGCTGTCCCGTTCCGGCTCCGCCGCCCGCCTGCGAAGTGGCCCGGTACATCGCCTCAGCCAGCTTGTGGCTGGCGGTCTGCAGCCTGTCGCGCGCCTGGTTGATGCGGTCCACCCCGCCTTCCTTCATGGCGGAACGCGTCTCCTCGAGAGCCGCCTCCACCTCCTTGGCATCCGCTTCGGAGATCTTCGAGCGGTGCTCCTTCAGCATCTTCTCTACGCTGTAGACCAGCGAGTCCGCCTGGTTGCGTGCGTCGATCTCCTCCTTCTTCCGGCGGTCCTCGGCGGCGTGCGCCTCGGCGTCTTTCGCCATCTTCTCAACCTCCTCCTTGGACAGGCCCGAGGAGGACGTGATGGTGATCTTCTGCTCGTTGTTGGTGGCGCGGTCTTTCGCGGTGACGTTCAGGATGCCGTTGGCATCGATGTCGAACGTGACCTCGATCTGCGGGATGCCGCGCGGAGCCGGGGGAATTCCGACCAACTGGAACACGCCCAGCAGGCGGTTGTCCGCGGCCATCGGGCGCTCGCCCTGGTAGACCTTGATCTCCACCGAGGTCTGGTTATCCGACGCCGTCGAGAACACCTCGCTCTTGCGGGTTGGTATCGTCGTGTTGCGCTGGATGAGCGTGGTCATCACGCCGCCCAGCGTCTCGATGCCGAGCGACAGCGGCGTCACGTCTAGAAGGAGGACGTCCTTCACCTCGCCGCGGAGCACGCCACCCTGGACGGCCGCGCCGACCGCGACCACTTCGTCCGGGTTAACGCCCTTGTGCGGCTCCTTGCCGAAGAACTCCCGCACCATCTGCTGCACTCGCGGGATGCGCGTCGAGCCGCCGACCAGCACAACCTCGTCGATCTGATGCGGCGCGAGGCCGGCATCCTCCAGCGCCTTGCGGCAGGGCTCGAGCGAGCGGTTCAGAATGTCCTGGATCATCTGCTCGAAACGCGCGCGGGTGAGTTTCATCACCAGGTGCTTAGGGCCGGTCTGGTCCGCCGTGATGAACGGCAGGTTGATCTCGGTCTCAAGCACGGTGGACAGCTCGATCTTGGCCTTCTCCGCCGCTTCCTTCAGGCGCTGGAGCGCCATCTGGTCCTTGCTCAGATCGATGCCGTTCTCCCTCTTGAACTCATCGATGATCCACTCCATGATGCGCTGGTCGATGTTGTCGCCGCCCAGGTGCGTGTCGCCGTTCGTGGACTTCACCTCGACGACGCCTTCGCCGACCTCCAGCACCGAGATGTCGAACGTGCCGCCGCCGAAGTCGTAGACGGCGATGGTTTCGTTCTTCTTCTTGTCCAGCCCGTAGGCCAGAGCCGCCGCCGTCGGTTCGTTGATGATGCGCATCACCTCGAGCCCGGCGATCTTTCCGGCATCCTTAGTGGCCTGGCGCTGCGCATCGTTGAAGTAGGCCGGCACCGTGATCACCGCCTGCGTGATCTTCTGTCCCAGGTACGATTCGGCCGCCTCACGCAGCTTCGTCAGGACCATCGCGGAGATCTCCGGCGGCGAGTACTGCTTGCCCATGATCTCCACGCGCGCGTCGCCGTGCTCGCCCCGAACCACCTTATACGGCACCAGGCGCGCTTCGTTCGGGATCTCCTCGTAGCGGCGCCCCATGAAACGCTTGATGGAGAAGATCGTGTTCTCGGGGTTCGTAACCGCCTGCCGCTTGGCGACCTGGCCCACCAGGCGCTCGCCCGTCTTCGTGAACGCGACAACGCTCGGCGTCGTGCGGGCGCCTTCCTGGTTGGGGATGACGACCGGTTGGCCGCCCTCCATGACGGCCACGGCGGAGTAGGTCGTTCCCAGGTCAATTCCGATAATCTTGCTCATTGCCCTTCCAGCCTCCTAGAATGATCGCGAAATGGATTTGGAAGTCCATCGGAGGGCTGGCGTGGGCGCCCTCCTTAGCACAAGCCTATTATCAAACCTTAGTGTATCATTGTCAAGTTGCCGCACACTCGCTATCGCAGCCCTCCTCGCCTCCACCCTCGCCTGCTCCAATACCCCCACCTCCGGCTCCGCAGCTTCCGGGAACGAACCCCTCCTCGTGGCTTCCGCCTCCGACCTTGCCGGCATGGAACAGCCTCTGGCCCAAGCTTTCCGCACTGCGACCGGCAAGCAGATAGAGATGGTTTTCGCCGCCAGCGGAATGCTGGCCCGGCAAATCGAGCAGGGCGCCCCTTTCGACGTGTATCTCTCCGCGAATGAGGATTATGTGAAGCAACTCGTGGAGAGCGGCAAACTCGATCCGGCCACCGTGGCTGTTTACGCGGTTGGCCGCCTGGGGTTGTGGTCGAAAGAAGGCTCGTTCAATGATCTCAAGCAGTTGACTGCCGGGAGCGTGAGGCACATAGCCATCGC
>JBLNBX010000160.1:0-20030 GCA_050260275.1 bacterium
TGCAGCATGGGCACGAGCCCGAACACGGTGCCCGTTAGGAGGGCGATCGCGAGCGTGAATGCCAGTGCGGTAACGTCAACGCGAACGTTTCTGAGGAGCGGAACGCTCACGGCGTCCAGCCGCGTGAGCGCGTGCGTGCCGGCGATGGCCAGAGCCGTTCCGAGCACTGCCCCGCATGCCGAGAGCGTCAGTCCCTCGGTCAGCATCTGGCGGGCCAGCCGCCTGCGGCCGGCGCCGGCCGCAATCCGGACGGCGATCTCCTTCTGGCGCACCGCGGCCCGGGCGAGCAGGAGGTTGGTGAGGTTCGCGCAGACGATCAGCATTACCGCCGCCACCGCGCCCGCCAGCACCGCAAGCGGCAGCCGCAAGCCCCCGCTCACGTGCTCGGCGAGGGGCGTGATCCTTCCTCCGAAGCTGTTGCGCTCCGGGTGCGCCTGCGTGATGTGCTGAGCCAGAATTGTCAGCTCGGCCTGCGCATGGCCGATCGTCACGCCGGGCTTGAGCCGCCCTATGATCGCCATGGTGTTGCCCCAGCGATTGGTTTCATCGCTGAGCGGAAACGGGAAGTAGAGGTCGAAGTGGCTTCCCGGAGCGAAGACGGCGCCGAAGTCGAACGCCGCGGGAAGCACCCCGGCGATCGTCACCACATCGCCGTTGATAGTGAGCGAGCGGCCGGCGATCGCCGGATCGGAGCCGAACCTCCGGACCCAGAGTCCGTGGCTTAGCAGCACGGCCCGGGGGCCGTTCCATTTGCATTCCTCGGGGGTGAACAGGCGGCCGATCACCGGCTGTATCCCGAGCACCTGGAAGAAGTTGTCCGAAACCGGCACGCCGCTCAGCCGCTCCGGATCGCCCTGGCCGGTGAGCAGGTTATCGCCGGTGCCGTAGAACGCGAAGTAGGCCGCCAGGTCTGAAAATGAGCGGTTTTGCTCGCGCAAGTCCAGCAGGTGCCCCACTTGGGTTGTCCGTCCCGACAGGCCCGCCGAATCGCTGTTCGTGATCCAAACCAGCCGCCCGGCATCCTTGAACGGCAGGGGACGCACCAGCAACGTGTTAATAACACCGAACACAATGGTGCTGGCGCCGATTCCGAGGCCCACGGTCAGTATTGCGAATGTGGTGAAGCCGGCATCCCGCCGCAACGTGCGGAGTGCGTAACGGACGTCCTGGGCGGTGCTTTCGATCGCGGACAGGAAACGGCTGGAGGCGGCGAACTGCTCCATACAGACTGATACGGCCGTCGGCGGCGAAAGTTTGAAGCAAGTTGTCCGCAAATGTCGCAAAGCACGAAGCCCCCCTTCGTCCGCCGCTGCCTTCGGGCGCTACCGGCAGCCCCCGTATACTGATAAAGGTAAATGCCTTCCGCCCGCCCTATCACGGCACGGGACTTCTTCTCCCGCAACGGCCTGCTCTCTTCCTGGCACCCGAACTATGAGTTCCGCGCGGGCCAGCTCGAGATGGCCGAGGCCGTCGCGGCAGCCATCGCCGAACGGAAACACGTCATCGTTGAGGCCGGCACGGGCACGGGAAAGACGCTGGCCTATCTGGTTCCGGCGATCCTCTCGGGCAAGCGCGTGGTGATTTCCACGTACACAAAGAACCTGCAGGAACAGATCTTTTTCAAGGACATCCCATTTCTGGAGCGGCATATCGGGAGCCCGGTCCGTGCCTGCTACATGAAAGGCCGGAACAACTATCTGTGCAGGCAAAAGCTCTACGACTCCGAGAAGGAGCCGATCCTGGAAGGGCTCCAGGAGATCGCCGACTACGAGATCATCCGCAACTGGGAGAAGACCACGGAAACCGGCGACCGCTCCGAGATCCGCCAGCTTCCGGAGGGCAGCACCGCCTGGGCCAAGCTCGACGCGCGCCGCGAGATGTGCACCGGCCAAAAATGCCCGCAGTTCGATCGCTGCTTCATCACGCTGATGCACCAGAAGGCGCTGGCGAGCGACATCGTCATCGTTAACCACCACCTGTTCTTTGCCGATCTGGCCCTTCGCGAGGACGGCCGCGCCGCGCTGCTGCCCGAGTACGACGCGGTGATCCTGGATGAAGCGCACGAGGTCGAGGAAGTTGCCGGCCAGTACTTCGGCGTGCAGGTGTCGAACTACCAGTTCGAGGAGTTGCGGCGCGACGTACTGTCCGTAGCCAATCGCAAGGAGTTCAACAGCCCGGAGCTGAGCCGCATCCTCGTCGCCGTCGGCGACGCCGCCATGCGGTTCTTCACCTTGTTTGGCCAGTACGAGGGGCGGGCCGGCTTTCGCGATCACGAAGCCTTCTGCGAGCGGCACGAGCACGAGTTGAGCGGGCTCCTGCACGCGGTCGAACTGCTCGGCACGCATCTCGCGCTGGTCAGGGAAGCCCCCGAGGAAGTCGCCCCGCTGACGGCCCGCTGCGCGGACATGATCCAACGCCTGCGCTTCTGGACCGAGGGCAGCGGCCGCCGCTTCGTCTACTGGATCGAACGCCGCGGGCGCGGCACGTTCCTCCAGGCCACGCCGATCGACGTCGCGCCGATCCTCTGCGACCGTCTGTTCAACGCCGTCGATTCCGTGGTGTTGACCTCCGCGACGCTTGCGGTGGCGGGCTCGTTCGATTACGTGCGCGGCCGCCTGGGCCTGAGCGGAGGGCGCACGCTGCTCGTGCCCGGGCACTTCGATTTCGAGAACCAGGCGCTGCTGTACGTGCCGCAGCACCTGCCGGACCCGCGGCACCCCGGGTTTACGAGGCTGGCCGCCGAGGAGATCGCACGCATTCTCCGCGCCAGCCGCGGCCGCGCGTTCGTGCTCTTCACGAGCTATCAACAGATGCGTGCCGTCTACGACCGCGTGTCGCTGGAGATCGAGTATCCCACGCTGATACAGGGCACCGGCCCGCGCGCGGCGCTGCTCGAGGAGTTCCGGCGCACGCCCGGGTGCGTGCTGTTCGCGACCTCGTCCTTCTGGCAGGGCGTGGATGTCCCGGGCGACCAGTTGAGCTGCGTGATAATTGACAAGCTTCCGTTCGCTGTGCCGAGTGATCCCGTGGTCGAAGCGCGCATACGCGCCGTCCGCGAGGCGGGCGGCAACCCGTTCTACGAGTATCAGATCCCGCAGGCCGCGCTGGCCTTGAAGCAAGGTTTCGGGCGTCTGATCCGCAGCCGTTCCGACCGCGGCGTGCTGGTGCTGCTCGACAACCGCATCTCGCGGCAGCGCTACGGCCAGGTATTTTTCGACAGTCTGCCGCCCTATGGTTACACCACCGGGCTGGCGGACGTGGAGCGATTTTTCGATGTTTGAGGTTTCAGCAGAGGAAACGTTCTCCGCTGCGCACGCGCTGCGCGGCTACAAGGGCAAGTGCGAGAACGTGCACGGTCACAACTACCGGGTGCGCGTGACGCTCGCCGGCGAGCAACTCGACGCCAACGGCCTGCTTGTGGATTTCGTCGAGGTCAAGCGCGCCATGCGCGAGGTGATCGAGAAACTCGATCACAAGTTGCTCAATGACGTCCCGCCGTTCGACACGGTCAATCCTTCGGCCGAGAACATGGCGCGGTACTTCTATGAGGAAGTCTCCCGCGAGCTGGCCTTCGCACCGGCCCGCGTCACCGAGGTGAAGCTTTGGGAAACCGACACCGCGACGGTGACCTACAGGCCCTGAGCCAGGGAGAGCGGCATATCCGGATCCGCTCCGCCCTGCTCTGGTTAGCGGACTCCCTCAAGGCGAGCTAGCGCCCGAAGTACGCCGCGTTCTCCTGGGCGAAGTGAGCCCACTTTTCTGGCAGATCGTCCAGCGGGAAGATTGCCGAAACGGGACACACGGGAACGCAGGCGCCGCAGTCGATGCACTCGACAGGGTCGATGTAGAGCATCTTCGCCGTAGCGAAATCGGCCTCGTCCTTCCTGGGGTGGATGCAATCTACGGGACAGGCGTCGACGCAGGCGGTGTCCTTGGTCCCGATGCATGGTTCCGCAATAACGTATGCCATAGCTCCTCCTCTGATGCGGCGTTGCTCCTAGCATAGCGCGGGAGCGGGGCGCTGCCTGAAGTGTGATCCCGCGGCCGGCGGCTATAATGGGGACGCGCCCGGGTGGCGAAACAGGCAGACGCAAAGGACTTAAAATCCTTTGCCCCGCAAGGGGCGTGCGGGTTCGATTCCCGCCCCGGGCACGGATTCCAGGCGCTTCGCACGGTCGGTAGGACTGGCCCAGCGTCAACGCCGGCCATTGCATTCCGTCTTCGCGCTCAAATTTCGCTGTTTTTGCCGATAAGTCGGACGTGTACGAGACGCCGCACGCCACGGGTGTTCTCCGGCTGGCTGCCGGAGCAGCCGCCGTGGTTGCCTATCTCGTGCTCGGAGGCTGTGGGCGGTTCGAATGCACCGCATCTGGCAGAACACTGGCGTCCATAGCGGAGGTGCGCCGGCTTCCTGAGAGAATATCTGATACGATTCCGGTGCGCGTGCGCGCGCAGGTCACGTACTACGACGCGAACCTTCAGCATCTATACGTCGAGGATGCCACGGGCGGCGCGCGCGTCGACAACCTCAGCGTCGAGCCTTCGCTCTCGGCCGGGCAATGGGTGGAACTCGCTGGCAGCGTGTTGGGAGGCGGCGTCAACGCGGCCATCTCGCGGGAGAGCTTGCAGAAGATCGAACAGCTTCCAAAGCTAAGCCCGCTGCGCGCGAGCCCAGGGGACCTGAGATCCGGCAGCCTCCAATACCGGCTGGTAGAGGTTGACGGCATCGTCCGCGCCGCCACGACGGACCACAGTGGCAGGCTCGCGCTGAGTGTGCGCGCCGGCGGCGAAGACATCGATGTGCGCGTACGGAACGCCGGCGCGGCCGACCCCGTCAGCTTCGTGGATGCGGTGGTCCGCGTGCGGGGAGTTCTCAGCGCGAGCGTGGATGCGCTCGGAAACGTGATCGCCCTGAACCTGCTGGTCCCTTCGGTTCAGGATATCTTTATCCTGACCTCGGCCGAACCGGCCGATGCGCTCCCGGTCCGGACCGTTTCCTCGATCTTCAGCAGCGGGGCGGCTGCGCCGGAGCGTCGCGTGCGTTTGCAAGGGCAAGTCGCGCGTAGCGGCCGGGGCGTCGTGCTGCGCGACGCAACCGGAGAGGCGCTGCTGCAGGCGGCGCGCGGTGCAGTGATCGAACCTGGGCAGATCGCCGGTGTGGTCGGATTCGCGGGCGGGCAGCCTGATGCTCCAGTGCTCGAGGAGTGCACCACCGTAGAGCAAGCCCGGGCGCCGGCCGCGGGACTCCCTCTGCTGACGACAGTCGCCCAGGTACACCGGCTCTCGGAGCGGGAGGCCCGCCGGGGCTATCCGCTCCGGCTGCGCGCCGTGGTGACGTTCTACAACCCGATCGGCCAGAACCTCGTACTGCAGGACGGCACCGACGGAATCCGCGTCAGCGTCGGCGAAAACCCCATACCGGCCCTTCGCGCCGGGCAACTGGTCGAGCTCACGGGTTTCAGCGGCCCCGGAGACTTCGCGCCCGTGGTGGTCGACCCTCGCATACGGGTGCTGTCCGAATCCACCATGCCGGAACCTCTCCGGCTCCCTGTCGATGACTTCATGGTTTCAGTTCCGGACAGCCGCTGGATCGAGATCGAGGGAACGGTGCATTCGATCCGCGTGTTTCGCGGCCGCACCTGGGTGGGTTTGAGGTCCGGCGCGCACCGGTTCTTTGCAGAGCTCGCGCATGCGACAAAGCCTCCCCTCTCGCTGCTGTACTCGCGAGTTCGCGTGCAGGGCGTGTTTGCCGCGCGGTTCAACCTGAAGCGGCAGTTCGTTGGCATGTCCATGCGCATTCCGGGGCCCGAATGGATTCAGGTCGTGGAGAACGCGGACACGGCCCTTCCGCCGCTGCGTTCGATAGGTGACCTGCTTAGGTACTCGCCGGGCGAGCGGGCGGACACGCCGACCCGCATACGGGGAGTGGTGCTCCTCGCGAATCCCCGAGGCCCGACGTACATCAGGGATGATACCGGCGGCGTCGGGCTTCAGAATCACGGGGAGGTGAAACTGAACACAGGCGACGTGGTCGAAGCCACCGGCTTCGCAGACCCCGGTTCTTTCAGCGCGGTGATGCGCGATGCCGAGGTGCGCAAGATCGGGAGCGCGGAGCCGCCCCGGCCGCGGTTGGTAACCGTATCCGACATCATCGACAAGGGCTGGGACGCCGAATTCGTTCAGATAGACGCGTTTCTCGTCAATCACGCCCCTGGTTCGGCGGACCGGACGCTTGTGCTCCAGTCCGGGAACACGCTCTTCCGGGCCCGTCTTCAAAACGGCCGTCCTCCCGCGTTCGAAAACGGGAGTGTTCTGCGACTGACCGGCATCACAGCCATCGAGGTGCTCGACGAAACCGGCGTGAGGCCACGAGGGTTCTCGCTCCTGCTCCGGTCGCCCAAGGACATACAGGTATTGCAGAGCGCGCCGTGGTGGAACGTCGAGCGAACGCTCGCGTTGGTAGGCGTGCTTGCCGCCGTCGCCATACTCGCGTTCGTCTGGGTGACAGTGCTGAGGCGGCGCGTGCAGCGTCAGACAGAGGACCTGCTGAGAGCGAAGGAGGCCGCCGAAACGGCCAACCGGGCCAAGAGCGAGTTCCTGGCCAACATGAGCCACGAGATCAGGACGCCTATGAACGGTGTCCTCGGGATGACGGAACTGGCGCTGGATACCAATCTCGACGCCGAGCAGCGCGAGTACATCTCAACGGCGAAGGCGTCAGCCGAGGCGCTGCTTGCCGTCATCAACGACATCCTGGATTTCTCGAAAATCGAGGCCGGAAAAATCGAGATCGACGAGACGCCGTTCGATCTCTTCGAGGTGATCGACAGCGTAGTCCGGCCGCTGGCTTTACACGCCTCGCAGAAAGACCTGGAGTTAGTGTGCGATCTGGCGCCAGATCTGCCCTCGCGCCTGGTGGGCGACCCCCTGCGCCTGCGCCAGGTGATGACGAATCTGGTGGGGAACGCGATCAAGTTCACGCAGCAAGGCGAGGTTGCCCTGAAGGCCGAGGAGGTCGAGCGTGACGACTCAGGCGCGGTGTTTCACTTCTCCGTCCGCGACACCGGAGTCGGGATTCCAAAGGAGCGCCAGGCGGCCGTGTTCATGGCATTTACGCAGGTTGACGGCTCCATCACGCGCCGGTTCGGCGGCACCGGTCTCGGCCTGACGATAGCCTCGCGGCTGGTCGAGAAGATGGGTGGGCGCATCTGGCTGGAGAGTGAGCCGGGCAAGGGCAGCACGTTCCATTTCACTGCGCGGTTCAAGCTCGACACCTCGCCCGCCGTGGTACCGCAACCCGCGGTGGAACTCAATGGGGTGCCGGTTCTGATAGTAGACGACAATGCCAGCAGTCGCCGCGTTCTGGAAGGCCTGGCCCGCGCCTGGGGCATGCTGCCTACGTGCGCTTCAGACGCCAGTGAGGCTTTGGCCAGGCTTCGCGCCGGTGAGCGGTTCCGGCTTCTCGTCGCTGACTACCAGATGCCGGGAACAGATGGACTCGAACTCGCCTGCCGCATACGGCGGGAGCACCTGGCCGACCAGACATGTATTCTGATGCTAACTTCCGCCGGACAGCGCCACGACCCGCTGATGTGCCGGGCGCGCGGGATCGCTGCCACTCTAACGAAACCGGTGTGCCCGCGGGGCCTGCGGGATGCGATTCTCCGCGTGCTTAGCCGCGGTGATGGCCCTTGCGCGGGGGTGGAACGCGCTGTGAACGCGCCTCAGGGTCCGTTGCGCGCGGGCTCCATCCTGGTAGCGGAGGATAACCCGATAAACCAGCGCCTGATCGTGAGATTGCTGGAGAAGCAGGGTTACTCGGTGACGGTGGCGGCCAATGGCAGAGAAGCGCTCGAACTCACCTCGGCGCGGGCGTTCGATGCGATCCTGATGGACGTCCAGATGCCGGAGATGGACGGCTTCGAAGCCACCGCGCAAATCCGCGCCCGCGAGCGCGAGCTCGGGCTTCCCCGCACCCGCATAATTGCCCTCACGGCATACGCCATGAAGGGCGATCGCGAAAAATGTCTGGCCGCCGGCATGGACGGCTACGTATCCAAGCCCGTCAGGGCCGCTGAACTCATCGAAGCAATGGAAGAACTTACGCCCGCGCCCACACCGGGCACCTAGAGGCGCGGGCGCGCTGCCGGACTCGCGGCTACCTACATGCCCCCGCCATCTTGCAGTAATCTATAGCAAATGGAACTGCTCGAAGATCAGGAAGTCGACAGCCTCGGAGCGCTCGAAGAGCGAATCCGCCGTGCGGTCGAGTTGGTTTCGCGCCTGCGACGTGACTTGGATGCCGCTATCGCCGAGCGTGACGCGGCCCTCCGCGAGAAGACTGCCGCGCAGGAAGAGGCGGCCGCGCTCGCCCGCGAGATCGAGGCGCTGCGGGCCGAGCGGCAGAACGTCCGGGCCCGAGTGGAGAAGCTGCTGGCGCAGATCGATTCGCTTGGCGCATAGCCGTGGCGGAGAAGCGCAGCGTCCAGGTCACGATCTTTCACCAGCCCTATACGCTGCGTGTCTCCGAGGATGAACGCGAGGTCATCGAACTGGCGGATAGCGTCGATCAACTGATGAACGCGGTGGCCTCGCGGTCGGGAGCTTCCGACCCGGTTCGAGTGGCCGTGTTGACCGCCTTGCATCTCGCTGACCGGCTGCGCACGCTCCAGCGCGATCTCACGGCCGTTCGCGAGAAGACGGACGAGTTCAGCAAGCTGCTCGACGACGTGCTCGCAGGCGACGGCGCAGACGCCAATTCCTGACGAGGCGCGGGCGCAGCGGACGGCCACCAGCGCAGATCCAGGCCGGCGCACTGTGTCCCTTTGCGCTCACGGAGGTTCGCGCGAACCTCGTCCCGCTCCCTACGCGTAGATTCCGCGCAGCTTTATTGCGAACGCGACACGGTCGAGCGCGAGCATGTAAGCCGCAATCCGGTTGTTTACTCCGTGTTTTTCGGCGTAGCTTGTGACACGGCCGAAGTTATCCACCATTATTTCTTCGAGCCGCTCGTTTACCAGGTCCTCGTTCCAGAAGAAACCCTGGCGATCCTGGACCCACTCGAAATAGGAGACAGTAACTCCGCCCGCGTTAGCCAGGATGTCGGGGATCACGAATACGTTCCTATCCGCGAGTATCTCGTCGGCTACGGGTGTCGTCGGCCCGTTCGCGCCCTCTACTATGATCCGGGCGCGTATGTTAGCCGCATTGGCGGACGTTATCACGTTTTCACGCGCCGCTGGCAGGAGCACATCGCATTCCAGGAACATGGCTTCGGCGCGGTCGATGTTCTCCCCACCTTTGAAATCGACGATCGAGCCGGTCTCGGCACGATGCGCGGCCAGCGCCTGAATATCGATTCCATACGGGTTGTAGATGGCTCCGTCCCATTCGATGACCGAGATTATCTTCAGACCGGCACGGGCCATGAGCGCCGCGCCCATGCCGCCCACATTGCCGAAGCCCTGCACTACGACGCGGGCGCCATCAACTGGAATGCCGAGGTGTTTCAGGGCCTCGCGAGCGACTATCAGGCAGCCGCGGCCAGTCGCCTCGGCCCGCCCGCGTGATCCGCCCAGGTCGAGAGGCTTGCCCGTGACCACCGCCGTTACCGTGTTTCCGACATGCATGGAGTACGTGTCCATGATCCACGCCATGGTCTGCTGGTTCGTGTTCATGTCGGGCGCGGGAACATCGCGCTCGGGTCCGATAAAGGGCAGGATCTCCGCCGTATAGCGGCGCGTGATGCGCTCGAGTTCGAAGTCCGACAGAAGCCGCGGGTCGCAGACGACGCCGCCCTTACCGCCGCCGAACGGGATGTTCACGACCGCGCATTTCCAAGTCATCCAGGCGGCTAGTGCGCGAACCTCGTCGATAGTGACGTCTGGAGCGAAGCGTATGCCGCCTTTGGCTGGACCTCTTGCAAGCGAGTGCTGCACGCGGTAGCCGGTGAACACCTCCAGGCGCCCGTCGTCGAGCTGCACCGGAATGTGTACGGTGATCTCCTTTGAGGGCTTTCTCAGCACTTTGCGAAGTCCCTCGTCGAGCCCCAGACGATCCGCCGCTTCATCAAAGCGCGTCTCTGCGGCGATCCAGGGGTTCAGTTCCCATTCGAGACTTGTCGCGTTCATACGCGTGCCTCCACCGAGATTATGGCACCACCCCGAGGGTGTGCGTCCCCGTTCGACCTCCATTTGTGCGATTCTGTTAACAAGCCGGGCCGCTTCCCGGCGTAAATACCGGAGGAATTCCCGCCATGCTTCCTGCCTTTCTGTTTCCCGAGGCAGAGATTCGTGAAGACGCTGAAGGTCCGCCGATCGCCCTCGAAGGTTCGAGCGGAAAGGTTGTACTGCTAACGCTTGGTGTCACCCGCATCATCGAGCAGGAAAGCCTGGACGTGTCCATCTGGGGCTCCGCGGATGGTAAGGACTGGGGCGTCAAACCTCTCGCCTGCTTCCCGCAGAAGTTCTACTGCGGAACCTATCAGTTGGCGCTGGACCTCTCGGAGCACCCCGGCGTAACGCACCTTCGGGCCAAGTGCAAGGTGGCGCGCTGGGGCCGCGGGGCGGCAAAGCCGCTGTTCGGCTTGTACGTCTTCGCTCAGGAGTCCGGTAAGCAGGTGATGGCGAAGTCGGCCTGAGCCTCACTGGCTCACGGCAAGTGGTACGCTGTTCTGCAACCCATTCGTAACAGGACCCACCTTACAACCAGGGAGTAAGTACCCGAAACCCGAGGGCCCGCTACACTTGCGCCCGGTTCTCTGAAGCGCAATCCATGGCGCGTTTCTTCCATAGCTGCCGCCCTCCAAAAAGCGAGCGGGACCGAGCCTTCCGGCCCGGTCCCGCTGTGAACGCCTTCGTAGGTGTTTGGGAGACTAATGCTCCAGGTTGTACGCCTGTTCTCCGTGGAGGCTGAGGTCCAGACCCTGAGTCTCGTGCTCGGGGTGCACCCGGAGGCCCACCACTGCGTCGCAGATGCGAAGTATCACGTATGTCCCTGCGATGGCCAGCCCCCAGGAGATCAATACACCGATCGCCTGGTAGACAATCTGCCCCGGGTTGCCGTCCACCAATCCGAGCGGGAGTAGACGCCCGGAGCCGTCGCGCAGCCCGTCGTTCACCAGGTTCGTGGCAAAGACGCCCGTCAGCAGGGCGCCCAGCGTGCCCCCCGCGCCGTGGACGCCGAAGGCGTCGAGCGAGTCGTCATACCCGAACCTCTGCTTCACTGCGGTGCACATGAAGTAGCAAAACAGGCCCGCGGCAAAGCCTATCAGCATCGCCGGCATCGGCTTGACGAAACCCGACGCTGGCGTGATAGCGACCAGGCCGGCTACGGCTCCGGAGATCGCGCCAAGCACGGTCGGCTTGCCCGTCCGCGCCCATTCGGCGAAGAGCCAGCCCATGGTGGCCGACGCGGCGGCGAAGTGCGTCGCGACGAAGGCGCTCGAGGCGAGCGCGCCCGACGAGAGGGCGCTGCCGGCGTTGAAGCCGAACCAGCCCACCCACAGCATGCATGCGCCGATGAAGCTGAGCACCAGGTTGTGAGGCTTCATTTCCTCATGCGGATAGCCCTTGCGCTTGCCCAGGTACAGCGCGCAGACCAGCGCCGACACGCCTGACGAGATGTGCACCACCGTGCCTCCGGCGAAGTCGAAGCAAGGCACCGCACCGCCACCGAACGCGTTCATCAGGCCGCCCTTGCCCCAGACCATGTGCGCCATCGGGAAGTAGACGAAAAGCGACCACAGAACCGTGAACATCAGCATCGCGCTGAACTTAATCCTCTCGGCGAAAGCGCCGCTGATCAGCGCCGGCGTTATGATCGCGAACATGAGCTGGTAGATCATGAAGGTCTGCGCCGGTACCGTGCTGGCATACTCCGATGGAGTAGCTCCTACGCCGTTCAGAAATGCAAAGCGGAGATCGCCGAAGTAAGGTGTCCCCTCCGCGAAGGCAATGCTGTAGCCAACGATGCCCCACAGCAGCGTGACGACGCCCATCAGCACGAAGCTGTGCATCATCGTGCCCAGCACATTCTTTCTGCGTACCAGGCCGCCGTAGAACAGGGCCAGACCCGGGCCGGTCATCATCAAGACCAGCGCGGCTGCAACCAGCAGCCAGGCATTGTCGCCTGAAGACTGAGCGGATTGAACCGCACTTTCCAGCGCCGCAATCTTGTCATCACCTGCGTCGAGTGCCCAGGCCGCGCTGGACAGCAACAGGGCACACGTCGGGATTCGTAAGTAGAGTCTCATCTAAATTTGCCTTGGATTCCGCTAACGGGGCGGGGTGTCATTTCTATCTTGCAGCCGAGAGCCTCTGAAGCGAATAGCAATCTTTCTATGGCGGGAATCAGTGAATGTTATGGGTGCGAAACCATCCGCCACTCCCTATGCCGGACTGTGCCGGACGGATCATCCGGCCTGTTAGCCAAGCGTTGGCGTGTGCGGCTGGAATGACAGGCCAACACGGCGATCAGCGGATCGGCAGACCGCAAGTATGCGAAAATCTTAGTGAAACCAGCCGTAGTCCGGATTCCACACATGCTACTCCGAGTGTTCCGAACCGCTTCGTTGGTGTTGTGCTCATGTCTGCCGGGATACGCTCAGGCGATTCTGGAACCCGCTGGCGCTCCGCAGATCCCGCGACAGGGCTCCATGCCGGTGCCCGCCCAGGGAGCGCGTGTCACGCCCTCAACTCCCCCGGCCGCGTCGATAACCGCGATGCCGAGTGCCGACAATCCTTTCTTAGGCGGTGTTCCAACAGCGGCGATATCCGAAGATGTGCTGCAGTTGAGCCTTGCCGAAGCCATTGAGCGCGGTCTGAAGTACAATCTGGGACTCTTTCTGGGTGAGCAGGGCACTCGCGAGGCGCAGGCCGCGCGGCTCTACGCCCGCAGCGGTCTGTTGCCGACGCTCACCACCAGCACCTCCGACGGGGGAAGGCAGGTCAACCTCAAGGCCCTCGGTTTCCAGGGATTTCCGGGCGTCAACCCCATCGTTGGCCCATTCAATGTTTTTGACACGCGCGCCTATCTGACCCAGACCGTGTTCAGCCTTCCGGCAATTCGCAACTTCCGGGCCGGCGATGAGACACTCGCGGCCGCACGGTTCAGCTACCTGGACGCGCGGGATGTGGTGGTGCTTGCCGTGGCCGGTTTGTACTGGCAAGCGGTTGCGGGCCGCGCGCGCATCGACTCGGCCCGGGCGCAGTACAAGACCGCTCAGGCGCTGTACGACCGGGCGGTGAACATGCGAGAGGCCGGTGTTGCTGCGGGTATCGACGTGCTCCGGGCTCAGGTGCAGATGCAGGCGCAGCAGCAATTGGTGATCTTCTATGAGAACGAGTTCGAGAAACAGAAACTCGCTCTCGAGCGGGCGATCGGTCTTCCAGTGGGGCAGCGCATCGAACTTACGGACTCAATGAGCTACACGCCTCCGCCTCCGCTCGATCTGGCCGAAGCGCTCGAACTGGCGTACGCCAACCGCGCCGACTACAAGAGCCAGGAGGCTTCTGTGCGGGCAGCGGAAGCGCAGCGCGCAGCGGCCGTGGCAGAGCGGTATCCATCGGTGGCGTTCGCGGCCGACTACGGCGCGATCGGCCCGCGGCCATGGAACTCCCACGGAACATTCTCGGTGGTCGGCACTTTGAACATACCGATATACCAGGCCGGGCGCGTCAAGGCGGATATCACCCAGGCCGACGCCCGGCTGGAGAATGCGAAGGCGCGCCTTGCCGATCTTCGCAACATGATCAGCCAGCAAGTGCGGGCCGCGCTGCTAGACCTGAACGCGGCTGCGGCGCAGGTGAACGTGGCGCAGGAGGCTGTGGGCCTCGCGCGCCAACAGCTTGTTCAGTCTGAAGACCGGTTCGCGGCTGGGGTGGCGACGAGCGTGGAGGTTGTGCAGGGGCAGGAGGCAGTGGCCACCGCGGAGGAGAACTACATATCTGCGCTGTATTCATACAACATCGCTAAGGCGGCGCTGGCAAGAGCAGTAGGCGCCACCGAGAAAATGTACTTCTTGTTTCTGAAGGGGACGAAGTGATGCCGCATGCAGACCGGCCGCAGTTCACCGTGGCCGATGTTGATAGCAACCAGGCGCAGGGAGATACGCCGCAACAATCGCGCGGGTTCTGGAGCGAGCACCCGATGGCAAAGTGGATCCTTCTTGCGGTGCTCGCGATTCTTGTTGTTGCTGGTTACTTTGTGTACAAGTACTACTCGGCGCGCGAGACTACCGACGACGCGCAGGTGGACGGCTACATCATCCCGATCAGCGCCAAGGTTGGAGGCATAGTCCAGGCTGTCTGTTTCGAGGACAACCAGCATGTGAAGGCCGGCACGGTGCTGGTGCAGATCGATCCCCGCGATTACGAGGCGGCGCTCCAGCGCGCCGAGGCCGAAGAAGCCGCCGCCGAAGCGCAACTGCGTCAGGCGCAGACAGGCGTGCCGATCACGTCCAAGACTACTGAGAGCCGGCTGGCGACAGCACAGGCGGGCGTGCGCTCCGCGAACGCGCAGGTTGCGGCCGCGGAACGGGAGGTTGCGGCCGCGAAGGCGCAGTTGAACTCGGCACAGGCCCGTTTGAAAGAGGCGGAAGCGCGCAACGTGCTCGCCCAGCAGAACCTGAAGCGCATGGCGGCTCTCGTCGCCAAAGACGAGATCTCGCGCCAGCAGTACGATACCGCGGTGGCCGAAGCGAGTTCGGCTCAGGCCGCGGTGGAAGCCGCCCAGGCCGCAGTGGCCCAAGCGGAGCAGGCCGTTCAGGTTGCCGAAAGCCACGTGCTTCAGGCGCAGGCTGGTGTCGCCCAGGCCCGGGCTGCGGTGCAGGCGGCCGAAACCGCTCCTGAGCAGGTGGCCAGCAGCGAGGCCCAGGCGGGCGCGGCAGAGGCCAGACTGCGGCAGGCGCGGGCGAACCTGGCCCAAGCCAAGCTGAACCTGAGCTACACGACCGTCACCGCGCCGGCGGATGGCATTGTCAGCAAGAAGAGCGTCCAGCCCGGCCAGATTGTCGCGGCCGGCCAGCCGCTGCTATCGCTGGTGCCGTTCGAGGAGATCTGGGTCACCGCTAACTTCAAGGAAACTCAGCTAAACCACATGCGAGTGGGACAGGCCGCCATCATCAAGGTGGACGCGTTTGGTGGCCGGGAGTTCCGCGGGCGCGTCGAGAGCTTCGCTCCGGCAACCGGCGCGCGGTTCAGCCTCCTCCCGCCGGAGAACGCCTCCGGCAATTTCGTCAAGGTTGTGCAACGCATTCCGGTCCGCATCGCCTTCGATAACCTGGCCGAGGCGCGGGAGTTGCTTCGGCCCGGCATGTCCGTTGTCGCGACCGTCGTAACCGGCGACTAGGGATGGCTTCGAGAGCCCAATCTCTGCAGCCTCCCGCAGCGCCTCCGTACGTGAACCCGTGGCTGATTGGCGCGGCCGTCATGTTCGGCACCTTCATGGAGGTGCTGGACACAACGGTCGTGAACGTCTCGCTGCCGCACATTGCGGGCAGCCTCTCGGCCAGCGAGACCGAGGCGACGTGGGTGATCACGTCCTACCTGGTGGCCAACGCCGTCGTCCTGCCTATGACAGGGTGGCTGGCCACGATGTTCGGCCGCAAACGCCTGCTCATCACAGCCGTGATGGGCTTCACCCTGGCGTCGGCGCTGTGCGGGATCTCGACAACGCTGCCGATGCTCATAGCGTTCCGAATCATCCAGGGAGTAACGGGTGGGGTTCTCCAGCCGCTTTCGCAAGCCGTCATGCTGGAGGCGTTCCCGCCCGAAGGCCGCGGCAAAGCCATGGCTTTCTGGGGCATCGGTATCGTGGTGGCCCCGATGCTCGGACCCGTGCTCGGAGGCTGGCTCACGGACAACTACTCCTGGCACTGGGTGTTCTACGTGAATATTCCGATCGGCATCGTGTCGACGATCATGGTTTCGCTGTTCATTTTCGACCCGCCCTACCTTAAGCGAAAACCCGGCGCCATCGACTACTGGGGCATCGGGCTGCTCGTAGTGGGTATCGGCGCGCTCCAGGTGGTTCTCGACAAGGGCCAACAGGAGGACTGGTTCGGCTCCACATTCATCCGCTGGCTAACCGCAGTGGCGGTGATCGGTCTCATCGCGCTGGTCATCCGCGAGTTGACCGCCCGGCACCCCATCGTCGATTTGCGTGTGCTCAAGATACGCACTTACGGCACAGGCGTGTTCATGCAGACCATGCTCGGTTTCGTGCTCTTCGGCAGCCTGGTTCTGTTGCCGTTGCTGTTGCAGACGCTCCTTGGGTATCCCGCGCTTCAGGCCGGCATTGCCATGGCGCCGCGAGGGCTGGGCTCCTTCGTGATGATGCCGATCGTGGCTATTCTCATAACGCGTATCGACCCGCGCAAGCTTCTGGCGCTCGGCATTGTAGGCGCGTCGGTCACGATGTTCCAGCTCGGCAATCTTAATCTGGATGCGGGCTACTGGGATGTTTTCTGGCCGCAGTTGTGGCAGGGAGCCTCGCTCGCGCTGCTTTTCGTTCCGCTCACGACCGTTACGATGGATCCGATTCCGAACGAGCGTATGGGCAACGCCACCAGCCTGTTCAACCTCATGCGAAACATCGGCGGCAGCATGGGGATTGCGGTGGCCGCGACCTACCAGGAGCGCACCACACAGGCCTTCATAAACGTCATGGGTGCTCATGTTACGCCCTACAGCGAGCAGGCCCGGCAGATGCTGGAGCAGCTCCGCAACGCCTTTATCGCCCAGGGATCGTCTCCGAGCGTCGCGACACAGCAGGCCAATGCCGCTCTTTTCGGTGCGGTTCAGCGGCAGGCAGCGATGAATGCATTTCTCGATACCTTCCGGCTGATGGGCATCATCTTCCTGGTGCTCCTGCCGCTTCTGCTGCTGTTCCGCAGGCCCAGGCATCGCGGCGGGCCGATGGCGGCCCACTGACGCTCCGGGCAGTGCCGGTACGGCGCCTCCCGACGGTGCAACAATGGGGGCAGTGCGGTCTGGGTTCAACTTCGTGGGGCGGGCATTCCTGTCGGTGAATGTGCCGGAACTCGCGCGCCTGCTCCGGGAACTCAGAAACACCGTTCAGCCCATGACGCCACTGGCGTCGCAGCTCGAGCGGATGGATCGCGCGCTCACGGCCTCCGCCGCAGGCGAGCTGCAGAACGAGCACGCGCGGCTTTTTCTGGACCCGAGGGGCGCTCCCTGTCCGCCCTGGCAATCGGCCTACGCAGACGAGCCGCAGCCGCTCGGCCCAGCTCACCGCAGCGCGCTGGCGTGGTTCCGTGCGGTCGGCATTGAACCGAAAAATGCGGACCAGCCCGCCGACCACGCCGGGCTTTTGCTGGCGTTCTACGGGACGCTGGTCGAGGTGGGAGCGGATCCGGAGATCCGCGCGGCTTTCTATGAGGAGCATTTGGCTTGGATGCCACAGTTCCTCAACCGCGTTATCGCAGAGGCGAGACACGAGTTTTACCGCGCTCTGGCCGAGGCGGCCGCCGGCCTGCTCGCACAGGCCAGGCCTTCCCGGACCGCCACTTAGTGGCATCAGTGGCGCCCTTTGAGTAACCGGCGGCCAGCCCGTCGCGCTACTCTGTTCATTGGTTTCCATGCGAACAGTGATACTCGCCCTTTTCGCGGCCGCCTTGGCAGCCGCCCAGCCTGACCGAACCGAACCGGTGGTATCGCCTGACATCCAGCCTGACGGCAGCGTAACGTTCCGGCTCCTGGCGCCGAAGGCCCGTGAGGTGGTGCTCCGGATCCTCGTCGATGCCGACTTCCAGGAGCACCCGATGGATAAGGACGACAAAGGCGTGTGGAGCGTCAAGGTCGGTCCCTTCGAGCCGGGCCTCATGGAGTATTCGTTCCTGCTCGAGGGCGTTTCGATCATCGATCCCTCAAATCCGCTCAAGAAGCAGGGTGCGCGAGGCGCGGGTTCGAGCCAGCTCGTCATCCCCGGCGACCCGCCCAGGTTGTGGGAGATGCGCGCGTCCGTCCCGCACGGTACCGTGCACGTCCACTGGTATCGTTCGCCGTCCTGGAACGTGATGCGGCGGTTCCATGTCTATACGCCCCCCGGCTACGAAACCGGAAGGTCGCGCTATCCCGTGCTGTACCTGCTTCACGGAAGCGGAGATACGGACCGCGAGTGGACCGAAACAGGAAAGGCCAACCTGATCCTCGACACGCTAATCGCGCAGGAACGCGCCCGCCCGATGATCGTCGTCATGCCGGACGGGCACGGTCCCGGTGCTCCCGCCCGCAGCGGAATAGAGCGCCAGCGCCAGGCCGTGCTGTTCGATCGCGATCTCACGCAGGGCGTGATGGCCGAGGTCGAAAAACTGTACCGCACTGACAACTCTCGCGAAGCCCGCGCGATCGCCGGGCTCTCGATGGGCGGGGGGCAGGCTCTCAACATCGGCCTAAATCACCTCGACCTGTTCTCGCACATAGGCGTTTTCAGCATGGGGCTGCGCGGCAGCGAGGATGAGTTCATAGCCGATCATGAAAGGGTCTTCGCCAGCAGTGAGGAGACAAACCGCGATCTCAAGCTCTTCTGGATAGCGTGCGGCGACAAGGATTTCCTCTTCGACGCTGCCCAGCGGCTCGACGCGTTGCTGACGAAGTCTGGAATCCGGCATACGTTCCGCAAGACCTCTGGGGGGCACGTGTGGGCGAACTGGGCGAAGTACCTCGGCGAGTTCGCACCGCTGTTGTTCAGGTAGCTTGCACGGTTCGAGAGGCGCGGGGCTGAGCCTACGAGCCCTCTGCGTCCGCGATGGCCCGCTTCACGTCGACGCGCTGCAGCACCGCCAGGCCCAGCACGAAGAAGATGATCAGCGAGAACATCGCGGACCGGTAGTTGTGGGTGATGGCGAGCGTAATTCCGAATATCGCCGGCGCAAGCCACGCCGTGCCCTTGTCGCCGATCTCGTACAGGCTGAAGTACTCCGCTTCCTTGCCCTTCGGGATCGTCAGCGAGAACAGCGACCGGCTCAACGCCTGAGTGCCCCCTAGCACCAGCGCAACGGCGATGCTGGCGATCCAGAAGCCGCGTAGCGTGTGCACCGCAGCGTAGACCGCTAGCATCAAGACCGTCCAGATGACGAGCTGTATCATGAGCGCGCGCTTCGTGCCCGCGATGCGCGCCACCCACCCGAACAGCAGCGCGCCCAAAAAGCCGACGAACTGCACGGCCAGGATCACTCCGACCAGATCCTCGATGCCGATGCCCAGCTCGCGGACAGCGAACTGGCCCGACAGCGCGATCACCGCCTGCACAGCGTCGTTGAACAGCAGGTACGCAATCAGGAAAGTGAGCGCCTGCGGGTATCGCCGGATCTCGCGCAGCGTGCGCACGAACTGTCCGAAGCTCCCCAGGACGGCGCGCCCGGTAGCGCGCACGAGCGGCGGGCGGTCGCGCAATGTTGCGAGCGGCACCAGCGTAAATACCGCCCACCATGCGCCCGCTGAGGCAAGCGCGATACGGACCGCCTGGCCTTCTGTGAGCCCGAAACGTCCGGCATTCTGCACGACGAGCAGGTTGATAACGAGCATCAGCCCCCCGCCGAGGTAGCCGATTGCCCATCCCCGCGAGGACACCGTGTCGCGCTCTTCCGGCGAGGCCAGATCGTTCAGGAAGGAGTTGGAAATGACTATCGAGGCCCCGAACGCTACATTCGCCGCGACGAACAGCGGCAGCGCTGCTGGCCAGGTGTCTTCGCGCAGCCAGTACATTGCTACCGTCGCCCCTGCGCCTATGTACGCGCTGATCGCGAGCAGCCGCTTCTTGTGAGCGCTTGCGTCCGCAATTGCCCCGACCACCGGCAGCGCGACAACTTGCAGCACCACCGAAAGCACGACGAGCAGACTCCAATAGGACTCCGCGTACACGGGAAATCCGAGCACGCGCACGTTGCCCGAGGGGTCGGCCGCCGCGCTCGCGAGCGAGCTGATGTAGGGCGCCAGGAATACCGTGACGACCGTCGTGTAAAAGGCCGAGTTGGCCCAATCGTAGACGTACCAGCCGAAGCGCTGGGA
>JBLNBX010000161.1:0-4378 GCA_050260275.1 bacterium
ACCAGCCTGGAGTTGCGACTGCCTTTCCTGACGCGGTCGGAGTGGATGTCGCGGTGGGAATCGCTCGCCACCGCGCGGGTGGAGACCGGCGAGGGCGGGCGCATCGTGGTCTACGCCGTCGAGAGCACGGATCAGATACGGCGCCGCGATACGTTCCAGAGCGTTCTGGCGCTGACTGGCGCGCTTCCGGGAGCGGCGCTTGCGCAGGCGAGCTTCAGGATTTCCTATACCGACGCGCGCACGCTGAAGCGCGCCGAGGCGCGCGCTCAATTGGAGCCGCTGGTAGCTGCGTACGGGTTCCCGAAGAGCGCGCTGGAGTGGCTGGCCTCGGCTCCAGAGGAGCAGATCGAGACCGAGCTGACTCTGTCCGCGCCGGGCGAGCTGGCCGCCGCCTGGCTGCGCGCACCGCGCGAGAGCGACCCCGAGTACTTCGAGGTCTACCGCAACATGTCCGTGGCCGTTCAGAAGGCGCTTCGCACGTGGCTGCCCTACGTCTACTTCTCCGAGGTGCGCCGCTACGAGGACCTGGGCGCCGCCTGGCCGCTGATGGTCTACCAGTGCACGCGGCCATTTCCCGGACGGCCGCCGTGCGAGTTCACATACGACATCATGGACATCGGCCGCATGCGCGTGGCCCGGCAGTCCGTCACGCGCGCCCTCGCCGTCGAGATGCAGCGGGTGTCGCAGGTTCTGCTCGCCGCGGGCAGGCGCAGGGCGGCTTCGTTCTACCGCGATACGCCGCCGCGCGAGGTGCTGAACAGCGTGGAGACTCAGCCGGTGCACTTCAACGCGCTGGTCTCGGCGGACACCGCGTTCGTGCACGCGCTGATCGACCTCGGCCGGAACGGGCGCGAAGCACACGACCTGATGGGGCGCGACGCTGACCGCGCCGTTCGCCGGCTTTCCAAGTTTGCGGCGGACTTCACTTCAGTGTTCCACCGCCGGCTGCGCAGGCTGTACGGCGGTAACAACTTCACCGCGTTCGGCTCGCTGCTGCTGGCCGAGGCTACGAGCGCGCTGGCTTCGTCGGTCGGTCCGGAAGCGAAGCTCGCGGGCCTGCTGCGGCTGAAATCAGGAACGGCGGAGCAGGTATTCGCGAACGCTGCGTTCGAGGTCTGAAGCGCTGCCAGCGGGGCGGGGAAGACGCGCTTGAGCGCCGTATCGGGGCGACCGGGGTCGCCCGCAGACCAGGGGGTCCGCCCCACAGAAACGATCGGGGCCGCTCGCCATGGTTGTGGGGACCGCTGGTCCGGCGCCGGATGGCGCGCGTACACTCGACAGCATGAGTGTTTTCCAGAAGTCGGTTCGCATCTCCACGCGCGGCAGGGCGGACGTGCTCGACGTGACGGACCAGGTGGAGCGCATCGTGGCCGAGAGCGGCATCCGGACGGGAATCGTGAACGTGTCGGGCAAGGGATCGACGCTCGGCGTGACCACGATAGAGTACGAATCCGGTGCTATCGCGGACCTCAAGCGCGCTCTCGAAAAGATCGCTCCCATGGACGGCGATTACGTGCACAACGCACGGTGGGGCGACCATAACGGCTACGCGCACCTCCGCAGCGCGCTCGTCGGAACGGCCCGGAGCTATCCCGTGCGAGGCGGCTCGCTAGGGCTCGGAACGTGGCAGCAGATCGTGCTCTGCGATTTCGACGAGCGCCCGCGCGAGCGCGAGGTGACGGTAACCGTCATGGGCGAGTAAGCGAGCGTTGTAGCCGCTCTCCGCCACGGCTCTAATGTAGGCAAGGGGGGCGTGCCATGGCGGCCGGCCGTCTCGAGCGGCTCAAACCGAAACACCACTCCGTTCTGAACGCTACAGAGCGGCAGCGCGCGCGCATTCTGGCAATGCGCGTTGACCGGGACAAGCTGTTGACACGCGCGGTCACGCCCACCGTGGCCGCCAAGAACCACATTTTGTTCCAGATCCAGAGCATCGGCCGCGAGGATGGAGACCTCGCGGCCGAGATCACTCATAGCCGCCCCGGTGCTGCGCCGCCCAGGCCCGGCGCCGGGACCGTGCTTCCGGACTACATCGAGACGGCGAACCGCGCCGGGCAGCGGCTGAGAATCCCGGGCGGCGCGGCCGTGGAGGAAAACCTATGAAATGGCTGAATCTGCTGGGGAAGTACATGGACCGCCAGCCCGCTGGTGGCGTGAAGAACCCCGGGTACCGGCACGTCGGCGGCGAGGTGATGGTGCACAGGGACTTCGACGAGGTGGTCCGCCGCGCGCCGCGATCCGCGCTCGCCGAAGCGCTTGCCATAGCTATACGGTCGAAGCAGACGCCTTCGTTTGGCGAGTCCGTCGCTCGCCTGTTCGCCCGGGCCAACCCGCAGCAGCGCGCGGCCATGCTCAATATGGTGCTGACGGTGGTCCCGGACAGCGTACGCGGCGACCTCGCAGGGATGTTCAGCCGCAATCGCGAGGTTCGGCCTGAAGATACGAACGGCCTTACTCCGGACCTGGTCAGGCAGGTGAGCGAGGTGGCGGTACGCAAGGACCAGTCGATTGTTGACCGCATGGCTGAGTACCTCTCGGAGTATCCCTCCCTGGTGAAGAACCTGGATATCGCGACACTGGCTTTCACTATGGCCACCGTCGGCGAGAATCTGGCCGGTGGCGGCCGGACCATGGCTGGGGGCGGCGGGGCGTAGGCCGGAACGGCCCGGCGCCACACCCATAGGTCGGGCCGGCAAGGCTGGCCGGCCTCCTCCATCCTTCGTGATCACCAGCACCGCAGCCCGGCCCCCACTACGAAGCCCACGCTCTCTCCAACGAACACGCGCTGCGGCAGCCCGAGGAGCCGCGCGGGTGCCGGCTCGCCCGCCCACATCACCCTCGGCTGAAGTGCGGCCCGATGGGCCGCCGCAAGCCATGAGCCCACCCCACCAAGGCCCCTGCCGGCCAATTCCCGCCTGAAAAGCGATGCTGCGCACAACGCTGCGATTGCAAATGGCAACAGCACGCACATCTCCTTGATATTGCGGGAGATATTACAGCCAAGCGTAGCTGCGCGTAGAAAAGGACAACAGCACGCCTTTGGCCTCCATAGGTCATGCGTAATTTTTCAGCGTCACTTTGGCCTGCCTTTTCTTATGGTTAGGGGATTTTGTACAGTTCCCCGACCGAGCGGCCTCAAAAGTGCCCTCGTGAATAGCGGACCGTTTGGAGGGCCGTTATGGTAGCCTTGTTGGTTGTTGCAACATTTCTCGCGTTCGTCTCAGTCGACTTTCTGCTGCACCGCGAGAAGTATAGGTTCCGCGTCGCGGAAGCGGAACGCGAAAGCTCCGGCGCGAACGCGAACGTCGTCCCCGTGCCCGTCGTGGCCGGGGTCATGCTACCCGCCAATGTCGCCTATCATCCCGGACACACCTGGGTGCTGGATGCCGGGAACGGGCGTGTACGGATAGGTTTGGATGAGTTTGCTGCCAGCCTGCTCGGCCGCATTGAGAAGGTCGAGGTGCCCCAGCGCGGAAGGTGGTTCCGCCAGGGCGAGAAGGGCTGGACGGTTCACACACCGAACGGCGACGCGCCCATGCTCGCGCCGGCCGAGGGCGAGATCGTCGCAATCAACGACAAAGCGCTGGCCAACCCCGAAACCATCTCCCGCGACCCCTACGGAAGCGGCTGGATTCTCGAGATCTTCTCGCCGGATGTGGCGGTCAGCATGCGCAACCTGCTCACGGGAGCCGTTGCGAGGCGCTGGATGGAGGAATCGGTCGCCGAGCTGCGCCGCATGCTTTCGCCCAGCCCGGCGCTTTCGGCGCTCGACGGCGGCCGCATCGACCCGGCCGTCGGCAGCGAGATACCGCACGACCGGTGGCGCGAGATCACACGCACTTTCTTCAGACTCTAATTCAGACTCTAAGAGGGCCGGCGAAAAATGCGCGCGCTTCTTTTCGATGTAACCAAGTGTGTCGGGTGCGGCTCCTGCACGGCAGCCTGCCGTGAGAAGAACGGTTTGCCGGAAACCGATGCTACGGACCTGACGGATCAGCAGTTTACGGTTCTGAAGACGGCCGCCGCGAAGGACGGCAGCGAGCTCAGCTACCGCCGCATGTGCATGCACTGCGTGGACCCGACCTGCGCGTCGGTCTGCCCCGTGGGCGCGCTTTACAAAACGGCCAACGGACCGGTGAGTTACGACGCAGACATCTGCCTCGGCTGCCGCTATTGCATACAGGCGTGCCCGTTCGGCGTGCCGCGGTACGAGTGGACGTCGCTGGCCCCGCGCGTGCGGAAGTGCACGTTCTGCGCCGACCGCCTGGCCCAGGGACAAATCAACGCCTGCGCGGAGGCCTGCCCGATGGGCGCCACCATGGCCGGCGAGAGGGAAGAGCTGCTGGCCGAAGCCCGGGCGCGGCTCAAGGCCGAGCCG
>JBLNBX010000162.1:0-11976 GCA_050260275.1 bacterium
AGCACCGCCGCCGCCGCCACCGCCGCCGCCCGCTCCGAAGCCATCGCTCAGCGAGCTGCTGGCCAGCCAGGTGCAGGACGTTTACTTCGATTACGACAAGAGCGACGTGCGTGAGGATGCGCGCACGACGCTAACCCGCAACGCGGACGCGCTGAGGCGCATCTTTGCTGATATGCCGGATGCCGTGGTGGTCCTGGAAGGCCACTGCGACGAGCGCGGCTCGGCCGAGTACAACCTCGGACTGGGCGACCGTCGCGCATCGTCCGCCAGGGACTTCCTGGTTTCGCTGGGAGTGCCTTCCGACCGGCTGAAGACCATCAGCTACGGCAAGGAACGGCCCCAGTGCACCGAGTCCAACGAGAGCTGCTGGCAGCTCAACCGCCGCGTGCATTTCTCGGCGGCACAGTAGTAGTGGATGTGATGCGGTCCGCGGGCCTTTAAGGTCCGCGGGCCGCTCGTTTTTCAGCACTCAGACGGGGGCGCGCCGCGAGTTGTCCCCCCAGTCTGGACAGGAGGTTTACCGATGTCCGTACTCAGGTACGCATGCGCAGCGGCGCTTCTTTTGCCTGCGTTGGCGCCCGCGCAGAAACAGGAGATCCGCGAGCTCCAGCGCGACGTGGCGGTACTCCAGGACCAGGTGCGCAGCCTCGAGCGCTCCTTCAACGAAAAGGTGGGCAGCATGACGACGCTGCTCCAGCAGGCCATTGACGGCGTAAACCGGCTCAACACGACCATGGCCGTTCTGGACGCCGCCCTGCGCGACCGGGAGAAGAACCTCGCCGCGCCGGTCACCTCCGTGGGCGCGAAGGTGGATCACATGGTCGACGAATTTCAGTTCGTGCGCACGACCGTCGAGGACCTTAACGGGCGCATGGCCAAGCTCGAACGCCAACTCGTTGACATGAACAACACGCTCAAGGTGATGCAGGCGCCAATAGCTCCCCCAACGGGCGCGGCCGCACCGCCTCCGGGTGTCTCCGCGGATTCGCTCTATGCGAATGCGCTCCGCGACAAGGAGAGCGGCAATTACGACCTGGCGCTCGAAGGCTTCAACAACTACCTGAGATTTTTCGGCAACACCGAGAGCGCTCCCAACGCGCAGTACTACATCGGCGAGATCCAGTTCCAGCAGAAGAATTACGACGCGGCGCTCCAGGCATTCGATTCGGTTCTCGAGCGCTATCCCGAGAATCCGAAGACGCTCGACGCGCTGTTCATGAAGGGCCGCACGCTGGTTTTGCGGGGCGAGCGGACAGCAGGCGCGGACGAATTCCAGCAGGTTATCACGCGAGCGCCGCGTTCAGCGCTGGCCGAGCAGGCGCGCGCGGAGCTTCGCAAACTAGGTCTCGCCCCAAAGAAGACCACCACCACAAAGAAACGTTAGCCGCGACAGCGGCCCAAACCGCGCGGCCGCTGCCAATCTCCTGGCGGGGCTGAAGCCCTGCGCCGGCCCGAAGCCCGCCTCCCAGAACGCCGTAGGCCGGCACTCCGCAGCGGTGCGAGAAGCCACGCCAAGATCCCAGTAAAATGTGCTATGCGTTCTTACGCCCCTTTCAGGGGCTGGGTGGATTCGTTCGGCTCTCCCGTGGCCTGCGTCATGGGCCATTCTTTTTCGCCCTGACGAGCTTCGTTCGCTATGGAGCCACCGCCGCCGGAGCCATACTGGATGAGTGGCGCCAGCACCTGGCGCGTTTAGCGCATACCGCGCCCGCGCAGCCCGGTGCCCGGCGTGCTATGCTGTGAAACCGTTTCGCTGATGCCTATTTCACTGCCCCGGATCTGCGTTGCGCTAGGCTTCAACACAGTCGAGAGACTTATCGAGCACGCGCGGCGCGAAGCCATGGCGGGTGATACCTTTCTCGAGTTCCGCCTGGACTACCTGCCCGACCCCGCCGCCGGCGCGGCTGCCATTCGCCCCTTCCTGGAAGAGCATCCCGAGTGCGTCGTCCTCGCAACCTGCCGCCGCCACCAGAACCGGGGACGGTTCAACGGCAGCACCGAGGAGCAACTGGCGATACTGAGCGCCGCCATCGATGCCGGCGCGAAGGCCGTAGATGTGGAGATCGAGAGCGCCGAGGCAGCCCGGACACAGCTCGACTGCCTGCGCGGCCGGGCGCTGCTGGTGCTCTCGTATCACAATTTCGAGGGCACGCCAGCTCTCGAAACGGTGTTCCGCCGCATGCAAAAGATCCACGCGGACGTGTACAAGATAGTCTCCACAGCGCGCAAGCCTTCGGACAACCAACGCCTGCTTGCGCTCGCGAAGACGCATCCGCGCACGCCGCTGGTGCTGCTTGCGATGAGCGAAACAGGGTTCCCAACGCGCGTTCTGTCGCCGATGCACGGCGGCCTGTACACCTACGCCGCGCCCGCGGCAGCCGAGGGCACCGCCGCTGGACAGGTGTGCGCGCACCAGCTCCGGCACCTGTACCGGGTGGAGAAGCTCGCGCGCACCACAAAGGTATTCGCCGTGATCGCGGACCCGGTCGGGCACTCCATCTCCCCGGCGGTGCACAACCGCGCTTTCCAGGCGCGAAGGCTGGATGCGGTGTACGTGCCTTTCCTGGTTTCGCCCGTGCACCTGCGCGACTTCATGAGCACGGCCACGAAGCTGCCAATTTCGGGCTTCAGTGTGACCATTCCGCACAAGCAGCGCATCTTGCGCTACATGGACTGGCTGGATCCCCTGGCGCGCAGGATCGGCGCGGTGAATACGGTGGCGCGGAGAGCCGGGCGGTGGCGCGGCACCAATACCGATGCGGAGGCAGTGCGGGTTCCGCTGGAGCGGCGTCTGCGCGTGGCGCGCGCGTCGATCCTGATCGCGGGCAACGGCGGCGCGGCGCGCGGCGCTGCGCTGGCGCTGGCGGAGGCCGGTGCAACGCTCTCGATAACCGGCCGCAACCCCGATCGCGTGCGCGCCCTCGCGAAGATGTGCGGCGCCGAGCCAGTGCTCCGCGAGCGCGTCGAGAGCCGCTACTTCGATGCCGTGGTGCATGCCACTCCCATCGGAATGTACCCGAACACTGAGGAGTGCTTCTTCCGCGAGGAGATCCCCGCGGACATCATTTTCGACATGGTCTACAACCCCGTGGAGACGACGCTCCTGAAGCGCGCGAGAGAGCAGGGCAAGACGGTCATCCCGGGCACCGAGATGTTCCTCGAGCAGGCTGTGCGCCAGTTCGAGACCTGGACCGGGGAGAGCGCCCCGCGCCTGGTGATGGAGCGCGCCATCAACGAGGCGCTCGCCGCGCACCAGCCGTCGTAAGCGGCTGGATCATTTTCCCGTTCATCCGGAAGCGCCCGCGATACGCGGCGAACACCGCCAATAGTACCTGATGCCGCACGGAGCGCCTGTGCGACACTGGGTGCAACTGGGGATCCGGGGATGCGATCAGATCAGAAACGGGAACTGTTTTTCTCGATTGCGGCGCGCTTGCGGGCGGGCCTTGACGTGGGGCTCGAGGACGTAGCAACTATCGCCGGCGCCACGGGCGAGGCGCTGCGCGAGTGGGAAAACGGAACGGCCGAAATTCCCGAGCCCGTACTGGGCCGCATGATCGCCGCGGGCAAGTCGCTCGATCAGTTGCTGGGAATCTTCAGGCCGGAGCGTCTGCCCCAGGTGATCCGCCGCCGCGCCGACGCCTTCGACGGCGAACGGGCGCTGGACTGGATACTGGACGGGCGAATTGCCGAGGTGGCCGACCGATACGACGAGGGGCTGTCGTATCTAAAACGGCCGGCGTGAGCTGAGGTGGAGCATCCGGCCCGCAGCCGTACTTCGCCGCTCAGAACGCCAGAAGGACGACGCCGAAAGCTACCAGCGATACGCCGGCCCAGCGCCTCCAGTGGACATGTTCCTTGAGGACCATCTTGGCCAGCAGGGCCTCAATAACGTAGGTCGCTGCGGTGGCAGGCACAGCGAAGCTCAGGGGCGCGATGGAGAGCAGAGAGACCAGCGCGAAGAACGCAACCGCCATGGCTGCGATGCCCGCGACTATGTAGGTATTCCTGGAAAGAGCGCGGGCCATTCTGCCGAGCGCACGCGGATGGAAATCGTGGACCTCGCCGTACCGGCGCATGCCCAAGGTATTGCACAGGTCGCCGCAGGAGTTGCAGCCGATGATAAGCGCGACAAGCAGCCACTTCGTCATCGGCTGCGCCTGCCTTTCGTCCGCGGCGTGGTCTGGCCGACGAGAGCAACGCCCGCGCCGATCATACCGATCCCCGCCCAGCGCGCCGGCGGAATCGTCTCGCCAAGGACGAAATAGCCGAGCAGCGCGGTAAGGATGTACCCCGCGCCGGTGACGGGCATCGCGTAGCTCATGTCGGCCCGGCTGAGAAGCGAGAGCTGGGAAACCAGCCAGGCGATGAGCAGCACGACGCCCCCAATCACGAGAGGGTTTGCGAGCGCCGCGATATAGGGCAAGGGCGAAAGCGTCACGATGCTGCCCACGTCCCGCAAACCCCAGCTCAGGCAAAAGTTGCCGGCCGAGCTCGTGGCGACGACCGCCAGCATCAGTTCATACGGGCGCCGCGTGAGGGAGCTTTCGCCCATCGGTTCACTTGAGGGCCTAACGGACGGTGGATCAACAACCTGAGTTCGCACAAATACAGAACTCCATCATCTCACCGAACGTTAGCTGAAGCACCGGCGAGGACACGAAATCAATCGTCGAACGCGCCAGTGGTGCCCTGGAATCCGCGCGCGGCCTGCCGCAGAAGCCATTTGATGGCGCGCTGCGCTTTGAAGCAGTACGCCAGGTTGTGATTCAGCGTGGAGAAGCAGTGCTGCTGGCATGTCTGCTTCATCTTCGCGAGCTGCTCGGGGTCGAAGCGCGGGCGCTCGGCAACGCCCCAGTCGTATGTGGCCGAGTACAGCGGGAAGCACGGCGCGAGCGTGCCGTCGGTGCGGATGATCAGCGAGTTCTGTCCCGCCCGGCAATCCCAGGACTTCACCTGCCCGCGCATGAACGCCTTCATCTCGTTCAGCCGCGCGATCGAGTTCACCATCTTGTACCCGGAACGGCTCTTTTCGATGAGCCAGTCGATGAGCTCGTCAACGCGCGGCCAGTCTTCCGGCGTGATGAAGGTGCTGTTCCCCTCACGGTGCTTGAAGTGAGGCTGGTCCGTCATGGGCGACTCGTTGATGTGGTAATCGGTGGCGATGCCGTTGTCGTGGGCGATCTCGGTGAGTTGCTTTACGTCTTCGAGGTTGATGCGAGTGATGTTGATATTGAAGAAGACGCTGTAGTCGTAGACGTACTGCTTGCGGATGAGGTAGTCGAAGTAGGGCCGGATGGGGGCAAGCGCCTTAGGTAGCTCGGGCCGGTCCTCGACGGAATCGACGGCCAGGTTGAAGGTGGCAACGCCTGCATCGGCGAGGCGGTCGATCACATCGGGCCGCATAAGACGGCCGTTCGTGGGCACGTAGACCCAGAAGCCCTTCTTCACGGCGTAGTACACCACTTTGTGGACAAACTGGGGGCGCAGCAGCACCTCGCCGCCCATGAGCGCGAGCACGCCGCAACCCTGATCGCGAAGCCAGTCGATCGAGCGGCGGGCCGTATCCTCGGTCATTCCCTTGACTTTGTTGTCGAAGGCCCAGCAGTAGTGGCAATCGATATTGCACTTCCACTCGGTGAAAAGGTAGGCGATCATCGGGTGGAAATCGCCTGGCAGGATCTGGGCGCGAATCCACGGATACAGCCATCCGCGGAACGCGCGGCGGATCATGAAGGGCGAAATGCGTGTGCGGTATGGCGAATCGCCGGACGGGAGCTTCTTCGGGTCCGGCTGGACATCGCCGGCCTTCTCGGGGAATTGCGGGAACACGGGCTCCGGCAGAGTCATCGGCACGGGTCCCGGCATGAGCGGCTTTGGCCGCTCTCCTTTCATCAACAGATCGTGGGTTGCAACGTCAACGCGAAACGGAGCGGGATTGCTGTCCTGCTGAGGCAGGGGCTTCGCGTGCATTCCTGTTTTCCTCCTCTATCAGTCCGTTGGCCGCGCACCGGCGGCCGTTTCTTTTGGCAAGGCGCAGACCGATTCGCCGGGAGAGCCAGAAAATGCCATCGAGTTGCACGCATCCCGCGAGGCGATAGCGCGCAATCGCCGTCAGCCCGGCCGCAGCGACGCATCCGCACTCCGTGCAGACGGGACGCCCGCCCAACTGGCAGGGCTTCACCTTGGCAACCAGGTCGGCCGAAAGGCACTCGGTGATGTTGGCAAACACGCAATGTGCTGGCGAATCGGGGGGGTGCGCCAGACCATTCAGTATCAAATCGTGAAGATGGAGCTTCGGGTAGGCCGGCCGTATCAGAGCCAGTTCCTGAAGCACCACTGATCGGTCCGCCGCGGTCAGCCTTTCCGGCGAAGTCTCGCCTTCCTGAGGCGTGTACAGGCTGAACCAGATCTTGCGCGCCTCCTCACGAGCGGACCAGAACTCGCAAAACTCGGTCAGATAGCCAGGGCGGCACATCTGCCGCGTGACTGTGCAGTGGATGATAAGCCTATGCCCGGCGATGTTCTCGATGATGCGGTCGTAGGTGGCCGGGGCGCGGCGCCGGTTATGTTCAGCCGGAAGCCCATCAACGGAAACAACCATGTGCACCCACGGCATGGCGGCCCACTCGACCGGTATGCGCCGGACGCCGCTGGTCACAACCTGTACCTCGACGCCGAGGGCGCCCAAGCGGGGGAGGATCTCGCCAAGTTCACGGTATCGCACCAAAGGTTCGCCGCCGATCAAAGAGACATGGACCGGACGCCGCTTGCGAACCGAATTCACCACGCCTTCTACAAGCGCTGCACCGCGAAGATCGCTCAACCGCTTGATGGACATCCCGTCGCCGAGATGCCCGGGGGCGAAAGCATAGCACCCGGGGCAACGGAGCGGGCACTCCTTCGTGATCTCGATCGACAGAAATGGGCTCCGCCCGCGGAGTATGCTCCACCAGACGGGCAGGATGTCGCGCGGTTTCATCGGGCACGCCCAGCCATCAGGTCTCGCAGCAGCAGAAGTTCGTGTGTGATCGGTGCCCAGGCGGCGGATAGATCCCGGTCCGCCACGAGTTTGGTTCCAGCATACAATACACGCGAGCGAACCGGAACTCGTTCCTGAAGAATTATTAACTGGGACGCCGCCCCACCGCGGCGGCGCGCACGGCGCCCCTAATCGTGCACCCTATCTCAGAGCGTGCCGCCTGCCACACAGGCTCGCCAGCGGACCTAGCCTAGCCTCCGGCTACTCGGGCGCGCACCGCGGGGGAGCGAGCGGGCACGCACTGCTGGATCGCCGCGAGCATCTCTTTGGGGACGCGGCGGCCGCCGAAACTGACGCGCCGCACCAGCATGGGATGCAGGAACACGACGTCGTCACAGGAGTCGGAGACGAACAGAACGCGCCGCGTGTAACGGCGTGCGAGTATGCGAAAGGCGAGCCGCACGCCATCGACGTCGGGTAGAGCCACGTCCAAGACCGTCAGGTCCGCCGGGCCGTAGGAGCTTAGGCACTGCACGGCCTCGCGTCCCGTAGCGGCGGCCAGCACGCGGTAGTCGAGGCGCTCCAGTGCGGTCTCCATCCGCTCGCGCAGGTTGTCGTCGGAATCAACAAGCAAGACCGTAGGCCTAATTCTTACTACTTTACGCTGGTTCACCGAACCCCCCCGGAGCCGCGCCGCCATGCGCATCCCCACAACGCGCGGCCCTGAATTGACCTCATGTTAACACTACTGCGGCTGCTCAGCGCGCGGATGTGGTGCGGGGGGTTTATCTCCCGGGGGGGTTTGGTCCGCTCCTGCTGCCGCAGCAGCCGGAATGGCAGCTGTGCGAGCCTTCGCCCACACGCGCTGCACCGTCGCTTTGCTAACGCCCACAACTCGGGCGATGGCACGGCATGACCATCGCTCGCCCGCAACGCCGTTCCTCTCGAACAGTTCGAGAATGCGCCGCTGCACGGGCTCTGTCGCTACGCGCGGCCCCCTCTTTTCGCGGCGGCTGCCCAGTCCTTCCACTCCGAACTCCACGTATCTCTTCTTCCACTTGGAGATAGTAGGAGCCGTGGTGGAGAGCCGGCGCATTATGTCGGCGTAGGTGGATCCAGCGGCAAGCTCGAGTATGAGCTGCGCGCGGAAGCGCTCCGCAGAGGAGCTGGCGGTGGCTACCCTGGCTTGTAAGTCCATAGCCTGGTCTTCGGTAAGTGTAAGCCGCTGCCTTGGCATTTGATTTGACTGCTGCCTCCCGCCGCGTTCGTCCCGTTATCGCTCTGAAGGGACCGGCGGCGCATTGGAATTGACCCCCGACCCGGCGTGAGACGGCCGAATCGGTGGTCATTAATTATTTTTTATGCTTCGTTTCCCAACCCTCTTATACACGAGGCAGCCGTCGCGCGCTAGCCGGGAGGGGCGTTTTTAATGATCGCCAGCGCCACCCCCGGAGGGTGAGGGCTCCTCCGCCGCGCGCATTTCGTAAGCAAATGTTGGAGTTTCCGGCACATGCGCCGAGCCGTGTAAATTGTGCCCAGCCGCCAGCCGGCGCGGGCCGGCAGGCAGACGGGCGCCCGCGGCGGCGCCGAACCGGGAGACGCGCCGCCGCCTCCGTGCGGGGAATAGATTTTGAAGGCGGAGGCGAGCGGAATCAAGCAGCATTCGGGGGCCACGCGTGCAAAAAAAGTCCTTTGAGCCGCGCCTATTCACGTGGACGAGCATCCGGAGTTTCTGGCGAGCGAAGGAAGTACGACAACCTGTTTCCGGAACATCAGGATGACTTACACGCGCAGCAACCGGGAGGGGTAAGTACGATGGCTGCGCAAGTTGCCGGAGATTATCAGGACGGCGCCGCGGAAGAGGCCTCGCCATCGATGCGAAAAAAGAGCAACAGGCGCGTGCGGAGAGCTTCCGCCGCGGGCGTAGAATGAACGCAGGAGGCGGCTCGGATGCAAAATGCCACTGTTGCGACGGGGCTCACGCTAGGCTCGCTGTGGGGCGGCGCGCTTTTGGCAGTAGGGCTGGTGAATCTGGCGAAGCCGGAATACGGCAGGGAGTTTCTCAAGGTGATGAGCTCGGTCTACCCGGGCGCGAACACGAAGCGGAACGCCGGGCGCGTTCTGCTGGGCGGCGCGTGGGGATTTGCTGACGGCTTCCTGGCGGGGCTGATTTTCTCCAGCGTTTACCGCGCGATCGGGCCGAAACCGGCCAAGACGTGAGGATTCTCCGGCAGGCTGCGCTGTCGTAAATCGCACTGCCGTCGAAATCGGTCACCAACACCCGGCGTGACGCGCGAGGCGGCCCGAGGTCGCGGGAGGCCCGTGCTTCGCGGCGCGTGAAGGCAAGGCGAGCGCCGTGCGGCGCAGAGAAAACGCGGGCAGCGCCGCCTTACGCGTGCGCCGGGCTGTCCAGAGCCGCCCATTCCTCCGGCGGTATTTGGATGCTCGCCGCAGCGACGTTCTCTTCCAGGTGCTTCACCGACGACGTGCCAGGAATCGGCAGCATCACGGGAGAGCGCTGCAGCAGCCAGGCGATGGACAGTTGCGCGAGTGTCGCTCCGTACTTCTTCGCGAGGGTGTCGAGCGGGCCGCCGCTGCGTGCGAGCCTGCCCGCGGCGATGGGAAACCACGGGATGAAAGCGATGTTGTGCTGCTCGCAGTACTTCAGCGCCGGCTCGTGGCCACGGTTCGAGAAGTTGTAGAGGTTCTGAACGCTCACGATGTCGGCGGTTTTGCGCGCGCGCTTTATCTCTTCCGGCGTGACCTCCGAAAGCCCGATGTGCCGCACCTTGCCCTCGGCCTGGAAATCCTTCATGGCTCCCAGGCTCTCCTCCACGGGCACCTTCGGGTCGATCCGATGCAGTTGGTAGAGATCGATGCGCTCGACGCGAAGCAGGCGCAGGCTCGACTCGAGCTGTCGGCGGAGATACTCGGGGTCGGCCCTGGGGCTCCACTGGTCGGGACCCTGCCGGGTGAGGCCAGCCTTGGTGGCAATGACGAGTCCGGGCGGATAGGGATGGAGGGTCTCGCCGATGAGACGCTCGCTGACAGCGGGTCCGTATGAATCCGCCGTATCGATGAAGTTGATGCCGAGTTCAACGGCCCTGCGCAGGACTCGCCGGGCTTCCTCGGGGTCCTTCGGCTCTCCCCAGACGCCCGGCCCGGTGATGCGCATCGCGCCGAAACCAAGGCGGTAGATATTGAGATCCCCGCCGAGCGAGAACGTTCCGCTTGCCGCTGCCGTCAGGCCGCTCTTCTCCATGCCAGTCGCTCCTCAACCGTGCAGCCGTGCACATCTATCGCCAGCGCGGGCGCGGGCAAATCCTAGCCACAGCGTAAGGATATCAGGCCGGCATGGAATCAGATGGTCCATGTTGTGGTCGAACCCGGCGGGAGCGGCGCCGAATCGCTGCATCCGGCGATGGCCGTGACGATCCGGCGCGGTAATCACGGCTCTAGAACGCGTTGATAGACTGGAACGTTGATTCACTGACGGGAGCCCCTGTCTGACGCCATCCTCTGCTGCACCATCAGCCGCGGCGCCGCGCGCAGCCGCCTCGCTCGCGCCGGGACATCGGAGCGCGTTGGTCTACGCGCTGGCCGCCGTGTTCCTCGTGCTCGCCTGGCAATCGTTGACAGTGCATATCAACTATGGCGGCAACTGGACGGCGCTGTTCTGCTCCGGCGACCGGTGGCCTCCACCCGCCGAGCTAAGCGGGACCTACGTTTTCCCGAACTCGACGGGTTATGACGGCCAGTTCTACAGGTACGTAGCGCACGATCCCTGGATCCGCAAGGGCTGGGACGGCCATTTCGACGTGCCCGCGATGAGGCGGGCGCGCATCCTGCTGCCGGCGACGGCCTGGCTGCTGGCGTTCGGACAAGACCGGCTGGTAGACGCGGCCTACATTTCGGCCGTGCTGCTCTGTGTTTTCCTGGGGACCTGGTGGCTGGGGTGCTGGGCGAAGCTCCAACACAGGAGCGAAGCATGGGGTTTGGCGTTCCTGGCGCTGCCCGCAACGTTGATCTCGATCGACCGCATGACGATCGATGTGGCGCTCACCGCGCTATGCGCGGGCGTGCTCCTCTACAGCGCACGCGACTGCCCCGGGCGAGTGGCCGCATTGCTGGCCGCGGCGGCTCTCGTCCGGGAAACCGGCCTGATATTCATAGCGGCGTGCTGCTCGCTCGCACTTTTCAAACGGCAGTACTTCAGGACGGCCGCTTACGCGGCTGCTGCGCTCCCGGCCTTCGTTTGGTGGGCCTACGTCAACGCACAGGTCACCGTCGAGGTGCCGCCGCACGCCTACAACTGGCTGTTTCGGTACCCGTTTGCCGGCCTCTTCCTACAACTGTTCCGGCCCGAGGCGTACACATTCGGACCGTTGCTGACGCGCGCGGTGCAGGCTGCGGACGCATTGGCTCTCGCCGGGGCCATTGCAGCGGTTGCGGCGGCGGGGTGGAGCCTGCGGCGGAGGCCTTTCACGCTCGAAAGCTGGATGGCCGTGTGGTTTTTGCTCCTGGTTGCTGGCGTAAGCACGCCTAAGTTCTGGGCGCAGGCGTATAACTACGCACGGCCGCTTAGTCCGATGCTCCTGGTGATGGCGCTGCCAGCAGTGAAGCGGCACCTATTTTGGGCGCTCGCACCGGTGTTGATGATAGATGTGCGGATCGCCGCGCAACTTGTTCCGCAGGCGTGGGGAGTTGTCCGGGGCTTGATATAGGTATATTGAACCGTGGCACACTGTAGTAACACTATGTCCGCCACGGCCTATGTACACGGTTACTCGGAGCGCGAGGAAGAGCGCCTGTCCGATCAGGCAACCACTCTCAGCGATCTTCTGCACCATGACACCGTGTTCCCGGCTGGCAGCCGCGTGCTGGAGTGCGGCTGTGGAACCGGCGCGCAGACAGCGATCATCGCGCGCGCCAATCCGGATTCGCGCATAGTATCGTTCGATCTTTCGCCGGGTTCGGCTGCGCGGGCCCGGGCG
>JBLNBX010000163.1:0-5063 GCA_050260275.1 bacterium
GCTGCGCGAGCAGGGCGGATCACGCATCGACCAGCAGCAGGCCGAGCCGCACATTCAGCTTCGCTCGCTGGGGCCGAATCACGTCCACCAAGTTGATTTCAGCTTGGCCGTGAATTGGAAGATCTTTCAGGGCCGGTTAAAGTACGAGCACCTCGTATACAAGAACAAGCTGCCAGAAGCCGGCGTGCCGCGGCTATGGAGACTCATCGTAGTCGATCATGCGACCGGCTGCCTATTTGCCTTTTACGCCGAGTCGACCGGCGAAACTATACAGGCGACGCTCGAAGGGCTCTATCGCGCGTGGACCGAGAAGACATTGCGCGGCAAGAGCATCAAGCACCTGTATCCCTTCCGCGGCGTTCCGCGCATTCTAATGGCAGACCGCGGATCAGCGAACCGCGCGTCGATCACAGTGAGCCTGCTGGAGCGCCTGGGCGTGAAGCTCAACATCTGCGAAGGCGCGCGATCGAAGGGCACGGTAGAGGTCTCCCACAACTTCTGGGAGCAGCACTTCGAGTCGCGGATGCGGCTCGACCCGCCCGAGAGCGTCGAACAGCTCAACGAGTGGGCAGTCGATTTTGCGGCGCGCTACTGCGCCGAGGCAACGCACAGCCGTTATGGCTCGCAGCGATCGCTGATGTGGGCTTGGCATATCAACCGCCGGCCGGAAACGCAGCTCCGCGAACTGCGCTGCGATTTCGAGACGTTCAAGGCAATAGCCGTGAGCGAGCCGCATAAGGCCCTGGTCAATGGAGCGCGGATCATCCGGTTCAAGAACAACCGCTATCGAGTGCCCGAAGAGTTCTTGCCGGGTGAGTACGTCGCCGTGCAATACAGCCCGTTTGAATTTCCCAAGGTCCAGATCCGTGCGTGGGACGTACCCGCGGCGCCGGTCTGGGTGTGTGAACCCGTGGAACTGGATGAATTCGGATTCCCGGCTGATGCCGCTCTGATCGGCCAGGAGTACAAGTCACAGAAGAAGACCCGCACGGCGCGGTTTACCGACGAAGCGGCCGAGGCGGCGCACGAGCTGGTGGAACAGCGAGCCATTCGGGCATTCGGATACCACGCCGAGCGGGTCGCTCCTATCGAGCTCAAACCGAGCGGAGTCGAGGTCCCGATCGAGCCGGCAGCGGCGGAGCGGTTTACACGGGTCCAGGCGCGCGCCGAAGTGCAGCAGATCATCGGCCGGCCATTCACGCCGGCCGAAGCCGAGTACCTTAACGAGATCTTCGGAGGGGAGGTTACCGAGGCGGAGATCTCCGCCGCGGTCACCGCGATTCAGCAGGGCATCACGCCCCGCGTTCTGGAATTTCCAATTGGAGTTGGCAAATGACGCTCAAACTCGCACTTACGAAGGCCGGCCTGTCGTACCGGAGGCTGGGGCGAACTTTGGGGTTATCTACGACGGCGATTGCGAGGATCGTCAACAAAGGCGAGTATCCGCTGCGTATCGGAATGTCCGAGTGCCGGCGGCGCCTGGCAGGCATCCTAGCCAATCACGGCATCGACGAAAACGACATCTCCTGGCCGGAGACGAAGAAGCCAATCATAAACGGCGCCCCGGTAGAACATTACGAGGCGCCTCTCATAGCAACGGAGGAAATCCAACTCATGCAGCTAGACCGCAGTGTGCTGCAACTTTTCGGCCTGCGCACAAATCCGTTCATCAACGACGTTGAGGCGGATGAAGACGTGTTCCAGTACAAGGGACACGAACAGGTCGCAACCGCAATCACCGATGCCATCGAGCAGCGCGGCTTTCTCGCCGTAGTCGGGGAGAGCGGCGCCGGCAAAACCACGATCTGGGACGGCATCGAATCGGAGTACGGGAGGCGCGACGACTGCATCATCTGCGTTCCGCAATTGAAGGAGCGCGAAAAGCTGACTCCCGAGCACCTCGTACGCGCCATTATTTACGGCCTCCTTGGCGACGATTGCCGTATAGCGAACAACGGAGAAGCTCGCGGCAGGCAGTTGTCTATCGCGCTGCGCGGCCTTCGGTCCGGCACCGTAGACAAGAAGGCAGTACTGCTCATCGACGATGCACATTTTTGCGGCACGGCCGTGCTCCGGCAACTCAAAACGTTTTACGAACAAAAGGTCGGGCGCTTTAGGCTGCTGGCCATCATCCTCATCGGACTGCCGCAGCTCAAGCACAAGCTCGCCGCCTTCCCCGAAATCGGCAACCGCATTCGGCTCGTCGAGGTACCCAAGGTGCCCTTGCAGGAGTACCTGGAATTCAAGCTCCGGCGGGTTGGATCGTCGATCGACAAGCTGTTCGATGCCGGCGGCTGGGAAGCTTTCGCCGATCGCTTCCGGGCGCCGCGTCGGCCGGCGATGGGCTATCCGCTCATCATCAATGCCGCGTGCATCCAGGCGATGGTGAAGCTCGCCATGAACGGAGCACAGCCTGGAGAGCGCATCACGCGCGAGATCGTGGACATGCTGCCGGGCGGCGCAGCAAGGAGGGCGGCGTGATGGTCAACGTGGTGTTGCTCGCAATGGTGCTGCTGGCGTGCGCGTTTGGTATTGCGGTGTGGCTTTCGCCCAAAGCGCTGCGCTACTACGGCAGCCGGATGGTTGCACGCGCTGCGGCCCTGGAAGCCGCGCGCGCGATCTACCAGCGCGTCATGATGGCGCGCCTAAAGAGGGTTGTATGACGAAGCGCGAGGCGGTTGCCGTAAACGTCGTGCTCACGGCGCTAATCGAACAGAAGCAGGTTCTCGACGCGGTCGGCTTTCGCGCGCCAAAGGAGTCGGCTATTGGACTCGTAACGGAGCATGCCGCCAATCTGGCACGGAAGGCACATAGGGTGCTGGGTGCCGGACTTTCCGATGAAGACGTAGAGCGGGCCTGGCGCGGAGAGGTTGTCAAGGCCCAACGGGTAACAAAATCGGATTTCAGTGTGCCCACCGGAGGTACTAGATGAGTACCAAAACCTTCGGCTCCCTCTTTGCGGGATTCGGTGGGCTTGATCGTGGACTGGAACGGGCTGGCCTGAAATGTCGATGTCAGGTCGAGAACAACGAATACGCCAATCGGGTATTGGCGAAACACTGGCCGAACGTGAAGCGATATGGAGACATTCGAGAACAGCACGAACTTGACCCCGTTGACGTTGTTGCCGGGGGCTTCCCATGTACCGACATCTCTGACGCTGGCCTCTGCTCCGGTTTGGCCGGGGCCGCTTCGGGACTCTGGCGGGAGATGGTGCGAACCGTTCGCATGGTACGACCCAAGCACACGCTCGTGGAGAACGTGGCAGCTATCGCTCATCGAGGGATGGGAGAAGTTCTCGGGGACGTGGCCGAGTTCGGGCATGATGCGGAATGGGATCGCATACCAGCGATTGCCTTTGGTGCTCGACACATTCGTGACCGAATGTTCATCGTTACAACCGCCAGATCGGTGGACAACCCCAACTGCTTCGATCCGGGGCGTTTCCGTGGACAAGCGACAGCGTACAGGCGGTGGACAGAGAACACTCCAATCCGATCTTGCTTCGATGGGGGAGCGTGGGCCAGAGAACCCGGAGTGGCGAGAGTGGCTTATGGGATTCGACATCGGGTGGACCGACTTATCGGGTTAGGGAACGCTGTGTTTCCTCCCGTCGCTGAGTGGATAGGGAGAGGTCTTTTATGAGCACCTGTATTTGCCCTCTACGGTGCGACTGCCAGTCGCCCGACACAAACCCGGCGCTTGTGTCCGACAACTGCCCGGTTCACAACTTCAGGCCCGATCCGTATCCAGACTGCCCTGCGGAGGTTCACAGGAACGGTGCGGCATGGGATGACTACGGATTTCACTGTGCTCCAGCACAGCCAAATCCGAAGAAAGAACAGCATGACAAATGAGCGAAGAACATGCGAAGCAACACAACAAAATCCGAATACCCGGAAGATGAGGCAAGAGTTGCAGGAAAAGGAGAAAAAAGAACATGTTGCTTAACTGGAATGACTTCAATCTCGCGCTGCGGCAGATCGCGTTGATTGATCTCAGCATCGCCAAGGCTGCGGCCGAGCGAGATGACGCGATACTCACTGCGACCACCACTTATAACAGCACTACCGCACCGCTGCTCGCGAAGCGCGAGGCGCTCGCCGAACAGATGGAGCTTTTTTACCGGGCGCACCGGAAGGAGGTCGAGGCCGAAGGGAAGCGCTCGATCGAGCTCGACTTCGGCCGGGCCGGCATGCGGAAGGGTAATCCGAAGCTCTGTTGCCTGAAGGGATGGAATTGGGAGCGGGTACTGCAGGCGATCAAGAATCGGTTCGCGAAGAAGCCGGATCGCCTGGAGCAATTCGTGATCACCAAGGAGAGCGTCAACAAAGACGCCGTCAAGTCCGCCGGCCTCAGCGAGGACGAGCTGGCTCAGCTCGGCCTGAAGGTGCGACAGAAAGACGAGTTTTACTTCGAGACGTTTCCTGAAGCGGTGCAGGAAGCCGCCTGATGAGCTGGTGAGACTCCAGCGAAACCGGCGGGCCTTCCTTCTCCCTCCCGCCGGTCGCGGTGAAAAACCTCGCAGACAGAGCCGCAGAGATGCGCAGACGGGGGCCGGAGCCACGACCGAAGGTGGTCGTGATCCAGAGTCCCGCACCTCCGGTGCCGCAGTTTGTTCTGACCGGGACTGCTCATCCGGAGCACCTTGCCGTGATCAAGGGCTACCTGGAGTGGCTCTGGAGTTTCAGGCGTTGCCGCGTGTGCGGCGACCTCGGGCCATGTGAAGACCGCGAGCCTGATATTGACATCGGTCGTGCGGAGGGCTGGTTCGACTATCTGAAAGGACTGTCCCGATGAGACGAACTGATGCGGATGACTTCGCCGGCATCGGCACTCTGCCGCTGTTCGATACAGCCCGCAAAAGCGAAGGCCCGTTCGCGCATTCGACCGTTCCGCCTCAGCCGGACGAGGTGCTGGTGGCGAGCCTGATCTGGGAGCGCCAGGGGCGGCTCCGGCCGATTTCGATTGCCCGGCTCTGCGAGCTGACGAAATTCACGCCGCGCCAGGTGAAGGACCTGGTCGAGCAGCTCATCGTCAAACATGGGCTGAAAATTGGGGCG